>JAZPZK010000083.1:0-8940 GCA_045544675.1 Acutalibacteraceae bacterium
TACCGCTCTTAAGACAGGTGAAGCAACAATCACCGCAGTTTCAAAGGAAAAGGGTGAGCTTAAGGCTTCCTGTAAGATTACAGTAATCCGTATGGCTGAAAGCGTTGAGCTTACCTTCGATAAGGAATACCTCTGGGTGGGCGAAAGCGGAACGGTAACCGCAACAGTTCTTCCCGAGGATACAACAGACAAGAGTGTAACCTATAAGAGTTCAGACGAAACAATCGCAACCGTTGATGAAAGCGGTGTTGTAAATGCAATCGGTGCAGGTGAGGCTGTTATCACAGTAACCGCCACCGACGAAAGCGTAACAAATAACATTACAGTAGAAGTCCGTCAGCAGGTGGAGGGAGTTGAGCTCAGCGAAGCTGAAAAGACAGTAAAGGTTGACGATATATTCACTCTCACCGCAAATGTGCTTCCTGCAAATGCTTACAATAAGGAAGTTGAATGGATTTCCTCCGACGAAACAGTTCTTACCGTGGTTGACGGTGAAGTTACCGCTCTTAAGACAGGTGAAGCAACAATCACCGCAGTTTCAAAGGAAAAGGGCGAAATCAAGGCTTCCTGCCTTGTTAAGGTAATCAGATATATCGATAACGTTTCCTTTAAGGAAAGCGCCGTAACTGTGCTTAAAGGCGAAGAATATCAGCTTGAAGTAACAATTCTTCCCGATGATGCAACCGAAAGAGAGCTTTTATGGTCATCTTCAGACGACAGCACGGTTACCGTTGACGAAAACGGAAAGATAACTGCTCTTAAGGCAGGCTCGGCTACAATCAGAGTGCAGACCGCTCTCGAAAGCGTATTTGCTGAGTGTGTGGTAACCGTTGAGGTAAAGAGCGAAGAAGTACGTCTTGATAAGACAGAGGCAGAAATCTACTGCGGCGATACTCTTACTCTTAATGCGACAGTTCTTCCCGAGGATTGCACAAACAAGAAGGTAATCTGGGAAAGCAAGGATGAGAACATTGCAACGGTTGATGAAAACGGTGCTGTTACCGCAAAGGATAAGGGTGTTGTTACAATCACCGCAACAACCGAGGATACAGGTAAAACCGCCGAGTGTGTGATTACTGTATTAAGACATGTTTCATCCGTTGAGATGAGCAGCCATTCTGTTTCGGCATACGTAGGCAGAGAATTTACTCTTGAAGCTTCTGTTAAGCCTCTTGATGCCACAAACCGGAACCTTATATGGAAAACAAGCGACAGCTCAGTTGCTTGTGTTGACAGCAACGGTAAGGTATCACCCATAAGCAAGGGTACTGCAATTATCAGCGTCTTCAGTGAAGACGGCGGCTATGCAGATTTCTGTTTTGTAAAGGTAGGCATCGGCATCGAAGCTCTTGCAATGAGTGAAGAAAAAATCAGCATAGATAAGGAAGAAAGCCATACTCTTACAGTTAAGATTTCTCCCGATGATGCAACCGCAAAGGATATTATCTGGACTTCATCAGACGATACTGTTGTAACAGTCGAGAACGGAACAATTACCGCCACAAGAAAGTCGGGTGTTGTAACAATCAGGGCAACAGCGGCAGATAACAGCGAGGCTTATGCAGAGTGTGAGGTTACGGTTATTGAGCCTGTAACAGCAGTTGACCTTAATAAGACAGAGCTTCAGCTTCTTATCGGTAAGAGTGAAACTCTTGTGCCGATCATCACTCCCTTGAATGCAACGAATAAGGATGTTACCTTCACAAGCTCCGACGACGGTGTTGCCGTTGTTGATGAAAACGGTGTTGTGACAGCAGTAGCTCCCGGTACGGCTGATATTACCTGCACAAGCACCGACAGCGGAATTAGTGCGGTGTGTAAAGTTTTTGTTCCGAGACCCGTTGAAAGCTTCAGCATCAGCATTGCCTCACTTTCAATCAGTAAGGGTGCTTCGGCAGATATAATCGTTGAGGCTACACCCGCTGACCACGATGAAAGCTTCACCTTTGCTTCATCGGATAATACAGTGCTTACCGTTGACAGCAAAACCGGTGTTGTTACAGGTGTCGGCGCAGGTACGGCAACCGTTACTGCAGTATC
Source organism: Acutalibacteraceae bacterium (assembly GCA_045544675.1). Lineage (GTDB taxonomy): Bacteria > Bacillota > Clostridia > Oscillospirales > Acutalibacteraceae > UBA6857. Next base: position 2,041 of record JAZPZK010000083.1, read on the forward strand.
AAGCCTTACAGGCAAAACTGCAACTGTAGATATACTTGTTGTTCAGCCTGTTGAAAGCATCAGACTTGAGCTTTCTGAATATAACGGTGCATACACAGGTCTTACTCATCAGCTCAGATATACAATCAGCCCCGAAAATGCATATAACAAGAAGGTTAAGTGGTCATCCTCCGATGAAAGCATTGCTACTGTTGACGATGAGGGTTATATCACTTATCACAAGAAGGGTCAGGTTACAATCACCGTAACATCACTTGAAGCAGGTCTTAAGGCTGAATGTAAGGTTACTGTAAGTCAGTCACCTGAGGAAATATACATAAGTTCAGCAACAAAAACACTTGCAATCGGCGAGAAAACTCAGCTTACTGTCGCTGTTCTTCCTATAGATTCGGCAAATCAGACCGTTATCTGGACAAGCTCAGCACCCGGTGTTGTTTCCGTTGACCAGTCAGGAAACATTGAAGCTCTTCTGCCGGGCACTGCGGTTATAACTGCAACCACATGGAACGGCAAAAGCGCATCCTGCACGGTAACAGTTGAATAAAAAGCATAAAGGTTCTTTTGATTCTCGGCGCCCCTGAAAGGGGAGCTGTCAGGACGGAGTCCTGACTGAGGGGTTCTCAAGAAAAGAATGCCGGTCCGGCGAGGGCATAAATAAAATGAAAACGCTTCCGAACAGGGAGCGTTTTTTTACTGTATTATCATTTATCCTTCTTTTTAGGGTAAGGTGTTTTTTCGTCTGTCCTGTCCATCAGAAAGTCAAGGCTTGTTTTATAAAAATCGGCAAGAATTTCAAGGTTTTCAACCGTGGGAAGAAGGTCGCCTCTTTCATATTTTGAAAGAATGCTCTGGGATATTCCCGTTTCCATCTGAACCTTGAGCTGGGTATAGTCATTCATAACTCTGATAAGCTTGATATTTTTCATAGTGTCACCTCTATATTCAAATTTATCATAATTTATGCTTGACTTTCATAATTTATATGAATATAATATTCATATAGTGAATATAAGGCGGCAAAGAAGAAAAAATACGGAAGAATCAGCACAAAACAGGTAATATAGTGTTGAAACGGAAAATAAAATGTTTTATAATAATGCAAATAAAAGAAAGGAAGAAAAATATGGATTACGGTTATTATAAGAAAATAGCTAAGGAATCTCTTGCGGGAAAATGGAGTACGGTAGCTATAGGCACTCTGATTTACTTTGCCGCAAATTCAATCTGCAGCGTTCCGTCAGCAATTACGTCATTTTATGAAATTACAGCAGAGATTGGAATAGATATGCCTGGTTTTAGCAGCTCGGTTTATACTTTCTTTGCCAATTCGCCCCTCAACAGTGTAACGGGTCTGCTTTCTACCTTTGCTCTTCCCGTTCTTGCCTTCGGATTGTATTCCATAGGCTATAAGGCGATAAACAGACAGAAAATAGAAATCACCACTATTTTTGACGGCTTCAGAAACTTCGGTAATGTTTTTATTCTTAACCTGCTTATAAGTATTTTCACATTCCTGTGGACGCTGCTTTTTATTATCCCCGGTATTATCAAGGGTCTTTCATACTCTATGGCAAACTTCATTATGGCTGAGAATCCCGACATCAGTGCATCGGATGCCATAAAGGAATCAAAAAAACTTATGGACGGCAACAAGCTTGATTACTTTTTGCTCAGCCTCAGCTTTATAGGCTGGTATATACTTGAATTTTTCACCTTGAGCATTCTTTCAGTCTGGCTTATGCCTTATGTCATTACCACTCAGGCCGCATTCTATGAAGCAGTGAAAAACGAAAAGTATGGCGACGCTGCTCCTTACGTTTATAAGAATATGATTTACAAGCAGATTGAAAACGGGTACTTCGATCCTCAGCAGGGCGGAATGCCTTACGGACAGAATCCTGCAGGTTACCCCTATCAGCAGAACGGCGCACCCTACGGACAGAACCTCGCAGGCTATCCCCATCAGCAGACCTACTCACCTCAGGGCTTTATTTCAGATGAATACGGAAACCCGATATCCGAGCCTCAGAATGTAATAAATCCAAACGAAGCTGATAACGGCGATAAATAAAATCAAAAGCGACCGATTTAATCGGTCGCTTAATTTTATCTCTTTTTATGGGCGGGAGGCAGTAAGCCTCATCCGCTCACGCAGGGCGCAATTCTGCATTTTGCACTTTGCATTTTGCATTTATCAGATGCCGCCGCCTACTGAGCCGTCCCAAGTGTCAACAGTTGTTGCCTTCATTTCTTCCTCGTCAAACCAGCGTGTTGTAACAGCCTTTGTTTCTGTGAAGAAGCGGAAAGCATCCTTGCCGAGGCAGTGGAGATTACCGAAGAAGGAGAGCTTGTGGCCTGTGAAGGGGAATACGCCAACGGGTACGGGAATACCAACGTTAACGCCTACCATACCGCCGTCAGTTCTCTTTGCGAATTCTCTTGCATAGTAACCGCTCTGAGTGAAGATAACTGAGCCGTTAGCAAAGGGATTGCGGTTCATAAGAGCAAGACCTTCCTCGAATGTCTTGACTCTCTTGATGCAAAGCACGGGGCCAAAGATTTCCTGAGTACCTACTGTCATTTCCTCAGTAACGTTATCAAGAATTGTGGGACCTACATAGAAGCCGTTTTCATAGCCGGGAACAACTGCATCACGTCCGTCAAGAACGAGAGTTGCACCTTCCTCAATACCCTTGTTGACCCAGTCGATAACGCTCTTCTTATGTTCAGCGGTAACAACGGGGCCGAGGGTTGAGTCTGCTTCGTATGCGGGACCGAGCTTGAGCTCTGAAGCGTACTGCTTGAGAAGAGCAACAAGCTTGTCAGCAATGCCTTCCTGTGCAACAACAACGGGAAGAGCCATACATCTTTCACCTGCACAGCCGAATGAGGAGTTGATGATACCTCTTGCTGATCTTTCGAGAGCAGCGTCATCAAGTACGAGAGCGTGGTTCTTAGCCTCACAGAGAGCCTGTACTCTCTTGCCTGTTGCGGAAGCTTCCTTATATACGTGAAGACCTACCTTTGTTGAGCCAACGAAGGTGATGCCCTTAACATCGGGGTGCTTGAGGAAAATGTCTGCTTCAACTCTTGAGCAGGTAACAAGGTTAACAACACCCTTGGGAAGACCTGCTTCTATGAGAAGCTCATTAAGACGCATAGCGGTCATAGGTGTCATTGATGCGAGCTTGAGAACGATTGTGTTACCGCAGGCAATACAGCAGGGAACCATCCAGCCCATGGGAATCATACCGGGGAAGTTGAAGGGAACGATACCTGCGAAAACGCCGACAGGCTCGTAGTAAAGTGTGGTGTCATAGCCGTTTGAAGTGTCTCTCATGCAGTCGCCCATTGTGAGTGAGGGAGCGGAGATAGCGTGCTCAACGGGTTCCTTAACCTTGAGAATATCACCCTTTGCCTCGGAAAGAACCTTACCGTGCTCGAGAGCGCAAAGCTCTGAAAGCTCGTCAAGATGCTCAACGAGGAGCTCACGGAATTTATAGAGTACCTGAACTCTTTTCATAACGGGAGTGTTTGACCAAGCAGGGAAGGCTGCCTTTGCTGAAGCGATAGCCGCCTCAACCTCTTCCTGAGTACAGCAGGGTGTTTCAGCGATTACTTCACCGGTGCTGGGGTTGTAAACAGGCATATATTTTTCGGTTTTTGATTCAAGCCACTGACCGTCAACAAAATACTTAAGTCTTTTGATATTGCTCATTTTTTCTGCTCCTTTGAATTCATATTTTAACATCTTATATTAAACAGCAAAAACGAAAATAAATCAAGAGAAAAAAATAAATTTTCCCTTTTTCATATAATAATCTGTCCGCAGGCGTCAATTAACATCTGTTTTGCACAGTGTCTTATTTCCTCAAAGGGCAGATGAAGAGGATTGGTTTCAGTTATCTGAGCGATGCCGTGCCTTGCGGCTGTTACTTTATCAATATCGCAAAGTCCGACAATGGCAACAACCTTTTTCCCTGTGCATTTTTCAGCAATGCTGAAGGGCACCTTGCCCATAAGGGATTGTTCATCCATTCTGCCCTCACCGGTTATGATAAGGTCAGCCTCTTCTGCCTTGGTATCAAAGCCGGCTGTGTCAAGCACACAATCCACTCCGCGCTGCAGCTTCGCACCGAGAAAAGCAACAAGACCGAAGCCGAGTCCGCCGGCGGCACCTGCACCCTCAAGTGATGAATAATCCTTGCCCAGAACGTTTTTGCTGACATTGGCGAGATTTCTCAGACCCTTATCGAGAAAAATCACGTCATTTTCATCTGCACCCTTCTGAGGGGAAAATATGTAGGCGGCACCGTTTTTGCCGTAAAGGGGATTTTTGACATCGCAAAGGACTGTAATATTACATTCCTTTATTCTTTCGTCAAGACATGAAAGGTCAATTTTTTCTATCAGCTGAAGACCTCTGCCGCAGGGCGGTACAGCTACATTGTTTTTATCGAGAAATTTTATCCCGAGAGAAGTAAGCATACCGATGCCTCCGTCGGTTGTGGCACTTCCGCCTATGCCGATGATAATGTTGCGTATACCTTTACTGAGTGCGTGAAGAAGCATCTCTCCAGTGCCGAAGCTTGAGCTGTCCGTAGCATTTTTTTCTTTTTCAAGGGTTATGCCCGATGCCTGCGCCATTTCAATAACGGCAGTATTATCGGGAAGTATGGCGTAAAAGGCGTCAATCTGTCGCCCGAGAGGACTGCTGACCTTGCAGTATACTCTTTCACCGCCAAGGGCATATAAAAAGGCATTGACGGTACCCTCACCGCCGTCTGCAACGGGAATTGCAGTAATATCTGCATCGGGATACCGCCTTAAAAGCTCATTTTTAACCGTTTCGCAGACCTCCTCAGATGAAAGAGTACCCTTGAAGGAGTCGGGTGCGATAACTATTTTTTTCATTTTATCACTTCTTTTTCAATATCACTTATGTTCTTTACAAGCTTTGCGCCCGAGGCGAGAAGCACCTCTTCTGACTGATGCCCCTGAGGAATAAGTATGCAGTCACAGCCGATGCTGTCAGCAACCTCCTTATCGTGAACCGTGTCGCCGATAAGAAGCACCTCATCGGGAGAAACGCCGTTTTCGCTCAGCCAACGTTCAGCCACGTTCACCTTGCTTCTGACGTAAATGTCACTTGTGCCGAGAATATCGGTGAAAAGATGTTCAATTTCAAAGTATCTGACCTGCTTTTGCAGGAAGGCCTGCTCTGTTGCCGAAACAATCAGCTGACCTATACCTGCCTGCTTTAATTTTCTGAGAAGATTTTCCGTTTCAAAGGAAACTGAGGCTGAAGGATACCTTTCATCATAAAGAAAGGCATATTCCCTTGCCAGCTCCTCAAAGCTTTCATCCTCGAAGGTAAAGCCGAGAGCGTAATAATAATTGATTACAGGGAAGGTGAAAAGCTTACGGTATTTTTCCTTGCTGTGGAGTAAGGGCAGCTTACGCTTCTCAAGAAGGATGTTTGTTATTTCAAGATTTATTCCCACATCATCAAGGAGAGTACCGTTCCAGTCCCATATAATATAGTTGTATTCAGCCATAATTTTCACCTCAGTCCTGCATAAGAAGCTCTGAAATGAGCTTTTCAACATCACCCAGCGTATGAATTTTATTTTCCGCACCGTCAGGTACGGTAATATCAAAGCGATCTTCAATATCCATAACTATTTCTGCAACATCCAGGCTGTCTGCACCCAGAGAAAGAAGAGTGGTATCCCTTGTAACTTCAGTGCCGTCATCAATTTCAAGATAGGTCCTGATTGTTTCACAAAGCTGTTCAAAAATCTGCATCAGTGTATCACTCCTTTATACATCATATTATCTTTAAAGGCTGACTTTGTCAATAGAAGGCAAAAAAACTTCATAAGGTAATTTTAACCGCAAAAAGGAGTAAAACACCTGTAAAATTTTTTCCGCTGAATAAATAAGGAAAAGTCTTCCAAATATAAAAGCAGAAAAGAAAAAGGGTGAGTAAAATGAAAATAAGAATTATTGAAGCATCGGTTTTTCTGGCACTTTTTATATGCATATTTTCCTGCCTGTGCTTCGAAAAGGACTGCTGTGATATAAGGGATAATGTGCTGAGACTTCATGTTATTGCAGATGATGATTCCGCTGAAGCGCAGAGCCTGAAGCTTGAGGTAAGAGATGCTCTGCTGAAAAAGGGGGCAGAGCTTTTTTTGGGTAACGACAGTCTTTCTGCGGCACAAGGAAAGCTCAGCGATAATCTTTCCGGGCTTAAAAAAATAGCTGAGGATACCGTGAAGCAAAGGGGATATACATACGAAGCTGATATAGAAATCACAAGGTGCTATTTTCCTACAAGGCAATACGGCGGCATAACCTTACCTGCAGGAGAGTATAACGCTCTGAGGGTGATTCTCGGCGAGGGTGAGGGTGAAAACTGGTGGTGTGTGATGTTTCCGCCGATGTGCCTTCCTGCGGCAGGTGAGGACGAAAAGAAGCTTTCTGATGTGCTGAATGAAAAAAGTATGGATATTGTTTCAAAAAGTCAGAAATACGAGGTCCGCTTATGGATAGTTGAAAAATGGTATGAGCTATGGAGCAGATAAAAAATTCCCCTTCGCATTTTCGCCGAGTGTTCGTAAGGACACTCAGCAGTTTTATTCTCCTTGCGGCGAATGATATTGCTTCGCAGTGATATTATGCCGTGCATAGTTTTATTGTCCTTCGGACAGTTTTATGCGAAAAATGTGAGACACCTTGTAAAAAGTGTCTCACAAGGGCGGCACTTCATAAGGAAGTTAAGCCTTAAAATTCGCTATTTTTGAGCATAACTGTGTTAAAAATGCTCGAAATCCGGCAAGGATTTCTGCGCTTTTCGCCTTGTTCTGCATCAAAACTATCTGAATTTTAAGGTGC
>JAZPZK010000084.1:0-50704 GCA_045544675.1 Acutalibacteraceae bacterium
GGTGGCACAAAGGACGGATTTTTGTGTGAGCTTGCGGCTGAAAGTCTGGGAATTCCCGTTGTTGCCGGACCTGTTGAGGCGACTGCTCTCGGCAACATCGTTCTTCAGCTTATTGCTCTGGGTAAAATCAAAAGCATTGAAGAGGGCAGAAGAATTATTGCTGAAACTGAAAAAGTAAAAACCTTCAAGGGCGAACATACTCCCGACTGGGACGAAGCCTATGGCAGATTTTGTAAAATTATAAAAAAATAAACATAAAGGAGAAAATATTATGTTATATCCCAAAATTGGTATCAGACCTGTAATTGACGGACGTTGGGGCGGAGTAAGAGAGAGCCTCGAAAATCAGACAATGGGAATGGCTGAGTCAGCGGCAAAGCTTATCAGCGAAAATCTCAGATATCCCGACGGAACTCCCGTACAGTGTGTTATTTCCGAAACAACAATCGGCGGCGGTGCAGAGGCAGCTAAATGCGAAGAGCAGTTTTCAAAGGAGAATGTTGTTGCAACTCTCTCCGTAACTCCCTGCTGGTGCTACGGCTCCGAGACCTTTGATATGAATCCCAACACAATCAAGGCGGTGTGGGGCTTCAACGGTACCGAAAGACCCGGTGCGGTTTATCTTGCCGCAGTTATGGCAGCATACGCACAGAAGGGACTTCCCGCATTCTCAATCTACGGCAGAAATGTTCAGGATATTGACGACAGAACTATCCCCGAGGATGTTGCAGAAAAGATTCTCCGCTTTGCAAGAGCCTCTGTTGCAGTCGGCTGGATGAAAAACAAGGCCTATGTCAACCTCGGCGGTATTTCAATGGGTATTGCCGGCAGCTATTGCGACGCTTCAATGTTCCAGAAGTACTTCGGCATCCGCGCAGAGTGGGTTGATATGAGTGATATTATCAGAAGAATCACTCTTGAAATTTACGATAAGGACGAATATGAAAAGGCTCTTAGCTGGATTAAGGCTAACTGCAAGGAGGGCTTCGACGTAAACGCAGGCAAGAACCTTCCCGAGATCATCAGAAAGTCCAAGGTGGTTCCCGCAGATAAGGACTGGGAGTTTATTGCAAAGTTCTCCATTATTGTTAAGGATATCCTTTACGGAAACAAGAAGCTTGATGAGCTTGGCTGGCACGAGGAAGCGCTCGGCAAGAATGCTGTTGCAGGCGGCTTCCAGGGTCAGAGAAACTGGACAGACTGGCTCCCCAATGCAGACTTTACTGAAGCAATTATGGCATCCACCTTCGACTGGAACGGTCCCAAGGCTCCCACACCCTTCGCAACAGAAAACGATACCCTCAACGGTGTTTCAATGATGCTCGGTACTCTTGTTACGGGCAGTGCTCCCTGCTTCCACGACGTACGTACCTATTGGAGCCCCGAGGCCTGCGAGAGAGTAACAGGCTACAAGCCCGAGGGTAAGGCAAAGGATGGCTTTATCCATCTTATCAACTCAGGAGCAACTGCACTTGACGGCAGCGGTGCGGCAAAGAATGATAAGGGCGAAGGCTGTATGAAGCCCTTCTGGGAAATGACAGAAGAGGACATGAAGGCTTGCCTTGAAGCTACCGACTGGTGCAGAGCAAACTACGAATACTTCAGAGGCGGCGGATTCTCAAGCCACTTCCGCTGCAGAGCAGAAATGCCCGTTACAATGCTTCGTGTGAATATTATCGAAGGTATCGGCCCCGTTATGCAGATTGCAGAGGGCTACACAGCAGATCTCCCCGATAACGCTCACACAACTATCGACAAGAGAACAGACCCCACATGGCCTACCACTTGGTTCGCACCCATTCTCACAGGCGAAGGAGCCTTCAAGGATGTATATTCGGTAATGGCTAACTGGGGAGCAAATCACGGTGTGACAGTATACGGACACGTGGGTGATGACCTTATCACTCTTGCATCAATGCTCCGTATCCCCGTTAATATGCACAACGTACCCGAGGAAAGAATTTTCCGTCCTCATTCTTGGGCAGCCTTCGGCACAGAAGACAGTCAGAGCGCAGACTACAGAGCTTGTCAGACATACGGACCCATTTACGGTTAAAAATACTACGGGCAGTACCGATCGGTACTGCCCGTGAAATTTTACTTAAAAAAGTACCCACCCATAGGTGCGCAGCCGTATGTCTGCCTTCTGACAGATTACTGATTACAGTGTAGCATATATTTCTCCGCTTTTCGACATATTATTAAAAAAATTTATATTGACAGAAAAGGGCTATCCCGTTATGAGACCTATGTTCTTTGAATATCCTCAGGACGAAGTCTGCTATACTCTTGACAGTCAGTATATGTTCGGTGACGACATAATTTTTGCCCCTGTTGTTGAACAGGGGCAGAGAGTGAAAAGTGTGTATATCCCTGACGGTGAATGGATTCTGACCAAGGATAAAAAGCTTTATACAGCCGGCAGATACGAAATCACCGCTGAAATTGATGAGTTCATAGCCTTTGTAAGAAAGGGTGCTGATGTTATTAAGTGCTTCTGATAACAGAGCATCATCGGTCTGTTTTAAGGGAAAAACGGTTCTTTCTGAAGCTGAGCATACCCTCGTCACGCATTCTGCAAAGCTCCTTTGACATTGCACTGCGGTCAACGGAAAGAAAATCTGCAAGCTGCTGGCGGTTATAGGGTATTTCGAATTCGGTGCTTTCCTGCTTTTTAGCCTGCTCTGAAAGGTAGGAAACCAGCTTTTCTCTTGTTGAGCGCTCCGACAGATGTCCGAGCTTCTGAACAAGCTGACGGTTTTTATCGGAAAGGGCAAAGAACATATTTTTCACAACAAGGGAATGAAAGGAACAGGCTGAGGGGCAGGTTGTGATTACTCTTGTAACATCAAAGAAAATAACCGTGCTGTCCTCAAGGGCAATAACGTCGTTGAGCAGGGCCGAGCTGTCGGGAGTTGCATAGGCTTCGCCGAACATATCGCCCGCATTCACATAGCTGAGAATACTGCGGTTGCCCCAATAGTCATCCTTCTGAATAAGAAGTCTGCCTTCTGCAAGTATTGTTATTTCCTTTATATGCTCACCCTGCCTGAAAACATATTCACCCTTTTTGTATTTCTGAATACGCGCTCCGAGACAGGATAGCATAGGCAGAATATTCTCTTCCTTTACACCGGAAAACATCTGTGTTTTTCCGAGAATTGGAATGTAATTTTTCATAAAAAACTCCTTTTTGTTGCAAAAACAACAGAAATTCTTTTCTTATTCTACTATAATAAGGATGTAAAATCAAGAGAGGAGTTAATCTTATGATAAGAAAAATAATAAAAATAGACAAAGAAAAATGTAACGGCTGCGGAGCCTGTGCTGCTGCCTGCCATGAGGGCGCAATTGAGATGGTAAACGGTAAGGCTGTTCTTAGTCGTGAGGACTACTGTGACGGACTCGGAGACTGTCTTCCTGCCTGCCCTGTGGATGCCATAAGTTTTGAAGAAAGGGAAGCTCCCGCCTATGATGAGGCGGCGGTTATGCGGGCTAAAAAGGAAAAGCAGGGCAGCTTACCCTGCGGCTGTCCGGGCACGGCATCAAGAGCAATCAAAAGGGAAGCACCTGCGGAAAGTAAGGTCTGCTCCGTTGCGACAAGTCAGCTTTCACAATGGCCCGTGCAGATTAAGCTTGTACCGGTCAATGCACCTTATTTTAACGGTGCAAACCTTCTTGTTGCGGCAGACTGCACAGCCTATGCCTATGGAAACTTCCACAATGAGTTCATCCGTAACCGTATCACACTTATCGGCTGCCCGAAGCTTGACGAAGGGGACTATGCCGAAAAGCTGACAGCCATTATTGCGAACAACGATATAAAGAGTGTCACCGTTGTGCGTATGGAGGTGCCCTGCTGCGGCGGAATTGAAAATGCAGTTAAAAGAGCACTTATGGCAAGCGGAAAGTTTATTCCCTGGCGAGTTGTTACAGTAACAACCGACGGAAGGCTCGTTGAATAACAGTAAGAAAAAAATCACAGAGAGAAAGTTTCTCTCTGTGATTTTTTTTACCACTTATTTTCTACATATTCGCAGAAGGCGAAAAGCTCTTTTATCTGAAGCTTTGTTCCGTCATCGAGGGTTACATCACCGTTCCAAAGTCCGTAAATCTGGTTGCAGTCCATTCTTGCAATGCCGAGATTCAACAGACTTTTGTTGTTGTAGGTGGGGGTCATTGTCAGGTTGAAGCGCCCGTCCTCAGAGATAATCTTCCATTCCTCCATAAATCTGCCCTTGGGGAACTTTTCTACGTCAACAGCACCTATTTTATGCACCTTGCCGTCGTAGAAAAGGCAGGTTTCGGTTGCATGGCTTTCGTCGCCTATTGCCCAGGTGATTTCAAAGCCGAAAATATGCCTTTCACCCTTTTCGTCGGTAAGATAGGTTGCGCCGCTGCCCCAATACCATACCATCTCACGGGGAGTGTTTACCTTGCCCCAGTCAAGGGAGCAGAAGGTGGTATCCTTTGAAAATTCATAGGAGTAGTCACCGTAACGGAAAATGCCTGATGTAGGCATACAGTTCTGTTTTGTTGTCATAAAGTATTTGGTGTTGTCGCCCTCAAAGGGAAGCACCGTTGTTATACTCTCAAGACATTCGGGAATATCCATATGAAGGTCGCAGCTGAGGCTTTTGCCCTTATGCACCATACTGAATTTTACGGTACGTCCGGTTTCGGTTTTGTTGAATTCAAATTCGGTTTTTCCTACTTTGCCCTTGAAAACACCGGGAGCATCAACTCTGTCAAGAGGCACACAGCGGTTACCGCCTGCAAAAATTGTCGTACCGTCAGCAATGCTTTCGCCTGTCTGAAGGTCAATGAGCCTCAGACCCATAAAGCCGCCGATGCCCACATTTGCAAAGGAAACAAGAAGCTGCACTCTGCCGTCTGTTACGGTGTAATAATCCCATTCCTTGCGGCTTATAAAGCGCTCTTTTTTAACTAGCCTTCTGTCATACTGAAAAACATTATGCCTTGCCCAGCCTCTTGCATTGAGTGTGCCGTCAGAATTAAGAAGGGGAGTAGGCTCGGTGTATTCGGTCTGATTTGATTTTTCCTTCCATTCATTGAAGGGAACATAGGTTCTTTTAAGCTCAGCGCTCATAATTATTCTCCTTTTTTGACGGTAGCTTCATAAATTCCTATGCATTCTCTGCCGCGGATGTTATCGGCAACATTTCTTGCATTGAAATAAAGTCTCAGCTTACCCTCGTAGTATGTAAGGCAGCAGGCATAAACATACTGTGCCATCCACATGTTGCTGCCGCATTTCTGCGGTGAAAGGAAGGGCTTTACATATTGGAAATGCTCGCCGTCGTCGGATTTCAGAAGCATAATTGCCGAATAGCTTTTGCCGCCCTTTTCAAAAAGACCGTTCTGAAGACCGATGAAGCAGTCCTTGAGCTTGTAAACCTTGATGCAGCCGGAGCAGAGATTGCAATTTTCGTTGTTCTTATCCGGTGCGATAATAGGAGCTTCCTTTGCAATATATCCGTCGCTGATGCTATCGCTTTCGGCATAGCTTATGTATGTAGGCTCGCAGAAGCCGCAATCCTTTATAAAGGTCTGACCGCAGGAATAATAAAGGCGGTATTTATCCTCCTTTTTAATAAGGAAGGGATTTGAAATAGCAATGCCCTTTTTATACTTTTCATATTCTCTGCTCTGACGAAGGGCAGGCTTCGGCTCTGTCCAGCTTATAAGGTCATCGGATTCGGTGCAGTAAATTTCACTTATCCATTTTGCACCCACAAGAGAAAGAAGATTGAATATAACGGGTCTTGTTCTTTCATAGAAAAGATAATATCTGCCGTCGATGAGGTTTATATCGGGTCTCATTGCGCGGTTTACGATTCTTCCTTTGTTTTCAAAGCTGATGCCTTCTTCACTTTCATAGCGGTAAACGCCGAAGAAGGTGTGGCAGAAAAGATGCCACTTGCCGTCGTGGCTCACATCGGGGGTAAGCACACTGGGGTCAGCAACAATAAAGCTGGGAAGCTTGTTTCTGATGATGGGATTACCTTTATAAAGGCTGAAGGAAGCGTTGAGAAATTCTTCAAAGGATAAATCGATCATATTTTATCTTACCTTTCCTTGTGATGTATATCAGAAAATATTCGTAACAAAAATTTCGATGCCGATGAGTATCAGAATAACACCGCCGAGAATGCCTGCCTTGCCGGAAAGCTTTGTTCCGGCTTTTTTGCCGATGACAAGACCTGCCGAGCAGATGAAGAAGGTGACAATTCCGATAATTGCACAGGAAATAAGAGCTTCGGTCAATTTATGCTCTGCTATTGTGAAGCCGACGGAAAGAGCATCTATTGATGTGGCAACACCCTGAACAAGAAGTCCCCATATGCCTACAGCGGGCTTTTCTTCACCGCTGTCTTTATTTTTTATTCCCTCATAAAGCATACTGCCGCCTATGTAGCCGAGAAGAAGAAGAGCAATCCAGGGAATGAATTTTTCAAATGCGGTAAAATACTTTGCAACGGTGGTAACACACACCCAGCCTATCATGGGCATAGCAAACTGGAAAGCGGCAAAAATACCTGCAATGCCTGCCATTTTGCTTTTTTTCATTTTGGGGTCGTTAAGGCCGTTTGCAAGTGAAACGGAAAAAGCGTCCATTGCAAGACCTGCACCAAGCATAAGACTGTTTATAAAAAGAGACAGATTCATTTTTAAAATTCCTCCGTTAAAATGTGAAGAAGGGTGAAGACCGGTTTATCTGAGTATATGCTCATTTATGGCAGCGGCAACACCGTTTTCATCATTGGTGGGCAGAATAACATCAGCCATTTCTTTTATTTTATCTATTGCATTACCCATTGCAAAGGATGTGCCGGCTATAGAGAACATAGAAATATCGTTTTCCTCGTCACCTATGCAGGCAACCTCGTCAGCCGTAAAGCCCAGATGCTCTGCAAGGGCGAGTACAGCAGTTCCCTTTGAGCCGTTTTTATTATAGATTTCAGCGTATCCGCCTGAATAAGCAGCACAGACCTCAGGGTAGGGTGCAATGATTTCAGATATTATTTTACGGTATTTTTCTCCGCGGAAAAAGAGCTGGAATTCTTCAACGTGCATATCCTTTTTGCTTACAAGCTTTTCCATGTTGCGCACAATTTTAAGCCTTGGTGCATCTTTTCCCAGAACGTGCCTGACACCGCAATAAAGAATAATACCTCTGACATAATAATCACGGTTGAGATGCAGGGCTGTAAGAATAAGGTGCTTTTTGAGAGAAGCAAGAATTTTTCCTGCGGTGACATTATCTATGTAGGCTCTGAAAATTTCACGGTTTTCCTTAAGGTCAACAACAAGTGAGCCGTTTGAGGAGATAACGTAGCGGTAAAAATCCTCGTTTTTAATTCTGACGGGCAGACAGTTTGTGTTTCTCCCCGTTGTGGGTACAACCGTTATGCCTGCTTGAGCGGCCTTTTTAAGTGCAGAAAAGACCTCGTCAGACATCTTTCCTTTTGAGTCAAGGCAGGTGCCGTCCATATCTACGGCGAGCAGCTTAATCATAGTTTTCACCTCACAGCTTCCTTTGCAGTATATATCTGCTTATAACAAAATAACATTATATCACAAACAGCAATATGTTGCAACAAAAATTAACATTATACTGCCACCCGAAAGGGAAGTATTTCTTTAAAGTGCATTCAGCACACAGTAACACCTTTAAAATCACCGGCTGTTGCCTTGGAAGGCTTCCGGTAAAAATAAGAGGAGTTTTGTCCGGAAAACAAATATTGACTTATCAGGTGTCGGTATATGAAACATTTTTATTTTAAAAGTTGCATTTGAGCGATTTTTTATAATTTTTAATAAAAACTGATGACAAAACATATTTTCTATGATAGAATGTAACGTAGCTTTCAAAGGAATGGAGACAGAAAGATGAAGAATTACATTCAGCGTCTGAAAAAAGGGTGTCCCGTGGCAGGCTTTATCTATTGGTGGCTTTTGAGACTGTTGATGCTTTATGCTCTTGTTGCAGGTTTTTTCAAGGATCCCTTTGACCTTGGTGCAATACTTCAGTTTGCAATAACAATTGTTGCCATGTTCGCCTGGGAATTCTGTATGGCAATGCCCGAAAAAAGCTTTATGAGGCTTCTTCCTGCATCGCTTCAGCATTTTTCGTCAGCTCTTCTGTTCTCGGCCGCATTTCTCGGTGAATTCCTGAATCTATATTACGCTGTGCCCTGGCTTGATGCGGCGCTGCAGTTCATTTTCGGCGGCTTTGCTGTTTTTGCGGGCTACGAAATTGCCTGTGCTCTTACAATCAGGGATAAATACAGCTGCACAAAGGCAATGCAGTTCTGGGTAGCCTTCGGAATAGGCTTTATTTCAATGAATCTGCTTGAGCTTAGCGAGTTTTTCCTTGATCAGCTCGTCGGTATGACTACAGACAGCGTAGGCAATGCTCAGCAATGGTGCTTTGCCCTTGCGGAAAACACGGCAAGAGAAAAGCCCTTTATCGACAGTATAGATCCTTCAAGATGGGCAATTATGGATACGATGTCAGATATAATTCTCAATACTGTCAGCGCCTTTCTTGCACTTCTGATTATCAACCTTTTTCCATACCGCCTCAGAGGCAAGTATAAATACGATATGGAATTCGACAGAAAAGATGCAGTAAAGGTTAAATGACAACTGTGAACGGAGAAGGAAAATGAAAGAGGTTTTTAAAGCTTATATTCAGCGCCTTAAGGATAATTGCCCCAAGCGTACCTATGCAGTGTGGTGGGTGTTCCGAATCGGTATGGTTCTTATGGCAATACATTCTCTTTTCAATACAGACCCCAATGAAGAAACGGTAACCCTTGAAATTCTTATGAATATGGCTTGTATGTTCATCTGGGAAATCTGTATGGCTATGCCGAAAAAGAATGTTTTCAGATACATAACCCCCATTCTGCAGACGATTATAACGGTGGGTATTTTTATTGCCGTTGTTGCGGGATATATTTTCGATTTTTATTACAGAGTCCGTCTGTGGGATTCCTTTATGCATTTCGGCTGCGGAATTCTCGGCGTATATTTCGGTTATGAGATTACCTGTGCACTTTTCAAGATGGAAAAGCGTACCGCATCTCTTACGATGACGATTATCGCATCTGTAGGCTTCTGTTTTATGTGCACAACCTTCTGGGAGATATTCGAATTCAGCTGTGATCAGATTGTAGGTATGATGAGCGGTACACCCAACGATGTTCAGCATTGGTCATACGCAAGAGCTGTTGCGGAAAATTCCCCCAAGCTCAAAACAATTTTCGACCCCATTGATATGAACAGATGGCCTCTTATGGACACAATGGGCGATATAGTTCTCAATGTATTGGGCTCAACCCTCGGTGGCATCGGTCTTAAAATATATCCTTACCGTCACAAGGGAAAGCACAGCCTTGATTTTATAAGAGAAGCAATATAACGATATTAAGAAAAGACGTCCGTGGGACGTCTTTTCTTGTGTATAAGTCAGGCTGTTTATCCGTTGTCATAACCTCCTTGCTTTCCGAATATAAATGAAGGGAAAGTAATAAAAAGGAGTTGTGTCCGGATGAATTCAGAAATGAAAAAGGAAATTTTGTGCCGAAGCGAAGAAAAGGAAAAGCTCAAATGTGAAAAAAGCATTGAAACGGATCTGGTTCTGCCCGATTACTGCGCAGATATAAAGCGTATTCTCAAATGCACGGTTGTGCCGGGAATACATTCGGTAAGCACATCGTCAGACAGAGTAACCGTCAAGGGTACTGCAGTTATAAGACTGATATATGCCGACGACAAGGAGAGAATTGATTGCTACGAAAAAAGCGTGGAAATATCTGTAGGTGGTCAGCTTAAAAATCCTTCGGCGGATGCGGTTGTTGTGGCAAGGGCAGCAGCGGATTATGTCAACTGCAGAGCAGTCAGCCGACGCAAGGTTAGTGTCAGCTCAGGTGTAAGCATAATCTGTTCCCTTAAATCTGCGGCCAAGCAGGAAATTATTTGTGAGGCTCAGCAGGGCATAGAATCAAAAAAAGAAAAGCGCAGGGAAGCGAGCCTTGTCTGCCAGTGCGAAAAGACCTTTGATATGAGCGAAACGGTGGTGCTTGATAAGGAAAAGCCGCCTATGGGTAAGATATTAAGGCATCACGCCTACGTCACCGTGGAAAGTCAGAAGGCGGTTGAGGGCAAGCTGCTTATCAAGGGTGAGCTGACGGTCAAGGTGGTTTACTGTCCGTCAGAAAGCGAAAATAAAACAGAAAAGCTCATCCACAAAATGCCCATAAGTCAGATTATCGATATTGAAGGCATAGATCAGGATTGTGAAATCCGCACCCTGTGCAATATAAATCAGCTGCTTACGGCAATAAAATCCGATTCCTCCCAGTCAGGCAGACTTCTTGAGGTTTCTGCAAGGGTGAGTGCCTTTGTGTGCGGATATAAAACAAAGGAGTATGAATTCATCTGCGACTGCTACTGCACATCGGGTGAGCATAAGGCAGAGTATTCCTCCAAGGATGTACTTACCAAGGTTTATTCCGACAGACGCATACAGAAGCTGAAGCAGAGCTTATCCGTTTCACCCGTAAAGGAAATAGCCGACGTATGGGTATCTGAAAAGGTGACATCGGTTTCAGCATCACAAAGCAAGGCTCAGGCAACGGTTAAGCTTACCTTATGTATTCTCGGCTTTGATGAAAAGGGTAACCCTGCCTATGCGGAAAAGGTAGCGGAATTTCTCAGCGAAACCGACCTCTCGGAAAGCTATGAAAGACCGCAGGGTGAATTTTTATGTGATGTGAGAGATGTAAGCTGGGGAGCCGTTAATCAGGGTAACACGGAAATCTGCGCCGAGGTAATGACGGATATAAAAATCCTGAATGCTGAGAAAATTGACTTTGTCTGTGCCATTAAAAAAGAAAAAAGCGAGGCCTGTACTGTAAGACCTGCACTTACGCTTTACTATTCTCAGAAGGGTGAAAAAATATGGGATATTGCAAAAAAATACAGCACAACCGTTAGGGCTGTGCTTACGGAAAACGGCATCGACGGTGAAACCGTACCCGAGGATAAGCTGCTTATGATACCCTGCGTGTGAAAAGCAGTTCACGGTCAGGTTCTGCCGTGCTTTTAAAGGGCGTGTAATTTAAATGAATAAAAAGCACCCGTCAGGGTGCTTTCATAATTACTTTTACTGTGATATAATATATGGGTAAAGGATAAAAAGATAAAAAACAGCCGTCTGAAGAATAATAATCAGGGGCAGACCCCACATAAAGCGCTTATGACGTGTCTTGTGACGGATGCGCTTCATAACAGCATATTCCGCTACGCTTCCGCCGAGTAATGCCAGAAGGAACAGAGTTGCTTCAGATACTCTCCATCCGCCTTTTTTGGCAGCAGCCTTATCCTTTACGGTAACAATAGCGGTAATAAGACTTATGACGGCAAAGTAGACTAAAAAATATTTCATTTACCCTTTACCGTAATTGTCAGGTCTTCCTTTGTTATGGTGACGTAAGTGCCTGAGTTCTTTTCCTTAAGATAATTTTTGTTAAGTGAAAATACCGTTGCACAAAGAGGACACACGGCAATTGCGAGGTTTTTATCCTCAGCGGAGATTTTTGCCACCTGAGATTTATCCTCGGTGGTGAAAAGGCGCATAGCCACATTTTTATTACATACGGGGCAGTCTACGGGTGAGGAGCAGCCCTCGTCGGTTGTTGAAATTTTATTGATAGTTTTAATAGCCATAAAAAATTCCTCCATTTTATGAACTGATAATATTTTAGAGTGTTTTTGCTCTCTTGTCAAGAGGGCAGAGGAAAGGATGATTTATGCGTTTCAGGCTTACGGCACTTATTATCTGCATTACGCTTCTTTTTTCAGCCTGCGGTGCTGTGCCTCAGAATGGGGAAAACAATACCACTGCTGAGAATCTCACAGAAAATTATACCCCCATTAAGGATGAAAGCACGCTTATGAGAGGTGTGTGGATTTCTTATATTGAAATAATGAAAAAAAGCGGCAGCAAAGACGAATACTGCAGCTTTATGAAGGAAATGTTTGAAAATTTCAGTAAGGTCGGCATAACCGATGTGTTTTTTCATGTACGTCCCTTCGGCGATGCCGTTTATCCCTCGGCTCTTTTTCCTTCAAGCAGTACGGTATGTGAAAAGCAAGGGGATGAGCTTCCTTTCGATTTTCTCTCTGTTACCCTCGGCATTGCACAAAGCTACGGTATGAGGCTTCACGCATGGATAAATCCTTACCGTGCTTCCAAAAGTGCGGATATAACCGCCCTTAGTGAAAACAATCAGGCAAAAAAGTGGCTTACTGAGGATAAGGGCAATGTTTTTCTTGTAAATGACAGGTATTATTTCAACCCTGCAAGAAAAGAGGTAAGAGATCTTATAACAGACGGTGTACGTGAGCTTATGGAAAAATATCCCGCCCTTGGGGGAATTCATATCGACGATTATTTTTATCCTGAGGGAATTGCAACCGAGGATAAAACTGACTATGACGCCTACGTTTCATCGGGCGGTGAAGGTGATATTTCTTCATGGCGCAGAGAAAACGTTAACATGCTTTTAAGGGAGATTTATTCTGCCGTAAAGCAATACGGTGAGGATAAGCTTTTCAGCGTAAGCCCAAACGGAAAGGCTGAGGTCTGCATAAACGACCATTATGCCGATGTTGCCTTGTGGTGCAGGGAGGAGGGCTATTGCGATGTGATTCTGCCTCAGATATATTTCGGCTTCGAAAATGAAAGTCATCCCTTTGATGAATGCCTTTCTGAATGGGTTTCTCTTTGTGAAGGCTCAAAGGTGAAGCTTGTGCCGGCTCTGGCTCTTTATAAATGCGGCGCTGAGGATAGCTTTGCAGGCTCAGGGTGCTTCGAATGGCAGAAAAACGGGGATATAATAAGCCGTCAGGTAATGTTGATAAAAGAAAAGGGTCTTGACGGATTTTCACTTTACAGCGGATCTTATATCAACTTTTCAGAAAGTGTTTACAGAAAAGAGCTTGATAATCTGATATCTGTGTTATAATATACTCCTATAAATTTATAAGTGGGCAGGAAAATGAAAAAAATAAGACGAATTATTATTATGATATCCCTTGCAGTTTTTCTTCTTGTGGGTGCTGTTACCCTTGTGAGCCTTAAGGGACATGAAGACGGCTCTGACGTAACCGAAGGCTCCGACAGGACCGCAATGGACGAATATCTTCTTGAAACAACGGGAGAGAAGGCTCCCGAAAGAACAGTCGGAATCTGGATAAAGGACGGAACCGACGGTGTCTTTTCTGAAAGTGACGAGGATTTCAAACGAAGCCTTGCTGTTATAGACCAATCGGTTTTCAGCGAGGTTTATGTTTCTGTGCCCTTTGATGAGGGAACACAAGATGAAAGCGCAGAAAAGCTCAGTTATGCTGTTTCCTCCGTGAAAGAAAAGGGCAAAAAAGCCTATGCCGCTTTTGATTTTTCCCTTGATGCCGAAAAAATAACAGAATATTCTGCCGGTGCAGACGGCATTATCATAGTTGCATCAGATGACGAAACACCTCAGCAGATAAATGAGCTTTTCTCCCTTCTCAAAGAGCAGAACAGCACTAAAAAGCTGATTTTGTGTCTGCCTCTTGATTATAAGCAGCTTGAAAGCCTTGAGCTCAGTTCAGCTGACCGTGTTCAGTTCACTCTTAAGAAGCAGGACGATTATATGCTTCTTTCTGAAATTGATAAAATGAACCTTCCGGTGGAAATTATGTGCTGTCTTGACATAAACTCCGTTGACGGTGCAGCCGTTACTGCAGACGTACCTCTTAAAAATATTTATGAGCTTAGAAATGCGAAGAATATCACCTGTCTTTCCTTCAACGGACTTAAAAAGGCAAGGATAAATTATCAGAACTGCTTCGGTGCAGTCAGAACATATATAACAACGGGCATTGTGCCTGAGCTGGCCTTCCGTGAGGTAGGAGCCGACGGATATTCAGGCGAAACCGTAACGGTTCCCGGTTATACCGCACAGATTGAGCTTTACGGCTCATACCTTTTCCCTTTTATTCTTGACGGAAAGAATATAGGCTCATCGGCAAACGGCAACATAACTGCCGCAGTTGACCTTAAGGCAGGGGAAAACAGCTTTAAGGTGAAGCAGAATTCATCCTCACTTACCTACAAAATGCAAAGCAGCGCCGAGGAGGATATTGTTTCATACATCATCCCTCAGAACGATATATATCTTCTTCCCTCGGAAAGCTTTGATGTTACTGTTGTTGCCCATTGCAATGCGGAAATTTTCATCAAGATCGGCACACGGAAAATCGAAGCAAAATGCGACAGCTCTGCCACGGGCTTTACCTCGTTTTCAGCTGTTGTAACTGCTCCGAAGAGTGAGCAGGAGATTGCATCCCTCGGCTCAATGAGTGTTATTGCAGTTTACGGCGACAAAACCGTACAGTATGAGGGCGCAAAGATATATCCCGCAACGGTGACTCCAACGGTTACCACCACAACAGCTCTTCCGCCTACAACTCTCAATGCAGGCAACTATACACCAGCCCTTACCTCTGACCCTTATGCGGTAACTCAAGGCACAACCGTGCCTCATACCAATCCCTCTCTCGGTCAGAATATCACATACACAGGCAATCTGATGTGTGTTGTGAAGGAGCCCTATGCAGATGCAAAGCTCCTTTCGGATAACGATAACTATTCACCTGCCTGCTCACCTCTTGCAGGAGGCACTATGGACTATGTTGTTGCCGAAAGCACCTATTTTAATCCCGATGAGGGAGAAGAGGAGTTTTACTATGACCTTGCTTCGGGCAGAAAGGTGAGAAGAGAAGCCGTTGATCTTGTGAGCACCACGGGCTTTGGCAATAACAGACTTGAGGTGAAATCTGTAATCAGCGGACTTAACAAGCTTCAGATTACCCTTAAAACCACCTGGAGAGTACCCTATAACATTGATTATCCCGGTCAGAATTACTATTATTCCTATAAGAAGAATTATAACGTAACCTCATTCAACGCCGATACGGTAAGAATGACCTTCTACCACACAACATCTGCAACGGGAAGCATTGATGTAAGCGGCTCAAACGTGCTTTCATCCGCATCCTGGTCATCTTCGGATAAAACCGTAACGCTTAATCTTAAACTTAAAAATGCAGGCGAATATTACGGCTCATCCCTCGAGTACGATGCTGAGGGTAATATGGTTATAACGGTCAACCGCAAGCCCTCGTCGGAAACAGGCTATGTTGTGCTTCTTGACCCGGGTCACGGCGGCGCAGAGCCGGGTGCGGTAGGCCTTGATTCTGCGGTTCAGGAAAGACAGATTAACCTTGATTTTGCCTATAAGGTCAAGGCAGAGCTTGAAAGCAGGGGCGTTACCGTATATATGACAAGAACGGGCAACGATAAAGAAAGGGATACCCTTACCCTTGATGAAAGAAAGCAGATAACAAGGCAGCTTAAGCCTGATCTTTATGTAAGCATTCACTGTAACGGCTCATATAACCCCGAAAGCATAGGCACATCTACCTATTATTATGAGCCCTATTCCTATAACCTTGCAAAGAACATCTATGATGAGCTTCTAACGGTGCATAAGAATCACCTTTATGCAGGCAGACAGGAGCTTTATTCCCAGCTTTCCGATAAGGTGCAGTTCTATCCCTTCAGCGTTACAAGAGTGGAGGATTGTCCCAGCACCCTTATAGAGGTGGGCTACCTTACCAACGATGCTGAATGCTCAATGCTTGCACAGCCTCAGAATCAGGAGCTTTTCGGAAAGGCGATAGCAAACGGTATATATAAGACCCTGACTAGCTGAAAATAACCTGCCATACCACAAGGCTGATGACCCCTGAAAGTCCCGTAAAGCAGGAGAAAACCGCCGTAACCGGTGTGACGGGAATTGATACAGAGGTTACCGTGCTAAGAAGATTCACCGCAAAAAGTCCGCCTGTGCCTGAAACGGCAGAAAGAAAAAGACTGCGGAAAAATTTTCCGCTTTTCTTGTAAAGCTGCAGACAAAAGAGTATAATAAGAGCCATAACGGCTATGAGTAAATAATTCTTATAATCCATAAAATCACCCTTGCAATATTATATTCGCCGCAGGGTGCAATAAGAAGCAAAGGAGACAACAAAATGAAAATTTTAAAGCTCACTCCCGCAATCAAGGACTACATCTGGGGCGGAACAAGACTTTCCAAGGAGTTCGACTATGTCACCTTCACAGACAGACAGGCTGAGGCTTGGGTGCTTTCCTGCCACAGTGCGGGTGAAAATATAATTGAGAATACCGAGTTCAAGGGCAGAACTCTTTCCGATGTGCTTAAAAATGAGGGTAAGGACTATCTCGGTAAGAACTGCGAAAAATTTGAGGAGTTTCCTATTCTTATAAAGCTTATCGATGCGCTCGACAATCTTTCCGTTCAGGTGCACCCCGATGATGAGTATGCACTCAGAGTTGAGGGCGAATACGGCAAAACCGAGGCATGGTATATTGTTGACTGCGATGATGATGCTGAAATTATCTACGGCTTCAAAAAGGACATCACCAAAGAGGAATTCAAAAAGAGCATCGAGGATAACACTCTTCTCGAATACGTTAACCGCGTAAAGGTAAAAAAGGGTGAAATATATTTCATTGAGGCAGGTACTCTTCACGCAATCTGCAAGGGTATTCTTCTTGCTGAGGTGCAGCAGAATTCCAACACCACCTACCGTGTTTACGACTACGGCAGACTTCAGAACGGCAAGCCCCGTGAGCTTCATATTGATAAGGCTGTTGATGTTACAAGCACAAAGGCGCTCGACTGCTCCGGTGCACCTATGGGTGAAAGAAAGAAGAAGGATGGCTACTGTGAAACCCTTCTGACAAAATGCAAGCTTTTCACCGTAAAGCGTCTTGAAATTGAAGAAAAGGCAGTGCTTAATGCCGATGAAAGCTCCTTTGTTTCTCTCGTCTGCTTAGAGGGTAACGGTGTTGTTATGCACGGTGACAGCTGTGTGACACTTTATAAGGGAGAAAGCCTTTTTGTGCCTGCATCCTTCGGCGAGTTCGAGATTTTAGGTAATCTTACGGTTATTGAGTCGAGGGTGTAAGAGGGTAACATTATGGGGAATAATTTTTCAGATACAGATTCACTTGTTAAGGTGTATGAAGGCAGTGAGCCCTATATTTTTATCAGCTATGCACATAAGGATAGCGACAGAGTTTTACCTGTTATAGAGTTTTTGCAGAAAGAAGGGTTCAGGGTTTGGTTTGATGCCGGTATAGAGGTAGGAACCGAGTGGCCTGAATATATAGCAGAGCATTTATATAATTGCGAATGTGCTATTGCTTTTGTTTCAAGGAATTTTGCTAAATCCAGACACTGTGTCAAGGAATTAAGGTTTGCCGTTTCGAAAGAGAAAAACATATTTGCGGTGTATCTTGAAGATTTTGAAATGAGTCTCGGAATGCAGATGCAGCTTGAAGATGTTCAGGCAATGTTCAGCTACAGACATAAAACCAAAGAGTCGTTTATGAAAACTCTTGCCGCTTCACGTATAATACAGCCTTGTCGGGCTCTTTCTGAAGCTGTGACAGAAAGAAATACAGAACCTGTAAATGTTGAAAATAGCAAGACGGCTATAGCGGTCGATAAAGAAGCTGAAAAAGCAGAACCTGAGTTTGAACGGAAAGCGAAGAAAAAAACAGCTGTTAAAGAAAATACTGAAAAAGCAAATGAGGCAAAGGCTGAAAGAAAGCTTATTGACAGTGGTAAAGATTTTTTAGTATGTGACGGTAGGTTTGTTCGGAATGAATGGTTTTTGTTTGATGACGGAGAGCTTTTGCTTAAAGCTAAAGGACCAATTAGAGATTACAATTCAATTATCCCTGAAAATGAAATACCTTGGTATAAACACCGCAAAAAAATACGTTCTGTTGTGATAAGTGAAGGTATTACAAGTATAGGAAGAAGCTCTTTTTATAATTGTGAATATCTTGAGACGGTAAAAATATCCAGTACGGTAACTGCCATCGGAGACGAAGCGTTCCGTAACTGTAAAAGACTGAAAAATATAAAATCAGATGCAAAAATTATTTCGATTGGAACGGCGGCTTTTAAGGAGTGTCAAAGTCTTGAAAAATTTGCATTATCAGAAGGATTAGAAATCATTTCTAAAGAAACCTTTTATGGCTGTAATAATATTAAAGTGATTACGATTCCCGAAAGCGTTAAAATGATAGATCGTTATGCTTTTTGGTCTTGCGATAATCTTGTATGTGTAACGGTTTTAAATCCTGATTTGAATATAATTCCGGCAAGATTTCCGAAAAAAACATTGATTGTTGCACATGCAGGTTCGGAAAGCGAAAAATTTGCGAAAATAAGAAAATATGCTTTTGAGCCGCTTCTTTCTGAGTATTCAGAAACTATTGCAGAGCCTTTAAATGAATGTGTTGAAGAAGGAAATTGCGGAAATAACTGTACATATAAACGCTATAGTAACGGTGATTTAATAATAAGCGGCTACGGTGATATGGATAATTATAAATCGTATCTGTCAAAGCCGTGGCGCAATAAGGCAGGACTTGTAAAGAGGGTTGTTGTTGAAAACGGAATAACAAGTATTGGCAGCTTTGCTTTTTGTGCTATGGAAAACGTTAAAGAAATTACCATACCTGATAGTGTAAAGGTAATAAATGAGGGCGGAATATCCAATTTGTTGAGTCTTGAAGAAATTACTCTTCCGTCAACTGTTGAAGCTATTGATTTTCATTTAATGTGTGAAGGTCTTAAGATGATAACGATTGGTAATTCTGAATTGGATATATCCGAGTTAGAGTTTGAAGGTGACACGGTAATTGTTGCTCCTGAAGGCTCGTTGGCAGAAAAATATGCAAAAGAGCATAGCCTTTCTTTTAAAACAATCTGAACAAGAGTATTTTTAATGAAGCCGTTCGGTTCTGTGCGGCTTCATTTTTTTCTTGACAAAAGCATATAAAGGTGTTAACATAACAATACAAGATATAAATCTTCAGGGCGGGGTGCAATTCCCCACCGGTGGTATAGCCCACGAGCCTTTCGAGGTTGATTCGGTTAAATTCCGAAGCCGACGGTACAGTCCGGACGAAAGAAGAGAAAATACATTTTATCTGTATTTTTTGCCTGTGGATTTTTTATCCGCAGGCATTTATGCTTTTCCCTGAAACTGAAAGGTTGATTTTTATGAAGAAAACACAGCAGAAAACTCTTGAAAGATTTGCAGTTGTTGCTATGCTCAGCGCCGTGGCGTTTGTGCTGTTTTTACTTGAGTTTCCCGTTATTCCCTCACTTTCACATCTGAAACTTGATTTCAGCGATGTTCCTGCGCTTGTGGCAGGTGTGCTTTACGGCCCTGCTTATGGAGTGGTTGTGGAGCTTGTGAAGAATGTTATTGAGCTTCTTGTAAAGGGAATGGGAACACAGATGGGTTTCGGTAACCTGATGAATTTCATCGTCGGCTGCGCCTATGTGGTACCCTTCAGTATCATATACCGTAAAAATCTCGGAAATCTTCTCGGATGCATAGCAGGCACAGCAGTTATTCTTGTTGCAGGCTTCGGTGCAAATTATTTCATCGCTCCCTTGTTCTTCAAGCACTTTCTCGGCGTAAATCTTGACCACGCAGGCCTTATGGCGGCGGTGTGGGGTGCTACGGCAATCAACGCCATAAAGGGCGTTATGCTTTCTATTATAAGTCTTCCCCTTGTAAGGGTGCTTCTTGAAAGACTTAAAAAGTTTACGTGTTGACAGAATCTGACAGAAAAAAACTTATAAAAAACTATTGACTTAGAGCTTTACTGTTGCTATAATATGTCGGTAAATTAAATACTTTCCTTATTAAGAGTAGCGGAGGGGACAGGCCCTGAGAAGCTCGGCAACCTGCATTTGCAAGGTGCTAAATCCTGCGGTTTGACCGGAAGATGAGGTTTTCAGACGGTCAGGCTATGACCGTCTTTTTTAATGCGCAATTCTCAATGCGCAATTCGCAATTGCGCCCGACAGCCCAGTAAGAGTAAGACTCCACCCGCCCAAGTCAGGTCGCCTTCACTTGCCTCTCACTTTGGGAGAGGTGGCAACCGTAAGGTTGACGGAGAGGGCTATACTAATCCCTAATCCCTAGTCTCTCCACTACCCACGTTTACAATTTACATCAACATAAAAATTTCAAAGTAAAGGAGTTTAAAAATGGCAAGACATCTTTTTACATCAGAGTCCGTAACAGAAGGACATCCCGACAAAATCTGCGATCAGATTTCCGACGCAGTGCTTGACGATATTTATGCACACGATCCTCAGGCAAGAGTTGCCTGCGAAACAACAGTAACAACAGGTCAGGTGCTTGTTATGGGCGAAATCAGCTCAACACACAAGCCCGACGTTGCTAAGATTGCAAGAAGAGTTATCAACGAAATCGGCTATGACGACGGCGCAAAGGGCTTCGACGGCAATACCTGTGCAGTTCTTGTTGCACTTGACGAGCAATCACCCGACATCGCAATGGGCGTTGATAAATCCCTTGAGCTCAAGGGCGGCGAGGAGGATGCATATAACCTTCACGGTGCAGGCGACCAGGGTATGATGTTCGGCTTTGCCTGCGTTGAAACCGAGGAGCTTATGCCCCTTCCCATTTCACTTGCACATAAGCTTGCAAAGCAGCTTACAAAGGTACGTAAGGACGGCACACTCGATTATCTCCGTGCCGACGGTAAGAGCCAGGTAACCGTTGAATATGATGAAAACGGCAAGCCCGAGGCAGTAACAGCGGTTGTTGTTTCCTCACAGCACAGCGCAGATGTAGAGCTCGATAAGATCCGCAAGGATATCACAGAGCTTGTTATCAAGCCCATCATTCCTGCAGAGCTTATGAGAGAGGATACAAAGATTTACGTTAACCCCACAGGCCGTTTTGTAACAGGCGGTCCTCAGGGTGACAGCGGTCTTACCGGCAGAAAGATTATCGTTGACACCTACGGCGGATACTCACGTCACGGCGGCGGTGCATT
Organism: Acutalibacteraceae bacterium; assembly: GCA_045544675.1. GTDB lineage: Bacteria > Bacillota > Clostridia > Oscillospirales > Acutalibacteraceae > UBA6857. Next base: position 21,068 of record JAZPZK010000084.1, read on the forward strand.
CTCAGGTAAGGATCCCACAAAGGTTGACAGAAGTGCAGCCTATGCCGCAAGATATGTTGCAAAGAATATTGTTGCCGCAGGTCTTGCATCAAAGTGCGAGGTTCAGCTTGCATACGCTATCGGTGTTGCAAAGCCCGTTTCCGTTATGATTGATACCTTCGGCACAGGCAAGCTTTCAGACGATAAGATTTCAGAAATCGTAAACAAGGTCTTTGACCTTCGCCCCGCAGCAATTATTGATACACTCAAGCTTCGCGCACCCATCTACCGTCAGCTTGCAGCATACGGTCACGTGGGCAGAGAGGATCTTGATGTTCAGTGGGAAAAGACAGATAAAGTTGATGCTATCAAGGCATTAGTATAAAGAAGGAGCGTAGCAAAATGAAAAAAGAGCTTAAGATGAGACATATTTTTGTCCCTGTGCTTGTAGTGGTTGTTATTCTTTGCATCGTTGCAGCTGTTATCAATAACACAGGTAACGATTTTATGACCAACACAGACGGTCAGCCCGGCACAAGCCACACTCACGCAGACGGCGAAGTACATTACGACGAACACTGAAAAAAGCACCCGCAAGGGTGCTTTCAGACTGTCGATAAAGGCACAAGAACAACAATGCATAGATATACTGAAAGAACCGCAATAAAAAAAGAAAAGCAAAATACAAAGAAAAATGGTCAGGACATCGAATCCCGACCATTTTTTCCATTGTTTTGCCCTTTTTTCGCCCTCTCGGAGTACCACAGTACGCCTTCGGGGTGAAGAAAATGTCATCTTGCACCTTTCTCAACAGCCCGACAGCTTGTCGAAAATACTTTTTCGACAAGCTGAAGCACCCGCAAGGGTGCTTTTTTAGTTGAAGGCTCAGTTATGTGAAATTAAAAAAAGAAAAGCACCCCGTCAGGAGTGCTTACTGCTTAGTTACGGTCTTAAGCCCATACCGCCTTCAAGGGTGAGAGTTTCACCGTTGAGATATTTGAAGTCGGGGTTTGCAAGCTGAACACATACACGTCCGATTTCGGTTTCGGGATCGCCGAAGTGACCTGCGGGAGGCATTTTTACATTTGCCTTGAATGCATCGGGATATGCTTTTTCGAAGCCCTCAAGCTGAGCTGTCCATGCAAGGGGACAAACAACGTTTACGTTGATGCCGTCCTTTGCCCATTCTGTTGCAGCAACACGGCTGAGACCTCTGATGCCTTCCTTGGCTGCAGCGTAGGAGCACTGACCGAAGTTGCCGAAAAGACCTGCGCCTGAAGCGAAGTTGATAACTGAGCCCTGAGTTTCCTTAAGATAAGGATAGCAGGCCTTCATATAATAGAAGGTTGCATAAAGACCTGAATACATAGCAAGATTGAACTGCTCTGTGGTATGGTCTTCTATTTTAACGCCTGAAGCGGAAGCCTGAGCGTTGTTGATAAGCACGTCAATTCTGCCGAATTCATCAACAGCAGCCTTGATAACGCCGTTTACAACTGCCTCATTGTCTGCACCGTCATTAACATCTGCAGCACATACGAGTACCTTGATGCCGTAAAGTCTTTCAAGCTCTTCCTTGGCATCCTCAAGCTTTTTCACGTTTCTGCCGGTGATAACAAGGTTTGCACCTTCCTTAGCGTATGCAGTAGCGATGCCGTAGCCGATAGAGCCGCATCTGCCGTCACTTAAAACTGCACGGCCTGCACCTGTGATGATTGCTGTTTTGCCTGTTAAAAATCCCATGTTGTTTCTCCATTCTGTAGAATTTTAGGCTAAGCCTGTGTACATTATATCAGTTTTTTGTTTGAAAGTAAATATAAAATGAAAAAAAGCAACAACAGCTTTTCCTCACGGCAGGGGATGACAAATGGCATTTGGTTTTGCTTTATACGGTGTCGGTATACCTGCGGCGGAAAACTTTTTTTGCTTTAAAGTGTTGTGTAATATTAAATTTTATGTTAGAATAAATTGAATAAGCATTTACAGCAATATAACAAGGAGATGATATTATGTCTTACAAGGAAAAATACAATCAGTGGTTAACCTTCGACGAGGAAACAAAAAAAGAGCTTGAAGCAATCACAGACGAAAAGGAAATTGAAGACAGATTTTATAAGGAGCTTGCATTCGGTACCGGCGGACTTCGCGGTGTTATGGGTGCAGGTACAAACAGAATGAACAAATACACCGTAGGTAAGGCTACATACGGAATTGCAAAGTATCTTAAGGATAAAAACGAGGGTGAAATCAAGGTTGTTCTCGCATACGATTCAAGAAACAACTCTGCATTTTTCGCTAAGACCGCTGCAGGTATTTTTGCTTCCTGCGGCTTTAAGGTTTATCTTTTCGAAACTCTCGTTCCCGTTCCCGTGCTTTCCTATGCAACAAGGTATCTCGGCTGTACGGCAGGTGTTATGATAACCGCCTCACACAACCCCAAGGAATATAACGGCTACAAGGTTTACGACCATACAGGCTGTCAGCTTTGCACCGATGATGCAAAGGCAGCAATCGGCTTTATAAACGAAATCGATGATTTTTCATCCATTCCCTTCGCAAAGAACGATGACGGCATAACAATGGTTGGCGCAGATGTGCTTGAGCCTTACTACAAGGAGCTCAAAAAGCAGTCCCTTTATGAGGAAGAAAGCGACCTCAGAATAGTTTACACACCTCTTCACGGCACAGGCAACATCCCTGTAAGACGTATGATTGAGGGGATGAATGTAACAATCGTCAAGGAGCAGGAAATGCCCGACGGTAACTTCTCCACCGTTAGAAGCCCGAATCCTGAGGAAAAGGATGCTCTCACAATTGCAATTGAAAAGGCAAAGGGAATAGAGGCAGACCTTGTTTTCGGCACAGACCCGGACTGCGACAGAGTAGGTATTGCCGTCAAGGACGGAGAAAACTATGTTCTCTTCACCGGTAACCAGACCGGCGCACTTCTTGTTAACTTTGTTCTTACAATGAAAAAGGCTTCCCTTACTGAAAAGTCAACAATCATAAAAACAATCGTTACATCAGAGCTTGGCGCAAACATCGGCAGAGCCTTCGGCCTTCAGATTGAAGAAACTCTCACAGGCTTCAAATACATAGGCGACAAGATGAATAAGTATGAAGCAAGCGGAGAAAAGGAATTCGTTATCGGCTATGAGGAATCCTACGGTTACCTTGTAGGTACACATGCAAGAGATAAGGATGCGGTTGTTTCCTCAATGCTCATCTGTCAGATGGCTGCCTGGTATAAAAACAGAGGTATGACCCTTGTTGACGGACTTAATGAAATCTATGCAGAATACGGTTATTATCTTGACCATCTCGATTCCTTCACTCTCAAAGGTAAGGACGGCGCTGAGAAGATTCAGCAGCTTATGGTTTATTTCAGAGATAAGGGCGTTAAGGTTATCGACGGCATCAGCGAAATTATTGACTATATTGACGGCATCGGTGACTTCCCCAAGGAAAACGTGCTTAAATATCTCTGGCAGGACGGCTCATGGATGGCAGTAAGACCCTCAGGTACAGAGCCTAAAATCAAGGTATACTATTCAATTCAGGATAAGACCAAGGAGCAGTCTCAGGCAAGACTTGACAGCTACAGAAAGATTATGTCTGCCGTTATTGAAGGCTGAGGAGACAGAATGACAGTTCAGAATTACGTTGAAAAAATCCTTCAGCCAAAGCTTCAGGGCGATGGCGGCTGGGTGGAATTTGTTTCACTTGAGGGTAAAGAGCTTACTCTCGTTTTCAGAGGCGAATGCTCAAAGTGTCTTATTCTTCACCGCTGTGTTGCCTGGATCGAGGAACAGATAAAGCTTGAGCTTAAAAAGGATGTAAAGGTCAATGCAATACGTAAGAAGCCCTATTTTCAGGATGTATAAGGAGGCAACGCTATGGCACATATTAAAGTCGTAAGACGTTCAATGCGTCCTGAGGAGTGGACAGACCTTCGCTTCGGCTGGCTTAAAAGACATATATATTCATCAAAGTGGGAAATTGAAAATCTTGAAATCAGGGATGCCCGTCAGGTGTCCGAGATGGAGTTTCAGTATTATAGTGAAGACTACAGACCCCTTAAAAAGGGTGATATGTATTTCACTCCCGACGGTACTGCCTTTATCAGAGCAGATGTTACTCTGCCTGAAGTGTTAAAGGGCAAGGAGCTCTGGTTTTCACTTAAAACCGCTGCAGAAATCTGCGTTAACGTAAACGGAAAATATGTAGGCGGTGTTGACCCCAACAGAGAAAGAATGCTCCTTTCTCCCTATATAAACGAAAACGAAGTATTGCACTTCGATATGATGGGCTATAACCGTTCAAAGCCCGACGATGAAAGAAATCCCGAATCCCTTTCCGTAAGAGGCTGCCGTCAGATTTTTGAGGGTGCCTATATCACAACGGTCAACCACGCCGTGCAGGATTTAGTCTGGGACTTTGAGCTTTTACTTGATATTGCAAAAAGTGAGCTTTTCAATGAGGATTACAGAGCCTTCCTTAACCGTGAGCTTAACAATGCTATGAATCTTATTGACTTCGATGCAGATGAGCTTACCGGTGTGAGCGAAGCAAAGAAGTATGTTGACGATGTGATTTACGCCAACGATACCTATAAGGGCAGCGGTGATGTTGCTCTTATTGCTCATTCACATCTTGACGTTGCATATTACTGGCGCAGAATTCACGCCGTGCAGAAGAATCTTCGCACCGTGCTTATTCAGCTTCGCCTTATGGATAAGTATCCCGATTTCAAATACACTCATACTCAGCCCTATGTTTACGAAACCCTTGAAAAGTATTATCCCGAGGTTTTCGAAGAGCTTAAGGAAAAGGTTGCAAATGGTCAGTTCGAGCCTGTAGGTGCAATGTATGTTGAGCCTGACTGTAACGTACCCTCGGCTGAATCTCTCATCCGTCAGTGTCTTTACGGGCAGAAAGCCTACGAGAGAATGTTCGGCAGAAAGGTCAACAATGCCTGGCTTCCCGATGTATTCGGCAACAGCTGGATTTTACCTCAGATTTTAAAGAAAAGCGGCGTTGACTATTTTGTTTCAAACAAGATGTCAACCTGGAACGATACAAACCGCTTCCCTCACAACAACTTCAAGTGGAAGGGTATCGACGGCAGCGAGGTTTACGCCTGCGTACCGCCCACACACTTTATTACATGGAATATGCCCTCACAGATTCAGGAAAACTGGGAGGCATATCAGGATAAGGATCAGGGCGGACAGACAATGAATATGTTCGGTTACGGTGACGGCGGCTCAGGCTGTACGGAAGAAATGATCGAAATGATGCACCGCTTTGAAAAATTATCCGTTATGCCCAAGTGTGAGCACGTAGGCGGAGCAGAATTCCTTGAAAAGAACCTTAAGGATAACAGCAACCTTGCAACGTGGGACGGTGAATTATACCTGGAAATGCACCGAGGCACCTTCACCACAAAAAGCGACCTTAAAAGAATAAACCGCCGCCTTGAATATAAATTCAGAACGGCAGAAATGGTGTCCCTTATGAGAAATGAGGATAACACCGCAAAGATAACAGAGCTTTATAAAAAGCTTCTTATCAATCAGTTCCACGATATTCTTCCCGGCTCACACATCAATCCTGTTTTCACAGATGCTATGGCTGATTACAGAGAAATTGAAGCTGAGCTTGATAAAATCATCGGCACGGGAACAAAATATTTCAACACCCTTAACTTCAAGCGTGAATGCCTTACCTTCGTGCCTGACAGAAAGGGTACATCCGTAAGATACGGCAAAAAGGGTAACTGGCTTATTCCCGCCATACCTTCACTTTCATCGGCTTCTCTCAGAAAAACCGTATATAAGGGTGAATGGTTCAAGGCAGGGGATAAGATTGAAACACCTTACTATACCGTTAAGTTCAATCCCGACGGCTCAATAGCATCCCTTTACGATAAAGAGCTTTGCCGCGAGTGGGTCAAGGGTGATTTCAACAAGCTCAAGCTTTATACCGATAACCCGGGTAACTACGATGCCTGGGATATTCTTCCTAATTATAAGGATAAGCAGGTGGAAATTGAGGTTGCAGAGCCGCTTCACTTTATCGGTGCCGACGGCGAATGTGCTGAATTTGCCTGCACACTTAAAACTGAAAAATCCACCTGGCAGAGAATCATCCGTCTTTTCCGCAGAAGCAGAGGCATTGAGGTTGAAAACAATGTTGACTGGAATGAAAAGCACGTTCTTGCCAAAGCAGAATTCAGTCCCGATGTGCTTACGAGAAAGGTGCTTTGCGACACATCTGCAGGCTACACGGAAAGAGAAACCCACCGCAATACCACATGGCAGCAGGCACGCTTTGAGTGCTGTCACCATAAGTGGTGCGATATGAGTGAATTCGGCGGCGGTGTTGCTCTTATCAATGACGGAAAGTACGGAGTAGGTCTTGAGGAGGGTACAATGAGCCTTTCACTTCTCAGAGCTACAATCCGTCCTGATGTTGTTTCCGATATGGGCAGACACAGCTTCTGTTATATGATTCTTCCCCACGGCGGCGACCCCATAAGTGCAAGGGTAAACGAAATTGCCACCGAATATAACGTACCCCTTGTAAAATGCGATGCCCGATGGACACTTCCTCACTTTGAGGGACTTTTCCTTCAGGCGGCAAAGAAAAGCGAGGACGGCTCAAGGACAGTTATCCGCCTTTCAGAGCAGAAGGGTAAAAGAGGAAAAATTCAGCTTGACCGTAAGGTTAAAATCCTCAATATGCTTGAAGAGGAAGAATACGAAACCGATGTAATTGAGTATAAGCCCTTTGAAATTATCACTGTAGGTATATAAAACAGAATACCGTTCCCTTCAACATTTTTTTGTTGATTCAAACCGGAAAGAAGCCGGTGAAATTGTCTTATGCTGTGAGCGGTTTGCAACGGTCAGCCGTTTGGTACGAAAAAATCTGCCATTCCGACAAAAAGCCTCAAAAAAACAGAATATTATGATAATCTTATCATGCCGTTTAAAATATTAAGTTTTTCTCAGCAATGTTGACAAACGGCAGACTTTATGATACTTTAAAATAAAGGGATAGTATTCCCAAAAAAATGAAAAGGAGTTATCTATTATGAAAAAGCTTATTAAGTTATTACCTGTAGTGCTCGCAATGCTTATGCTTTTTTCCTTCGGTGCATTTGCTGAGGAAACAGGCGAAATTCCCGATGGCGAGCAGAATATAACAGAGGTTACTTTACCCGAGGCACCGACGAACATATCCTGTGAAACCTATTGGCTTCAGGAGGAGGGTTATGTTGAGGTAATCTGGACTGAGGCACAGGGGGCTGACGGATATGATCTTTATATTAAAGAAAAGGATGAGTGGGTATATAAGCAGTCCGCTCAGGACGATTTAAAGCTGATTTACGGCTTGCTTTTAAACAGTAAATACGAGCTTGGTATCAGATCCTATATTGAGGTTGACGGAGTTAAGTATCACAGTGAGGATATTGCCACTTATACTATAAAAACACCCTCAACAATGTATGATTTAGGAATCAGCAAGGGTGAGTCTGTCAGCGGTGGCTTAAATATTACATGGGAATCTTGTCACGGAATATCCGGATACCGCCTTTATGTCAGAAACGGCAGTAAATGGGTAAAGGTAAAGGATATATACGGCAAGGATAATAATTCCTATACTTATACTGATGTAGTTGACGGAAAAAGCTATACATTTGCGGTCAAGGGCTTTGTAAAGGGTACAGAGGGTCTTAAGTTCGGCGTGCTTGGCGGCCCGTATAAGTTCACATATGAGGATGTAAAAAGAGTTAAAAATATCAACAGCACGGTAACTGCCGATTCAATTACTCTCAATTGGGAAAAAATCCAAGGTGCCAAGGGCTACCGCATTTATCTGTATCAGGGCGGCAAGTGGAAGGCTCTTAAAACAACAACCTCACGCTCATATACCGTAACAGGTCTTGAGGCTTCCAAAAAGTACATTTTCAGAGTAAGAGCTTACGAAAAGGTTAACGGTGCAACTGTATGGTTCCCATATAGCAAGAATTATTCGGTTATTACAGGCTCAAAGACCGTTGACGCATACAGAATCAAGAATTTACAGAAGTCCTTCAGCGACGGAGACTGGTATGTTCAGATAAAGAATCAGGACGACGGCTACGGCAACAAGGTAACAATGACTTTCGCCGGTAAAGGCGATAACATCTTCTACAGATACCAGCTCGGCAAGCAGACCATTGAATACTTCTATCAGGCATCAAAGGATCGTCTTTATATAATTTCCGATGCGGACAAGGAATACGTTATTGTTCCCAATGATGAGGCGGAGAGCTTTGTTGAATCTATGTTTGTAATGGCTGAGATAGTTAAGGTGCAGAATGTGGGTAAGGTTACTGCAAAGACCTGCGTATATAACGGCTATTCGGCAGTTCAGGAAACCTATACAGATACAGTATACGGCTTCAAAAAAACCTATTACTTCGTTAAGGATAAGGTTGCAGGCTTAACAGTTGAATTAGAAGGCGCTAAGGATGAATACAAAAACTTCAGTGTTGTTGATACACCGTCCTCAAGCCTCTTCAAGGTACCCTCAGGCTACAAAAAGGTAAGCTGGAACTGATTGATAAAAGATAATTTTTCAGCCGGGCATCCTCAGAGATGTCCGGTATTTTTTACCCGTATTTTTAAAGCGGAAGCACAGAGTCAAAATCCCTGAAAAATTATAAAAAACCTATTGACAAACCTTTACAACTGTGATAAACTCATTCATACCGCATATTACGGGCGGCGTGATTTGTCATGCCATAAGAGAGCAATCCGCCCCAAAGTAGCGAGTCCATAATAAAGGAAGGAAAGAAACTATGTACGCAATTATCGAAACAGGCGGCAAGCAGTACAAGGTTGAAGCAGGCGACGTTCTCTTCATCGAAAAGCTTGACGTAGAAGCAGACTCCGAGGTTACCTTTGACAAGGTTATCGCAGTTGGTGCAGACGATGGCATCAAGGTTGGTGCTCCCTATGTTGACGGCGCAACAGTAACTGCAAAGGCAATCAAGAACGGTAAGGGCAAGAAGGTTGTAGTATTCACCTACAAGGCCAAGAAGAACGCTAAGCGTAAGATGGGTCACAGACAGCCCTATACAAAGGTTGAAATCTCAGCTATCAACGCTTAATGATCAGGGCGATTTTTTACAGAAAAGGCGATAAGCTCAGAGGCTTCGAAATTTCGGGTCACAGCGGCTACGCAGAGGAAGGAAGCGATATAATCTGTGCTTCGGTTTCTTCGGCAGCATATATGACCGTAAACACGGTAACGGATGTTATCGGTGAATACGGCGAAGCGACGGTTGATGAGGGATATCTCGAATTTACCGTTGACAGTGACAGACCTGAGGTTCAGGCAGTTCTTAAAGGCTTACAGCTTCACGTAAAAGCCCTTGCACAGGATTATAACGAATATATCCTTTGTAAAGAAAAAACTGTTTAAAAGAATAATACGGAGGTGTAACAAATGCTTAAGATAAACATTCAATTATTCGCTCACAAAAAAGGTATGGGTTCAACCCGTAACGGCCGTGACTCAGAATCAAAGAGACTCGGCGTTAAGCGTGCAGACGGTCAGTTCGTTCTTGCAGGCAACATCCTTGTAAAGCAGCGCGGTACTCACATCCATCCCGGTAACAACGTTGGCAGAGGTAAGGACGATTCACTCTTTGCTCTTATCGACGGTAAGGTTAAGTTCGAAAGAATGGGTAAGGATCGCAAGAAGGTAAGCGTTTACGCTGTTGAGCAGTAATCTTAGCATTACTTAATTGCATAGCATAGGCACGTCATTGGGCGTGCCTTTCTTTTTTTGTTTTTAATATGCTTACTCTTACAGATTTTTCCGAAAGTCTTATAAGCCAATCGTAAAGGGGCATAAACATAATCACGCTGATAACATTGAATGCGATGTGGAAAAGAGAAACCTGCACGGAGGGGCTTCCGTAGGAGGAAAGAAGCTTTGAAAAGGGGATAAGCTCACCGAGAATAAGGAAAATTCCGCTGCCGAGTGCATTGAATATCAGATGAATCATGCCTACCTGCTTAGCTTCTCTGCTTTTTCCGATTGCCGAGAGCACTGATGTGAAAACCGTACCGATATTCTGTCCGAGAACGATGTAAATCGCACTTTCCATACCTACAAGACCCTGCATACAAAGGCTTTGCAGTATCCCTACAGTTGCAGATGAGCTCTGCATAATAACCGTCATAAGAATTCCCGTTATAATGCCCATAATTTTACCCTTGCAGGATGCAACGATGAAGGAGAGAAAACGGGGGTCTTCTTTGAGAAAGGAAAAGGCGCTGCCCATAGTGTCAAGCCCTGAAAACAGAAGTCCGAAGCCGAGAATTATTTCTCCGATATACCGGATTTTTTTATTTTTTGCCGCTAAGATAAGCAACACACCGCAAAACACCGTAAAGGGAGCTGCCGATGAAAGGTTAAAGGCAATGAGCAGACTTGTAGCCGTTGTGCCGATGTTTGCACCAAGAACAACGCCCGTTGCCTGAAAAATGCTCATAATTCCCGCTTCAACAAAGCCGACGGTCATAACCGTAACCGCAGTTGAGGACTGAAAAAGGGCCGTAACGGCTGTACCCGTAAGCACAGCCTTCAGTTTTGTGCCTGCTGCCACGGCAAGAATAGCTCTGAGCTTTTCGCCGAATGCCTTTTCCGTACCCTCACTCATCAGCTTCATACCGTAAAGGAAAAGACCGATTCCGCAAAGCAGATTGATAAAATGTATCATATTCCCTTTCTCCCTATTGCAAAATAAACGAAGTTACAGTATAATTATTTGAGATAAAACAAAAATATGAAGACAGAGGGATGATTTTATGAATATTACTCCGAAACCGAATTTTGTTCAGATCTTTTCAGGCGAATGCTGGCTTAAGGATAACAAAATCACATACGTCACCGATGAAAGCTACGGTGAAGAGAAGTATGCAATTGAAATAAATGAGGGTGAAACAGTCATAACCTCAAAGGGAGAAAAGGGCAGATATTATGCTCATCTTACCCTTGCACAGCTTGAAGAGGCAGGAAAAACACCCCTTTGCAAAATTGTTGATGAGCCCGAATACCCCTTCCGCGGATTTCATATTGACTCTGCAAGACATATGCAGACTATTGACGAAATTAAGGCATACATAACCGCTGCCGCAAGATATAAGCTCAACGTTTTCCATTGGCATATCTGTGACGATCAGGGCTTCCGTATGGAAAGCGAAAAATATCCGGAGCTTAACAAAATCGGCTCATACAGAAAGTGCCACGGCTTCGGAAGCGAAAATATGTCCACTTACGGCGGCTATTACACAAAGGATGAGATCCGTGATGTAATCGCATTCTGCAAGGAAAAGTTCATCGAGGTTATCCCCGAAATTGATATGCCCGGTCACACAAAGGCTATTCTTGCAACCTATCCCGAGCTTTCCTGTAGAGGCAAGGCTGTTGAGGTTGAAACCGTAGGTGGCATTTTCAAGGATATTCTGTGTGCCGGTAAAGAAGAGGTTTTCGATTTCTGCTTCGGACTTCTTGATGAATTTATGGAGCTTTTCCCCTCGGAGTATATCCACATCGGCGGCGATGAGGCTCCCAAGGCACGCTGGTGCGAATGTGAAAAGTGTCAGGCAAGAATGAAGGCTGAAAAGCTTAATAATGAAGAAGAGCTTCAGGCTTACTTTACAAAGAGAATTGTTGCCTACCTAAAGGAAAAGGGCAGAAAGGCAATCTGCTGGAATGAAACCCTCAACTCAGGTCTTATCGGCAAGGATGATACTATCATCGCAAACTGGATGGACAGAAAAAATCTCTGTGCCGAGTTTGCAAATAAGGGCGGCAAGGTTATTGCCGAGGATTTCTATAACTACTATCTCGATTACGAATACGGTATGACACCGCTTAAAAAGACCTACGGCTACAGTCCCAGATTCAAAGGCCTTGACAGCGTGGGTGAGAAGAATATCATCGGTGTTGAAGCACCTATCTGGACAGAGTATGTTGAAGATTTCGACAGAATGAGCTATATGTGCTTCCCGAGACTTATTGCTGTTGCCGAAAGCGGCTGGACAAGAGAAAGCAACAAAAATTACCGTGATTTCAAGGTAAGAGCCAAGAATCAGAGTGAGTTTCTGCATTCCCTCGGTATAAAGCAGGCTGACAAAAAATGCTGGGATCCGGGCGTTGTAACAAGGATAAAGATTTCACTCGGAAGACTTATCAAGTCAATCAACCGCAACAGCATAAATGCAACTCTTTTCCCCAACAGAAACGAGGACTGAAAAAAGCACCCGCAGGGGTGCTTTTTTAGTAGTCAGTAGCCGGTAGTCAGTAGTCAGGAAATGCCCTGTGGGCATTTAATGGCGAAGCCGATTCATGCGAAGCAATTCATGATGAAATCAATTCATGCGAAGCCAATTCATTTAACAGTTTCATTTTTGCAGTCCCTGCAAGTAAAAACGGCTATATTGCGAATTAAAAAGCACCCCTGAGGGTGCTTTTTATCTTCTTATGACTTCGCCGGTTTTAGCGTCAATAATGTTGTTGAAAACGCTGATGTGACTGGTTGAAATAAACTTATCAAGATGGAGTGAGCCGAAATACCAATGTCTGAAGGTGCATATCCGGCTTACGTCCTCAAGGTAGGTATTGATGGCTGTGATGCTGGCGTCGCTGCCTGTGTCAAGCAGAAGGAAATCCTTTATTTTTGCAGGGGGCTCGTGGGTGATGATAATATCAACCTTACCGTCATACTTCTGAAGATTGTCAACGCCCTCCTCAAGCTCTGCTCTTGTGGGAATTTCAAGCTCTGACCAGGTATCCATCTCGTAGCGGTATTCAATATCGGGGCTTTCACCGCCGCCCATAGTGAAAATTCTCACATCCTCAATATCATAAATCTGACCTCTCATAAGGTGGAAGATGTTTGAAGCGATGTGATGCACCTTGCCGCCGTTCCACTTTTTGATTTTCAGCTTACCGAGCATATCAAAATTTTCGTGGGTACCGTCCACAAAGCAGATGTTATATTTTTTCTTGCTGAGTTTTTTGAGAGTATTCATTTCTTCCTTTGAGCCGTCCCAGAGGAAGCCGAAGTCTCCGCAGATGATGAGCGTATCGCCCTGCTTGAGCTTTCTGAGTCTTGGGTCATCAAATCTTGCAGCAATTCCGTGGGTGTCACCTGTTACATATATCATAAACTCACCGAAAACAGAAAGTCTGTCCTTTCCTTTATTTTACAAAAAAGTTCATTTTTTATTTATTCAAAATACTATACTTTTCCTCACCGAATTGATATAATAAATATCAGATTGGTAAGTATGCCTTATTTTATCATATATTTCGTGATAATGCAAATATAAAAGACAAATTTCAAAAACTTTACATATCGGAGTGACGTAAAAATGAAAAAAATAATAAGCTTTATGCTTGCTGTTATAATAATTCTCAGCGCAGTTATGCTTTCGGCAGGAGCCTTATATGATTCAGGCGATGTAACAAGCAAGCTGCATTCGGATGTTTACTATATGGAAAATCTCGACGAGGGCACCGTCTTCTTCACAAAGAACAGCGACAAAAAGGTGCCGATAGCAGGCTTCAGCAAGATTATTTCAGCGGTTGTTGCCCTTGAAAAATGGCAGAATCTTGAGGGTGAAATCACTCTCACAAAGGAAGCTCTTTCAACCGTCGATTACGGCTTCGGTGTAAAAACCGCCCTTTACAAAGAGGGGGAAACTGTTACAAAAAAGGAGCTTTTCGACTGTCTTCTTATTTACAGTGCAAATGATGCACTCAGCGTAATTGCTTATGATGTCAGCGGTTCAGCCGATGCATTTTTAAAGGAAATGCAGGCTCTTTGCGATAAGGCAGGCTGCACATCAACGGTGCTTAAGAATCTCACGGGCTTCGACACAGACGGGCAGTATACAACCGCATCGGATATTGCAAAAATAATCAAATATGCCTATAGCTATCCGCTTTTTATTGAGTCATTTTCACTTAAGAGCGTAACGCTCAAGGCTACAGAGCTTAACTCTGAAAGAACCTACACATCAACCAACCGTATGACAAATGCAGGTGTTGCCGATTACTATCACTCATCGGTAACTGCAGGTAAGCACACCAGCACCGAAAAGGCAGGGGAGTGTATAGCCGTTGTATCCAATAAGGACGGATATTCATATCTCACCGTTGTTATGGGCGGCAAGCTTATGAATGTGGACAGCGACGAAATCAACGAAAACACCTCCATGACCGACGCACAGAAGATGCTCAACTGGGTCTACGATAATATCAGATACAGAACAGTTGTAATGCCCACACAGACAGTTGCTGTTGTTGATGTTGTTGCAGGTAAGGATGCAGATACATTAAGGCTTGTTCCCGAAGCAGAGGTCTCGGCTCTTCTTCCCTCAAATGCAACTCCCGATTCGGTGAAGTTTGAGGTAGTTGAGGGCACAGTGCCGGAAAAGCTCACAGCTCCCATTGAAGCAGGTGATGTAATAGGCGAGGCAAAGGTTTTCTATGCACACCACGAAATTGCAACAATCGAGCTTGTTGCCGCAAACACAGTAAAAATGAGTCTTGGAAGACTGATAATGTCAGTTGTTTCATCGGTGCTTTCTTCAAAGATTTTTCTGATTATTGTTGCAATTCTTACTCTTGTTGCTGTTGCTGTGTTCCTTATGAATCTTCTTGAATTCAGAAATAAGCTGATGAGGGCAAAGGAGCTTGAAAAAAGAAAGACTCAGCAGAAAAAGACAGGCTCCTCATCTGAAAAATCATCGGGCGAAAAAAAGGATAAATAAAGTCACTTTTACACGGGAATGAGATGTATTTTCCGAATAAGTATGAACAAAAAGAAAATTATTTGCTCCCCTGAAGGCTCAGAGGGGTCTGTTGCTTGATTTTTCTTTTGTATTATAGTATTATTTATAATGATTAAACCGAAAAAACTTCGGGAAGGATGAAACTATGAAAAAGTTATTTAAAGCCTTTATGGTTATCTCTGTTGCGCTGATAGCAGTTCTGGGTGCCTTTACCCTTTCTTCGTCGGCAGCAGAAGAAAAAAATGAAAAATGGATAGGTGCTTGGGGTACAGGTGCAACGGAAATAGGCGTTGATACCTACAACTCCATAACTGCCTATGTAGGTAAGGTTACAATGAGAACCGTTATTTCACCTACAGCAAGCGGTACAAAGGCACGCTTCAAGATTTCCAACCTTTACGGTGACGAGGATCTTATCATTACCCGTGTAACTATCGCAAAAAGCTTAGGCGGCTCAAAGGTTGACACAAACACCATAAAGATTGTCACCTTCAATGAGGGTTATCAGAATATCACCCTTGCACCCGGTCAGGAGATATATACAGACCCGGTTGTCTTCAACATAAACCCGGGCGAAAAGATTGCCCTTAGTGTTTACGCTGAGGAATTCACCGAGGTCAAGACAATGGGTCTTTCAGGCGCAGATACATATCTTACCTTCGGCGAAGATTCCACCTCAAAGGAAACCTTTGCTCTTCTTCCCAACTTTATTGACAGTGTGGATGTTGTTAAGGTGCTTTCCGCACTTCTTGGCTCCGATATGGATCTTAACTTAGGATACAGCTTCATCAAGGTTGTTCCCATGGTTGTCAATATGGATGTTCTTGCTGAGGGAAGCAATGCTTATTCGGTTGTTGTTATAGGTGACTCAACTGTTGCCAATGAGTTTCCTCAGTATCTTGCTGATCAGATAAACAGAGCCGGCGTCAAGAATGTAGGTGTTGTCGGTAAGGGTATTATCGGTAACAGACTCCTCGGCAACGGTCTCGGCTTCGGCTCAAAGATATACGGTGTTTCAATGATTGACCGTCTTGATGTTGATGCACTTCAGACCTCAGGTGTTGAGTATGTTATTGTGAAAATCGGCTGCAACGATATTGTTCATCCCGTATGCAGCGACGTTGTTGAGGACTTTGCAGATAAGGGCGGCATCAAGCAGCCTACAGCACAGGAAATCATAGCCGGTTATCAGAAGGTGTTCAAAAAATGCCACGATGCAGGAATCAAGGTTGTTGTTGTGGGCATTACACAGTGGAAGGGTAACACAAGAAACTATTTCAACACCGGTGATAAATACGTCAGAACAGACGAAGAGTTTGCCGCTGACTGGAAGATCGCTCTTGATGTAAACAAGTGGCTCGCAAGCACAGATGAGCACGACGGCTATGTAAGCTTCAACGAGATTTCATCCAACCCCAAGGATCCGGATGCTCTTTATCCCGAATACACAATTGACGGCGTTCATCCCTCTGCAGTCCTTCAGGAGTTATGGGCAAAGAAATTTCCTTTAAGCCTTATCGGTATCGGTAAATCAGTAAACAAGGTCACTCTTAACGACGATGCAATGGGTCTTTATGCAGGCTTCGGCAAGCAGCTTACTGCAACAGTAAGTCCTGCCGATGCAGAAAATAAGGAGCTTATATGGACATCCTCAGATCCTTCTGTTGCATCAGTTACACAGAGCGGCTATGTCAAGGCTCTTAAAAACGGTGTTGCATACATCACCTGCCAGACCGTTGACGGACTTTATTCCGCATCCTGCCGTGTAAGAGTAGTTACAAGAGTTGAATCTGTCACTCTTAACAGAGACAGAGCAGGCGCATACACAACAAGATCCTTCACACTTACTGCAACAGTACTTCCCGAAAACGCAAGCAACAGGGATGTTACCTGGTCAACATCAAACAAAAGGGTTGCAACCGTTACTCAGGACGGTGTTGTTACCGGTGTAGGCTCAGGCACATGCTATATCACAGTTACAACCGCAAACAGAGGTCTTACTGCAAAGTGCCGTGTAACCGTTGTAAAGAAAAATGAGGTTACGGGTATTTCCATAAGCAGAGAATCTCTGAGTATGTATAAAAACAAGACATACACTCTTTCCGCTTCTGTAACTCCTTCAGATGCTACCTTCTCCAAGGTAGTATGGAGCTCATCGGATCCTTCAATCGTAAAGGTTGATGCTAACGGCAAGCTTACTGCCGTAGCAGCAGGCACAGCGTATATTACAGCCGCATCCTACGATAATCCGATGATAAAGAAGGTCTGCAAGGTCAGAGTTCTTGTAAAGACAACAGGCGTTAAGCTTAACAGAGCTTCAACCAGCGTTTATGTGGGATACACAAAAACAATAACCCCCACAATTTCTCCTTCTGATGCAACAAACAAGAAGGTTACCTGGAAATCCTCAGATACAAAGGTTGCAACAGTCAGCAGCAAGGGTGTTGTTACCGGTGTAAAGCCGGGTACTGCAACAATTACCTGCACAACCTCCAACGGCGGCTTTGTGGCAACCTGTAAGGTTACCGTAGTAAAGACAGTGAAGACTACGGCTGTAAAATTCAGCAGCTCCCGTGTTACAATCGACGACGGAACAACAAAGCAGCTTACAGTTACGGTAAGCCCCTCCAATGCAACAAGCAAGAAGGTTACCTATACTTCATCCAATCCGAAAATTGCAAAGGTTTATTCCAACGGTAAGGTTTACGGCGTAACACCCGGTACTGTTACTATTACTGCAAAAACTGCAGACACCGGAAAGACAACAACCTGTAAGGTTACTGTAAAGGCAGTATATCCCACATCAGTTAAGCTTGATGCAAGGTCAATGACAATCGACTACGGTCAGGTGAAGAAGCTTACAGCTACCGTTTCACCCTCCAACTGCTCTTACAGATCGGTAAGCTGGAAGTCAAGCAACCCCTCAGCAGTTTATGTTAACAAGAACGGCTACATCAAGGGTATGAAGTCGGGTGCTACTGCAACAATCACCTGCACAACAAACACAGGTGCAAAGGTAGCTTACTGTAAGGTTACGGTTAATTCAGTTGCGGCGGAATCCGTAAGTCTTGATAAAGTCACTCTTTCTCTCAGCGCAGATCAGACCTACAGACTTACAGCCACGGTTGAGCCCTCCAATGCAACAGATAAAACTGTCATCTGGAGCTCAGCTAACACAAGAGTATGTAAGGTCAGCTCAAACGGACTTATCGTTCCCGTTTCAGACGGCACAACAATCGTTACCTGCACCACCAACGACGGCGGTCACGTGGCATACTGTGTTGTTCAGGTCAAGAGTGTCAAGGTGCTTGGGGTTTCACTTAACAAGTCAAGTCTTATAGCAAACAAGGGCGCAACCTTCACCCTTTTCGCAACGGTTTCACCTTCAAATGCAACCAATCCGGCAGTAACATGGAAATCGACCAACACCGCAGTTGCAACAGTTAAAAACGGCGTTGTCACAGCGGTTGGCGTAGGCGTATGTGAAATCAAGGTATATACCGTTGACGGAAACTATATAGCAACCTGTAAGCTACAGGTAGTATAAAGAAAGCACCCTTTTGGGTGCTTTTTTAGTAGTAAGTAGTAAGGGAAATCTCCTGCGGAGATTTTGTTACAACACCGTTATTTTTCAATAAAGGCAACAGGTAAATCCGGCGGGCAGAAATTTTCTCTCTTCAGTTTTTTTGCCCGCGATTGCGCATTGCGCATTGCGAATTGCGAATTAAAAGAAAGCACCATTGGGTGCTTTCTTAGTAGTAAGTAGTAACGGAAATCTCCTGCGGAGATTTTGTTACAACACCGTTATTTTTCAATAAAGGCAACAGGTAAATCCGGCGGGCAGAAATTTTCTCTCTTCAGTTTTCTTGCCCGCGATTGCGCATTGCGCATTGCGAATTGCGAATTGAAAGAAAGCACCCTCAGGGTGCTTTCTTTTAATTATGTGCTTTAGTCCAGATTTCCTTTAATCCGTCAAGAAGAAGGTTTTCATCATAAATAATGTCAGTTTCACAGCTTGGGATAATTGCAGTACTGTAGCCGCCTGTTGCAACCACTGTAACCTCATTATAACCAAGCTCATCCTTAATGCGTCGGATAAGTCCGTCGAGCATCGCAGCCGTGCCGAAAACGATTCCGCTTTGCATACATTCGGTGGTGTTTTCACCGATTGCCTTCTGAGGAGCTGTGAAGCTGACAGAGGGAAGAAGCGCAGCGGTCTGTGCAAGAGCATCAAGGGAGATTTTTACACCGGGTGAAATCGTACAACCGCGGAAAGTACCGTCTTTATCTATTGCAAGAATTTTTGTAGCCGTGCCGAGGTCAGCAACAAGGCATGGGAGCGGATACTTTTTAATAGCGCCGATGCTTCCTGCAATAAGGTCTGCGCCAAGATGTGACACGGGAAGAATATCTATTTTAAGGTTACCGTTATGTTCACCGCCTACTATAATCGGCTCAATGCCTACGGTTTTTACAACAGCTCTGACGATGTGATCCGTCAGCTCAGGCACAACAGATGCAAGAATAACACCCTCGAATGAACGGGGATCAACCTTGTAAAGATCGAATATATCAAGAAAATTTATGGCAAATTCATCGCTGCTCTTGTTTCTTGCAGTAAAAAGACGGGAAACAAAAATCAGCTTATCACCGTCGTAACCGCCAAGAGTAATGTTGGTGTTACCCATATCGATAGCTAAAAGCATAATATCAACTCCTTAATATAAAAAGTATATAACAAAACTATGGCAAAAGTCAAACGATTGTGGTAAAATACAGAAAAAGAAGGGAGGCGGCAGGATGGTTTGCAATATGTGTCCGCGAAAATGCGGTGTTGACCGATGTGAAAAACAGGGCTATTGCAGGATGCCTGAGGAATTTAAGCTTGCAAGAGCCGCAAAGCATTTCTGGGAAGAGCCGCCGATAAGCGGTACGAAGGGCAGCGGAACGGTTTTCTTTTCCGGTTGTAATCTTGGCTGTGTTTACTGCCAGAATTACGAAATCAGCCACGAAAACAAGGGTATGACAGTAAGCGGTGAAAGGCTTCTTGAAATTTTTGATGAGCTTACCTTTTCGGGAGTACATAACATCAACCTCGTAAACCCCACCCATTATGCTCTGTATCTTGCTGAGCTTCTTGAAAGATATGAAAGGACTGTCCCTATAGTTTATAACAGCTCAGGCTATGAAAGGGTCGGCACGCTTAAGGCTATGGAAGAAAAGGTGCAGATATATCTGCCTGACCTTAAATATATAAGGGAAGACCGAAGCGGAAAATACAGCAAAGCACCTGATTATTTTAGGTTTGCTTCAGAGGCACTTGTTGAAATGAAGAGCCAGTGCCCTGAAAACATATACGATGAAAACGGAATAATGCAAAAGGGTATGATAGTGAGGCATCTTGTGCTTCCGAAGAATACAAACCAGACTGTTGATATACTTTCCTGGATAAAAAACAATCTGGGCGAGGATACCACCGTAAGTCTGATGAGTCAGTATACCCCCTCGGGCAAGATTGATGATTTCAAAGAGCTTCAGCGCAGAATTACACCGAGAGAATATGAAAAGGTTGTTCTTGCGGCAGAAAATATGGGTTTTAAAAAGCTCTTTTTGCAGGAAAGTGACTCATCGGATGAAAAATTTATTCCTGATTTCGACTTTACGGGTCTGTAACTCTTTATTTTTTTGAAAATATGTGCTAAACTAAAAAACAGAAATTAATTTTGGAGGAATGTAAAATGAAAAGCTTTATTTCAGAATTCAAAACCTTTATTATGAGAGGCAACGTTATGAATCTTGCTGTCGGCGTTATCATAGGCGGTGCTTTTCAGGCAATTGTAAATTCACTTGTTAACGACATCGTTTCACCTGTTATTTCGCTTATAACAAAGGGCATCAACTTTGCAGATAAGTTTATTGTCCTTTCAGCTGAGGAAGTAGAATTTGCAACAGTTGAGGCCGCTAAGGAAGCAGGCTATGCAACTCTTAATTACGGTGCATTTATCACCGCAGTTATCAACTTCCTTATTATGGCAATCGTTATCTTCTGTCTTGTCAAGGCTATCAACAAGGTTATGGAAATCGGCAAGAAGAAGGAAGAGGAAGCAGTTGAAGAGCCCACAACAAAGGTATGTCCCTTCTGTAAGAGTGAAATTAGCATTGAGGCTGTCAAGTGTCCTCACTGTACTTCAGATGTACCTGAAGAAGAGGCTGTTTCTGAGGAGAAATAAGCATGGTAGGCTTTATAGGCTGCGGAAATATGGCGTCTGCCATTATCAGAGGTATGCTTTCATCGGGCTTTCTTGAGGGCGGAAGCATCGGCGTTTTCGATGTGCTTACAGAAAAAACCGAGGCCTTTGCAAAAGAGCAGGGCATCAGATTCTTCTCAAGCGAAGCTGAGCTTATAGAAAACTGCAGAGCGGTTGTTCTTGCCGTAAAGCCCAATGTTTTCCCGCTTCTTCTTTCAAAGGTCGGCTCAGCTCTCGAAAAAAACGATCCGCTGATTATTTCAATTGCCGCAGGCAAAACAACTGATGAAATTTCATCCCTTCTTCCATATGCGCCCAGAGTTATCCGCATTATGCCCAACATCAACGCAAAGGTATGTGCGGCAATCAGCGCATACTGCGGAAACGAAAGAGCAACCGACGAGGACCTCAGCTTTGTTGAGGGCTTCTGCGGCTCCTTCGGCAAGGGTATTGCCATTGAGGAAAAGCTCTTTTCAATTTACAGCGCTATCGGCGGATGTTCACCTGCTTTTGTGTATATGTTCATTGATTCACTTGCAAGAGGTGCTGTTAAAAACGGTATGACAAAGGCGGCGGCTCTTGAGGTTGCGGCACAGGCAGTTTTAGGCAGCGCAAAAATGATTCTTGAAAGTGAAGAGCATCCCTGGAAATTAGTTGACGCGGTATGCTCACCCGGCGGAACAACTATAGAAGGTGTAGCTGCTCTACAGAACGACGGCTTTGAAGCAAGTGTTATCAAGGCTGTTGAAGCAAGCTATAACAAGGATAAAAGATTATAAAGAATTTACAGGCTGATGAATAGTAGTCAGTAATCAAGAAAAATGCTGCCCAAGGGCAGCATTTTTTATTAAGATTTTCTTACGTTTTGGTAACCTACTTGATTTTTTAAATAATCGAGATTACAATAATCTTAAGAGGTGTTTGATTTGAAAAAGATGTGCACAACGGCAATTCTTGTTTTGGTTATCATAGGCATATATTTAACAAATGCCTTTTTTGTAACTCACAGCCTTAAAATGGAATTGATCGATGAAATTGAATATTCTGATTCTGCAAGATATAGCTACGGTAAAAAATATTTCTTTATAAAAGATGAATCTTATAACAACTTTTATGACGGGAAAGCAGTTTTGAAAAATTATTTACCGGAGTATGATACGTCTTTGTTGGATACCGAGAACTTTACATATATGGTAACAGTAAACAGAAAAATCGATTCGCTTAAATATAATGGCAGAAATTGTAAAAGACGAACTTATTTTTTGCTCCCTGATGAATACGAAGCTCTTATAGAAAGCGAAGAAACCAGTGACGGAATTATAAGAATTTACCGTACAAAAAAAATAAACATTGATTATGACTATCATTCAGAATAAAGAAAGGGTGGCACATTGAAACAGTGTGCCACCGATTTTTTATTTCACCAATTCATAAAGCTTCTGATTGAATCCGTATTTATTTATAAGATCTTCAATTTCCGAAAGATCGGGCTTCTGAGCCTTTTTCATTTTACAGCGTAACATCAGATTTTTCGGTGAATGGGCGAAGTCAACAAATTCAATAACGTCAACCTCATAGCCGCATTTTTTAAGAATTTCTGCTCTGATGCTGTCGGTAAGAAGCGCCGAAAAGCGTTCCTTGATAAGACCGTGGTTAAGAAGCAGATCAAAGTCGCCGCCCTTATATATACTGCTGTTTATTTCATGCTGGCAGCAGGGGACTGAAAAAATATGGGGCACCTTGTGGCTTATAGCGTGATAAAGAGCATAGTCGGTGGCGATGTCGCAGGCGTGAAGGGTGATAATCATATCCACGTCGCCCTTATAAAGCTCGCCCTTTGTAACGTCGTTAACATAAAACTTAAGACTTTCATAGCCGTATTTCTCTGCCGTTTCATTGCAATGGCGCACAACATCCTCTTTAAGGTCATAGCCGATAACCGTAGCCTTTATGCCCTTGATTGAGGTGAAATAGTGATAGATTATAAAGGTAAGATAGCTTTTTCCGCAGCCGAAATCAAGGATGGTGATGCTGTCCTTGCCAAGCTTCTGAAAGGCATCGTCAACAATTTCAATAAAACGGTTTATCTGCTTATATTTGTCATACTTGCTTTTTATCACCCTGAAATCCTCGGTGAAAACGCCTAAATCAACAAGAGCGGGAATATTTTCGCCCTGCTTCAGGATGTATTCCTTTTCTTTGTTGTGGCTTTGCAAGGATGTCTTTACCGCATTGCCTGTAACCTTTCGTTTGATTTTATCGTCGAAAACAGTGTAGTGAATTGTTGTGCCGTCAGCGGTCAGACAGCATTGTCTGTAAAGCTTCTTTGCCTCATTTCCGAGCCAGAAAAGAAAGTCCGCTTCACTCATATTTTCGTGAAAGACCTGATTGTTTTTGCTCTTTTCAAGCTGCCACATAAGTCCTTTTTTGCTTTTGAAGGGTCGGGCAGTAATTTTAGCATATTCATAGTCCTTGTTTTTCTTTTCACTCAGAGCAATCTTTTTGATTTTTCCCTCAAGCGAAAGAATATCATCTGAGATAATAAAAGCCATATAGCCACCTCCGGGAATAACTGATAATATAATAGCACAAATTAAAGGCTTTGTACATACGAAGATTAAAATAAAAATGACTGTATATTCCTTCTTATGATTGACTAAAGCCGAAAATTGGTTTATAATTGTTCTATGTATTTTTAATGCAAATTCTGTCTTCGCAGGAAGACGCAAAACGGAGGAATTCTTATGGAAAACAAATTTTCACTGGACACTTCCAAAAAGAAATTTCCGATGCTTATTATGGTTATCGGTATTTTGGTTGCTGTTCTTCAGCTCATCACAAGGCTTAACCTTATTACCCTTGTATGCGCTCTTTATTGCTGTATAGTTTCAGCTGTGATTTTCCTTTCTCTTATTATCAAGAAAAAGGTTTATGCACCTATGCTCATCGGCTATTCAGCTTCACTTATAGGCATAGTTCTGTTCCATATTATATGGGGTGCAGATGCAGGCTTCGGTGCTTTCATCAAGGACGGAACTGCAGGCTGGTCAACTGCTGAAAATGCACTTATGTCAGGAGAAGGAAGCTTCTTTACAAGACTTCTCGGTAACCTTCTTCTTTCACTTCCGATGATAATAGTGCTTGTTGCTCTTTTCCTTGTAGCAAAGAAAAACTGCGATAAGACAAAGCTTAAGGGTCTGTTCTCATTCCTGTTTTCCGTTCTTCTTATGGGTACATCTGTTTATCAGGTGCTTTTCATGAATATAAGAACAAAGCCTGTTACAGAAAGACTCTGGGAGGGTCACGATAAATATCTTGACGGCGTTGACGAAAACACCAAGGGTAAGCCCAATGTGCTTGTTATTATGATGGATGACCTGGGTTACGGTGACGTAAGCCTTAACGGTTCTATCTATGATACTCCCAATATCGACTCCATCGGTGAAAACGGACTTAATTTCGAGAATTTCTATTCAGGATATTCCGTATGCTCACCTGCACGTTTTGCAGCTCTTACAGGCCGTTATCCCTACAGAGGCTATGCTGATAACGTTATTTATCCCACAGTTCAGACCAATGCAACCTTTGCTCAGACAAGAATTTACAACTCCTTCGAAATGGGCAATAATGTTGACGGTATGCTCGGTGACGAAATCACAATCGCAGAGGTATTCCAGAATGCAGGTTATAACACAGCCGCATTCGGTAAGTGGCATCTCGGTGACTACGGCGAATATCTTCCCACAAATCAGGGCTTCGATTATTTCTACGGCAGCCACCACGTAAACGATATGTATGCCTTCTACCATGTACGTGAAGAGGGCGGTGAATACGAAATTGTACACGGTCAGGATGAGCTTCGCGACGAAAACGGCAAGAAGGACCAGAGCAAGCTTACCGAATGGATTCACGAAGAGGTTGAAACCTGGATTACAGAGGCTTCAAAGAAGGATGAACCCTTCTTCGCATACTATGCAACCCCCTGGCCTCACGGTCCTGTTTTTGCAGGCGATGACTTTGACGGCACATCAGGTATGGGCACATACGTTGACTGTGTAACCGAGTTTGATACATACTTAGGTAAGCTCTTTGCAACAATGGAAGAGCTTGGCGTTCTTGAGGATACAATCATCCTTTTCACAAGTGACAACGGTCCTGCACTTGAGGGCTCAACTGCTGACCTTCGCGGTGCAAAATATCTTCCCTATGACGGCGGTCAGAAGGTACCCTTTATGATCCGCTGGGATAACAATAACGGTCTGTTTGAGGCAGGCGGTGTAAGAAGCAGCAGCGCAACCTTTGTTGACCTGTTCCCCACACTTGTTGAGCTTTGCGGCATCACAGGCGACAGCGGCAAGAAGAACTATCTTCCCTCTGACAGAGAGATGGACGGTGTTTCCTTTGTACCTGTTATTGAAAAGGACAGCGTTGTTCATACCGAGGAATATCCCATTCTTCATATGAAGCGAGAGGACATCAAGGCTATTCAGTATGCCGTAACAACAGACAGCGTTAAGAAGCTCTATCCCGATTACGACTATGCTGTGCTTAACGATAACGAATATATCACCTTCAAATATTTCGATAAGGCTCCCAACGATAACTCAGCCTTCTTCGATAAGACCCGTAAGAACTGGTTACACATTATGACAGATGACTATCAGGAAAACTATAACCGCACAACCGTATATCCTGAAATTTCTGCTCAGATGAACGAAGACCTTCAGGGCATTCAGAAGGACTTCAAGGAAAACAGAAGAGGTATTATTGAATAATGCCCGCTCTGTCAATTATGGTAAAGCCTGCCTCGTCACTATGCAATTTAAGGTGCAAATATTGCTTTTACTGTGACGTGGCAGCTCACAGAGATGTGTTTTCTCTTGGTGTGATGAACGAAGCCACAGCGGAAAGCCTTATAAAAAACGCCTTCAGCTTTGCTGACGGATCCTCGGTAGCCTTTGCCTTTCAGGGCGGCGAGCCTCTTATTGCAGGCAAGGAATACTTTGAAAAATTCACAGTCCTTGCAGAAAAATATAACACCAAGGGCAGCGAGGTTTTCTATTCAATACAGACCAACGGCACTCTTGTTGATGCCGAATGGGCAAGATTTTTTCACGATAACAAATTTCTTGTGGGTCTGAGCCTTGACGGAGACTATGAGGGTAACAAATTCCGTGTTGATGCCAACGGTCAGAATTCCTATTATAAGATAACCAAGGCTGCAAAGCTTTTCGAAAAATACTCGGTTGAATTCAATATTCTTACGGTGCTTACGGGCTACTGTGCTGAAAATGCGGAAAGAATTTACAAGCATTTCAGAAAGGAGGGCTTTCATTATCTTCAGTTTATTCCCTGTCTTCGTCCTATGGGCGATAACAGCGAGAGCGAGCTTTATATGACACCTGACCAGTATTCGGATTTTCTCATACGCATCTTCAATCTTTACGTGAAGGATTTTGTAAGGGGCAATTATATGAGCATACGCCAGTTCGACAACTGGGTACGTATGTATCTTGGTCAGAGACCTGAGCAATGCGGACTTCTGGGTCATTGCACCCATCAGTTCGTCTGCGAGGGCAACGGAAATATCTATCCCTGCGACTTTTATTGCACCGATGAATGGCTTTTAGGCAACATCAATGAGAATTCCCTTGAGGAAATGGCAAAAGGCAGAAATGCCCGTGATTTCATTAAAGAGAGTATACCAATGCCGAAGGAGTGTAAGGACTGCAGATTTCTTCCGATGTGCCGCGGCGGAGGCTGTAAGCGTAACAGAGAAAGTGCGGACTACTGCGAAAGCTACAAGAAGTTTTTCTCATCCTGCCTGCCGCTTTTCAGAATGTTTACAGACAAGATAACATAAAAAACTGTCGGTTTAGCCGACAGTTTTTTTGTTTGGTATTTTACCAGTTAAGATATTCTCCGCTCATAAAGCCGTAATAATAACCGCCCTTATAATAGCAATAAACGTAATACCAGTCTGAGTTGTATGCTGAACATCCGAGGACAGTTACCTCTGTGCCCTTTGGCAGAACTACAAGGGATTCGCTGGATGTTGAAGCACCTGTTCTGATATTAAGTCCCTTTGAAGGGGAAACCACAGCTGTAAAGGAATATGTGTAAGAATAATATTCGTTAACACCGTATCTGTTGTCTACACCTGTATCGTAGTCCTTAGTGGGCTTTGATTCTGAAAGGAACTCGGAATATACCCAACCGTAATCACCTGAATAGAAGATATAAACCCAGTCGTCGTTTCCGTTGTTACCGCCCTTGATTGTTACTGCCTTGCCGTAGGGGATGGTGAGTATTTTATTAAACTTCTGTCCCGGTCCCTCTCTGAGAATAAGTCCTTCCTCCGGCTCTATATAAAGAGTGCGCTCGTTATATAGGAAGTCGGGTTCAACAATGCTGTCGTCAGGCTCAGTTTCCTCAATAAGGTTGCCCTTATATTCAAAATCGGCGAGAGTTGTTTCTTCTTCTGTTGATTGAACCACACCCGGCGGTAAAACAGGGTCGTCGCCGGTACTCTTGTTTCCGCCCTTTGCCAGTAAGCCTACAACTGCAAAAACTCCTACAACAAGAACAGCTGCAACGGCAATAAGAACAATCATAAGAGTGTTGTTTTTCTTTTTGGGAGCCTCATAGGGCTGCTGATAGTTCTGATAATACTCCTGCTGAGGATAATAATTATCAGCGTATTCTTTTTCAAAGGGTGTGCCGCAATTAGGGCAGAATTCACCGTCAGATTCTGTTTGGCAGTGCTTACAAATCATATTTTTTCTCCTTCCGTTTTTTGCTTTCTCCTTTGTTTTAACGGTTTAAGCAAAAATACCCCCTTGATGAAGGGGGTATCTCATTACAAAATTATGCCTGGGGAGCCTGAGGATCCTGGGGATACTGAGGTGCCTGAGGTGCCTGGTAGGGAGCCTGAGGTGCCTGATACTGCTGAGGCTGGGGAGCATACTGCTGAGGAGCCTGGTAGGGATAGGGAGCTGCGCCGCCGAAGGAAGAAACAGCCATATTGATTGCTGTGAAGATCTTCTCGGGGAGTGAGTTCTGGTTGATGCAACCGATGATACCTGTGATGAAGGGGATCATACAGATGAACCAGCCAACTGCGATAGCGATAATCTTGTTTGACCATTCGCTGTCGATTGAAACCTGAAGCTGAGGACCGTTGATTGAGAGTGAAACTCTGCATTCAAGGCCTAAGCCGATGATGTTCTGGATACCGTCGCGGTCCTTGCATACTGTGAGTGATGCTGACTGAGGGCCAACGGGCTGAGGCATACACTGATAACCCTGAGAAGAGAGGTTCTGTGCAACTGCCTGCACGATTTCGTGGATGTTTGCATCAGGTGCTACCTGAAAGGTTCTTAAAGCTGCCATTTTTAGTTCTCCTTTAATTTACAATTATATGAAACAACTTATATATAGCGCCTTTTTCAAAATCCCAATAGACTATCTCACTGCCGCCTGAAAGTCTGATGACATAGACAACAGAAAGCATGACTATGGCAACTATACACAGAGCTGTCATAAGCTTTTTCGGTATTCTGCGTCTTAGAAGGCAAACAAGAACTGCAACAGGCATAAAAATCACCAGAGGGTGAAAATAAAGTGCCTGCCCGAAATCAAAGCCGGCAAGAGCAAAGCAGGCTCTTGTCATTCCGCAGCCGGGGCAGCAGATTCCCGTAATATACCTTATGGGACAACCCATTATTGCATATATCGGCACAAGACCGACAACCAGCAGAATAAGATTGCGATTTTTCTTGATAAGGTCGAAGATTAAATGTTTCATATTGTTTTTAGTTTAGCACATTAAAGCTGTTAAGTCAATGGGTTGAATGCATAAAATAATGCTGTTTTTGCATAAAAAAGCTCCGCCGTAAACCGACGGAGTATAGTTTTTTTATCAGCCTCTCTTGTTGTAATCCTCTGAAAGAAGATTGAGAGCCTCGAACATCTTGTGGACGTATACGAATGGGCCTACGAAAATGAATGAACCGAGAACATTCCAGAGCCAGAAGGTGCTTGAATTGAAGGAATACTGAATGCCGCGTCTCTGAAGCTCTGCGCCGATTCTGTCTGAGAAGGTGTGATACCAGATAATACCGTAGATACCGCAGGTTACGGGAGTAACAAGAAGAGCCATAAGAAGGAAGTTCATTGTCTTCTTGCCGTCGTACTTGCTTGCGATTGTGTTAAGATCCTCGGTAGCCTTATACATAGCAACGATGCCGTAAATGCCGAAGGTGATAAGTGAAAGAAGTATGTATTTGAGAAGACCTCTGTCTGTAGCAAGCTGCATTACGGGAGGCTGGGGAGGTACGTTACCGAAGCCGGGCTGCTGAGCATACTGGGGAGCCTGACCGGGCTGAGCGAACTGCTGGGGTCTTTGCTGCTGAGCATACTGAGGAGCCTGACCGGGCTGAGCGAACTGCTGGGGTCTTTGCTGCTGAGCATACTGGGGAGCCTGACCGGGCTGAGCAAACTGCTGAGGTCTGGGCTGGGGGGGAGCATACTGAGGCTGGGGC
>JAZPZK010000085.1:0-3160 GCA_045544675.1 Acutalibacteraceae bacterium
CATACAACCACCGAATAATAACTGCCCCCACGCAAGGTGAGGGCAGAATATTTAATTATTGATGTTTTTTACTGTTATTTCAACGTCGCCCGGCTGACCGCTTACGTATTCACCGTTCTTATAATAAGGTGCAGAGTTAACAGTAACCTCTGTGCCCCGGGGCACATAAAGCTCAGCCTTCATATCCTCAGGAAGGGTAAGGTTAACGGTATATTTTCCGTCGGTATTCTTATATTCAAGGCTGATGAGTCCCTTCACACTCGGAACGGTACAGCTCAGATTATCGTATAAATCATACTGAGGCTCTATTTTAACCGATTCGTAACCGGCTTCAAGAGGTTCAATGCCTGCAAAATGCTTACTCATTATTACAAGCGGACCGCCGCTCCAGGCGTGATTCATCGTTCCTCTCCACGAATCCCAGAATTCCCAGAGCGTTGAGTAATCCTCACACATCATACCGTTGTATCTGCCCTTGATTCTGTCTCTTGCAGCTTCATATTCGCCCATTTCACAAAGAGCCTCAAGAACATAGTATTCCATATAGGGACTTGAATTTTTAGTGGTTGTGAGCACATTTTCAATCACTTCATACTGCTCTTTTTCCGCAAGTCCCGATAAAACTGCAAGGGCATTTGCTCTGTCGTCGGGCTTGGTAACATCCTTACTTTTATAGCCATCATCTGTCCACAGAGATTTATAGCCCTCTGCTATAGCAGCCTTTCTTTCGGTGATAAAATCCATATCCTCATTCTTACCGAGAAGCTCTGCCATTTCTTCAACCGATGAAAGCGCATAGTAAATCCACGCATTTTCTATAGCGGTCATATCTGCCCTGTCGCCCCAGTCAGCCCAATCCCATGAGCCTGCACGGTGAACCACAAGATTGTTGTCACCCATTTCCCAGAGTCTGAGATAATCAACAGATGCACCGTATACTCTTTCAAGGAAAGCTGTATCACCCGTATATTCATAGTAGGTAAGGAAGCCTACAATACCTGCAAGCTGCTGAACGGGAAGCTCAAAATAGTCACCGCTTATAGGAACAACGGTCTGAAGCACCTTTGTGTCGTCAACGTGAGAGAGCATTGCCTCCACGCCCTTCTGATAAAGCAGGTAGGAATTGCTGTCCATAGAGTACATGGTCATAATCATTTCGCTTGTAACGTCACCCCACCATTGGGCTCTTTCTCTGTCGGGACAGTCCATAAAATTATCGCGCATTGTAACATAAAGAGTGCGAAGTGATTTCTGCCAGAGAGAATTCATAAACTCATCATCACATTTGAAATCACCGCTGAAGGAGCTGTCGTAGCCTGTTTCACGGTATTTGAGAGAAATAACCGTAACACCGCAGGGTATTTTATATGTGATATGCTCACCGTTGAACCAACCGAGAGCTTCAAACTCCTGCTCGCCCTCCTTGGTTATATAGGTTGTTGAAACTGCACCTATCAGAGTATTTTCCGTTGTTATGCGGATTTTTTTACCTGCAGGTGCCTTAACCTTAAGATAAGGTGTGAGCTGTGCATTGTAAGGAATATCCACGGTGATTTTTTCACCGAAGGCACTGTCTACGGTATAGTTT
Organism: Acutalibacteraceae bacterium; assembly: GCA_045544675.1. Taxonomy (GTDB): domain Bacteria; phylum Bacillota; class Clostridia; order Oscillospirales; family Acutalibacteraceae; genus UBA6857. Next base: position 1,589 of record JAZPZK010000085.1, read on the forward strand.
TCGTAGTCGCCTGAATTTTCATAATCCTTAAGGCCGTAATCCTTCAGGAAGGGTATGCCTCTCGGGTAAAGTGAGCCGTATACGCCCTCACCGCCTGCTGCATACACAGTTGCATTTTCCCAATCCGAGGTATCAAAAGCTGCATCTGTCCAATTGCCCATATCCTCCCTTGCATCAAAATAGATGCTGTATTCGGGAAGTCTGTAGTTAGGCGGATAAAGGGCAGAATCAACGTATGCACCGTTTCTTTTCACCTTCCAGCTTTCATCGGAGGTTATATTGATTTCATCGCTGATTGCTTCAAATATAAAGCCGCCCTGACCGCTGCTGTTATAGGAGTAGCTTGTGTCGTCGTCCCAATACCATACAAGTGCAGAAACCGAATTTTCACCTTTTTTAAGATAGGGAGCAATATCAATGCTGTCGTAATATCCGCCGTTTTCTTCAGGACCGCGCTTTACGCCGCCCTCAAAAACAACGGTTTCGCCGTTTATGTAAAGCCAGTATTTTGAATCTGCAGAGATGTGTGCTATAAGCTCGTCGGGAACATTTTTAACAGTCACCTTTTTGTTAAAGCACATCCATACGTTATTTTCCTCAAGGTTATCCTCGTCCCATATCCATTCTGCTGTCCAGTCAGTTTTTTCTTCGGTGGAAATCCTGCTGTATTCAGGTATGCTTTCGGGGATTTCATAATCATTCGTAAAGGCGACCAATTCTGTATTCGGCACAGAAAAAACCGATGAAAGAAAAGCTGCCGCTATTGCAAGATAAGATATAATCGTCTGTATAAACTGCATAATAACCTCCTGATGTTTTCCTTTTTACCGAAAAGCCTTCTGGCATATATGTTAATTCTATCACGGTGAAGAATTATTTTCAAGCAGTAACAGTTATTTAAGGCAGAAATGTTTTTTTGCTCCGCAACATAAGAAAAAAGACCTCTGATTTTTTGTCAGAGGTCAGGTATATCATCTTTTTTTATAGATAATCAATTCGGGATTTTCGCCGTTTTCTTCATAGCTGCATACAAGGATAAAATCCATATTGGCGGCGACACCAAAGCAAGTACTTTCGTCAAACTCACATTCCAGCTGAGTTCCAAGGTATGTTGCTGCATCATCCAGAAACTTGACAAGCTTTCCGTTCGGCAGCCTGTATTCCAGATTGATGTATCCGCCCACAAGGGCATTGAGCGTCTCGACCTTGGGCATACCCTCGATATGAAGCTGATTGATTTCTTCAATGACTTTCTGCTTGAAAGCATCAAACTGTCCATCATCACTCAATTCTTCATATCTCTTCCAGTAATCCAACGTTGGCAGAAGCTGCTGCAAATACGCACGAGCCTGTTCTTCCGAAAAGTCTTCATTGGCCATCTGACCGACGCAGACATCGATAAGTTCATCCATATCACTGTAAGTGTAGGTTCCGTCTGCATAACACCACTTACAGTAGTCCTCATTAAAAGTGCCGTCGGATTCTTTGCTGATAACCTCGTCCTCGTTCAGAGGCATCCCGCAGCACTGACATTTAAGCTGCCGCGGACTGCCGAGAAGCGTATTGATCGAG
>JAZPZK010000086.1:0-14240 GCA_045544675.1 Acutalibacteraceae bacterium
CTTATGATTCTGAAATAAGATTGTCAAAACCGAAGCTATCATCATCTTCCTCAGATACAGAATCAAAAATCTTAGAAAGATATGAAGATACATCAGGTATTTCATTTTTTTCCTTACCTGAATCGGATGAATGCGAGAAAAGATCAACTATTTCATCAGTTGCAGCAGAAGAAACTTCGTCTTCGCTGATAATATCAATTTCCTCTTCCTCAAAAACAGGAACAATTTCCTCAACCTCTTCGACAGTAATACCAGGAACGGTTTCGGCAGGTACGGGCTCATACTTAACATTAAGTTCAAAAGCAGGAATATCTTCTGCGGATATTCTGTCAGCGGAAGTATTTACATCATTATCAACCGTTACGGCATCAATGTTATAGTCACCAATTGACTTAACAGCTGAATCTGCAACAAGAATAAGAGCTGAAAGCTCACCCTTAACTTTTGCTGTTTCCTCTTTAAGAGCCTGAAGCTGAATAGCAGCAGCAGATACGGTTTCCTGTGCATTTTCCTTTGCAAGCTTAGCATCGTTATATGCTGCAGCAACAATTTCAGCAGCCTTTTCATTGGCATCAGCTATAAGAGCCTGAATCTGAGCGTTTACCTTCGCTGTATAAGCCTCACGGAAATCATCTGCTTCCTTCTGAAGCTTAGCAAAAGCAAACTCAAGCTCACGAAGCTTCATATCAGCCTCGCCTGTTCTTTCAGCATAATATTTTTCGGCTTCTTCTTTTTTAGCTGATACAATTACTTCTCCGTTTTTATTTGCAGCTTCTAAAACAATGGCTGCCTCATTTTTAGCCTGCTCAAGCATAGCTTCAGCAGCACTCTGTGCACTGATAAGAGCATTTGCTATTGCAGCTTTATTCCTGTTGTATTCGTCGATTGTAGGCGAAACAGCCTGAAGTCTGTCGTTAAGTACATTATTATCATTATAAAGCTTTGTGTAGCTCTTATAAACCTTCTGCATAAAAGCATCAACATCTGATGATCTGTATCCGCCCTTACCGTTAGGTGCAAAACGCTGTGTGCTTATCTGGAGTGGTGTTAACATAATAATATCCCCCTGTTTTAACGTCTTTATTTATTGAAAGAATCAAGGTCAATCTGGCTGAAGAAATCTCCGTACAGTTCAACGCTTTCAGGAACAAAAGCACAGATATTTTCAGCGAATCTTGCAAAAAGCGATTTTGTTACATACTTTGCACCGTCAAGAAAGTCCATAGCTCTGATTTTCTGATCATCTGAAAGCTGAGAAAGGTTAACAACAACAATTGTATCCTTTTCCATCATAAGAGTAGCAACGTTCTTAGCGTCGTAAATATCACGAAGCATAATAGAATTCAGCTTGAACTTGTTTGCGGGTCTTGCTGTGTTGATGTCATAGATATTAGCTCCTGCATTAGACTTCACAGATGCAGCAGGAGGAATATCGGCTTTTCTTTTTGCTGCCTTAGGCTCAAAACTGTATTCGGGAACTGATATACCGGGCTGAGGATTAAAGGTGTAGCTTTCCTCAACGGGAGTATCATAAATACTCGCTGAAGAATTTTTCGGCTCAAAATCCTCCTCTGTTATTGCTGAATCAAAATCATCATAATCATTACTTACGAAATGCTCACTTAATTTTTCCTTGAAATTTTTAACTAAACCCATTTTATATACACTCCTTAAAGATTAATAAATTCTGTTTCCGAAAAGAGCTGTTCCGACTCTTACAAGATTTGAACCGTTAAGAATTGCTCTTTCATAATCCGATGACATACCCATTGAAAGGATACTCATATTTACATTATCTAACTTTTTCTCTTTTATGTCAATAAATATTCTATGCATTTTTGAAAAATATTCATCAAGAACACGATTATCATCACAAATGGGAGGAATTGTCATAAGCCCTTCAATCTGAATATTCTCCATTTCGGAAATTTCGTGCACCAGTTCAAGAACAGCAGAGGCATCTGTACCTGTTTTGCTTTCCTCGCCGCCGATGTTTACCTCAACGAGGCATTTCGTAACAATACCGTTTGCATTACTTCTTTTTGATATTTCCGTCGCAAGCTTAAGGCTGTCAACCGACTGAATCATTGACACATTACCGATAATCTGCTTTACCTTATTAGTCTGAAGATGACCTATAAGATGTGCTTCACAGTTTTCAAGGTTAAGAAAATCCTTTTTACCAAGAAATTCCTGTACTTTATTTTCACCGATAAGATCAATACCGTTTGATATAGCTCTGTTGATGAAAACAGGCTCAACGGTCTTGGTAACCGCCATAAGATGCACTGCATTTTCATCTCTGCCGGATTTGATAGCGGCATTCGCAATACGCTCTTTTATAACAGAAATATTATAATCAATATTACTGAATCTTTCATCAAGAGATAACTTTTCCATCTGTTATGTTCGTTCCTTTCACTATGATGCTGTCATACACTGATAATTCGCGGTAGAGCGAGGTTTTTTCCTCATCGATAATTCTGTTGCCGTCTTTATCGCTCTTATATGCAATATATTTTTCAGCTATAACAAAATCACTGCCATAATAGGTTATATGAATAGGTGTAAACCGTGCAACATTACCCGCAAGAACGTAAACACCGTCAATACCCTCATCATTTTTTATAAGAGCTTCGTTGCTGATTTTTATACCCTCGTATTTTGCTACGGTAATGGTGAGCTTTTCTTTTCTCAGTACAGCAAGCTCTTCATTAAGATATTTACATCTGAGTGTAACCGTTACGTTGCCGTCCTTCATCTCAGAAACATGGTGAACACTCATCGGTATATTGTCAATTCCTCTTTCAGGGAAATCGACATAAACGGTTTTTCCGGTTTTAATTGATGACGCACGCTCTATAGAAACATCGAAAAGAAGATACCATGTATGCTGGGCGATGATTTTTCCGTATACATTTTCTACAGGTGAAGGTTCACTTTTGAGAAGAGAAGCAACCTCATTTGGCTCAGTTTTTTTATTTTTTACATCACTATAGAGCTTAGTCTGCTCATATCCGTCAACAACGCTGACAAAATAACCTGCATAAGGAGATGTAATATACTGCCTGGAGCCGACAGATGCCTCGAGCTTTTTGATTTTTTCTTCACAATCAGCGATAAGTCCAGTGAAATCATAGGAATTACCGGTTGCTATCTGTTTTGAAGTCATATAGCCGCAGAAGCTGTCAATCTTATTCTCAAGAAGACCGTAGCTTCCGTCGGATAATAATTCACAGTAATCCTGAACTGATTTGTACACCTGAGAATTAAGGTAAGATATATCTATCTTGCTAAGAGCCTCATAGCTTTTCATATTTGAAAGCGAATCTTTTTTTGCTTCAAGCTCCCTTATTTTCAGATAAGCATCTGCCTGAGCCTCATTATCAAAGCAAGCAGCGATATTATCCTTTACACCTACACCCGCACTATCTGAAATAATAGGAACATAAACCTTATCGGAATTCTTATACAGAATAGATGTATTAACACCGTTTTCGTCCCTGAATTCATCTCTGACAGCAAAGCCCTCAGCGTTAATAATATCCTCTTCAACTTCAGAGTATGCATATTCGATTTCAACAATATCAGTTTTATCAAAGTACATAGCCTGAACAATATAAAGAACAAGGCATACCGCCACAAACACAAGTACAGCGGCAGAAAACTTTTTGCTCTTATCTGATTTCATACTTATCTCCTGTTGTTTTTGATAATTTCTACCGCAGATGTAACCATCTGCTCATTTGTAAGTTCATCGGCATAAAGCCAGTTGATATTTTCATTTTTTCTGAACCAGGTAAGCTGACGTTTAGCATATCGGCGGGTTTCCATTTTAAGCTTTTCTACAGCCTGCTCCAGACTTACCAGTCCGTCAAGATAAGGCTTAAGCTCTTTATACCCGATTGCCTGTTTTGCTGTTGAAGAAATATCACACGAATAAAATTCTTTAGCTTCATCAACAAGACCCGCTTCAAGCATAAGATCAACACGAAGGTTGATTCTGTCATAAAGATACTGCCTGTCCTTTGCGTTTATACCGACAACGCACCAGCTATAGGGACTTTCATTAAGGTGTGACAGCTCACATTGTTCACTTATTGTTTTACCTGTGGAATAATAAACCTCAAGAGCTCTTATTATACGTTTTGTATCGTTGAGATGAAGCTTTTCTGCCGTATGAGGATCAATACTTATAAGCTCACGGTAGAGCTCTTCAATCCCCTCTTCATCGGCTCTTTTCTGAAGCTCATCTCTGACAGCAGTTTTTTCGTAATCAAGAAACTCTGTGTTATTTATAAGTGTATCTACATACAGACCGGTTCCTCCGGCAACAATCGGAAGCTTGTTTCTTGAAATTATATCTTCAATTGCACTTAAGGCTTCCTCTTTATATTTCGCGACGGAAAAGCTTTCACCCGGCTCAAGAAAATCAATAAGGTGATGAGGGATATTCTGCATTTCTTTCTCATCAGGCTTAGCTGTTGCAATATTCATTTTTTTATAAATCTGCATTGAATCGGCAGAGATAATCTCGCCGTCAAGCCTCTTTGCAATTTCAATTGAAAGAGCAGTTTTTCCCGACGCTGTCGGTCCGACTATTACAGCAACTAAAGGTTTATGCATAGGTAATCTCCATTTATTGAATACGGCCGAATTGCTTTTCCAGCTCATATTTTGAAAGTTCAATGAGAACAGGTCTTCCGTGAGGACAGTATCTGACCTCATCGTCGTAAAGCACCTGCTCTGCAAGAACCTTCATTTCAGCCGTTGAATTTTTATATCCTGCCTTTATAGCAGCCTTGCAGGCAGCTGTATGGTGAATTCTGTCTATCTTTTCAGGCTCGGTATTTACCCTGTTTTCTGTAAGATACTGAGCTATTTCAACAACCGTATCCTCGATATCGTCACCGGAAATTAGCATCGGACACTCCCTGACAATAACAACACCGCTACCGAAATCTTCAACAAGATAGCCTGCTTTTGAAAAAACACCAAGATTAGATAAAACGGTATCATACTCATTTTTGCTGAGGGTTACGGTTATCGGCGAAAGAAGCACCTGAGAAGCACAGTTTTCAGAAGCGTTTTTCTTCATTTTATTGTAGATGATTCTTTCATGCGCTGCATGCTTATCGATAAGACAAAGCTTGCCGTCATATTCACAGATAATATAAGTTTTAAAGGCTTCACCTAAAAGCCTTAAAGGTTTTATCGGGAGTTCTTTTTCGGTTACCGCTTCAAATTTAACCGGATTCTCTTCCTGTACAGTTACCTGCGGAATGGTTTCAGGCTCAGTTTTCACAGCGCGATTTGTTTCCGTGTGTTGCACAGCAGCAGTTTCTTGAACTGTAACCTTAGGTACAATTACTACTTCCTCAGAAGTATTTTCTGACTGCTTTTTCTTAAAGGAACTGATAAGATCAGGTTCATCAGCCTGACTTACATAAGGATTTTCATTTTTGGGAGCAGAAACAGTATTCTGAAACTCAGATGAAGTCATTTTATTCCAGAAATCTCTGGGGGAATTTTTAGTATAACTCTTTTCCTTCGGCTGAATAGAAACTCTTTTTCCCATTGATTCAGATGTAACATGGCTCTGTGAGGGCTGTTTAACCTCCTGCATAGTTATCTGAACTGCTTCGGGAGTAGCCTTCTGAGTAAGCCTTGAAATTCTTGAAAGATCAATCTCAGGCGCCTTATCAAGCTCCTCTATTGCACTTTTAACCGCATAATAAACAGCGGATGATACTCTTCTTTCATCGCTGAAGCGTACTTCTGTTTTAGCCGGATGTACATTAACATCAACTGTATGAGGCGGCACGGAAATATTAAGCACGCAGCTTGGGAATTTGCCAACCATAATTGAATTTTTGTATGCATTTTCCATTGATGCAATGCAAGAGCGTGACTTGATATATCTGTTATTAAGATAAAAATACTGCATTGAACGCGATGGTCTTGCGCAATGAGGCTTGCAGGTATAACCTTCAACCTTAATGCCGTCAAGCTCATAATCAACAGGTAAAAGCGAATCAGCAAAGGCTCTGCCGAAAACCGAATATATGGCGGACATCATTTTGCCGTCACCGGGAGTAATAAGCACCTGCTTACCTTCACGGATAAATCTTATACTGATTTCAGGATGAGACAATGCAATTCTGTCTACAACCTCGGCAACAGCATTTGCTTCGGATACATCCCTTTTAAGGAACTTCATTCTTGCGGGAGTGTTATAAAACAAATCTCTTACAATAATTGTAGTTCCGTCGGGACAGCCTGCAGGCTCATATCTTTGCTGCACTCCGCCGCTTATAGCGTAGGAGGTTCCGCTGTTTTCGTTAACACTCTTTGTAAGCATTTCTACTCTGGAAACAGCAGCAATTGATGCTAATGCTTCACCTCTGAATCCAAGGGTAAATATGGAATTAAGATCGTTTTCGTCACTTATTTTGCTAGTAGCGTGGCTGATAAAAGCATTCGGCACATCATCTCTTTCAATACCGCAGCCGTTATCAGTTATTCTTATATAGGTTACACCGCCGTTTTTAATTTCAAGAGTAATGGCGGTTGAGCCTGCATCAATAGAATTTTCCATAAGCTCTTTAACAACAGATGCAGGTCTTTCGACAACTTCACCGGCTGCTATCAATTCAGCTATATGTTTTGAAAGTATATTGATTTTTGCCATAAAGTCATCACATCCTTAAAGTTTATTCTCCTCTTGCTTTTCTGACAAGCTCGTGTAAGGTTGTCAGAGCCTCCAAGGGAGTGAGCACGTTTATATCTATGTTTCTTATTGAGTCAAGAAGCTCATCATCAATAGTTGACTGAAGCGAAAGCTGAATATCCTCCTCTTCAGATAAAGCAACAGAATTCATAACTATACGGTTATCAGGTGTATTTTTCTCGAGTTCTGCTAAAATCAGCCTTGCTCTTGCAACAACAGAATTCGGAATACCCGCGAGCTTTGCAACCTCAAGACCGTAGCTACCGTCTGCACAGCCTCTCACTATACGTCTGAGGAATGTTATCGTGTCACCTTTTTTCTTTACGGATATATTGTAATTCTTTACACCTTCAAGCTGTTTTTCGAGCTCGGTAAGCTCGTGATAATGTGTTGAAAACAGAGTTTTTGCTCCAATTTTCTTTTTATCAACGATGTATTCAAGCACTGCACGTGCAATACTCATACCGTCAAATGTAGAAGTACCTCTTCCGACCTCGTCAAGTATGATAAGACTGTGCTTGCCCGCATTTTTGATTATGGTTGAAACCTCATTCATTTCAACCATAAAGGTAGACTGACCGGTTGCAAGATCATCAGATGCGCCGACACGTGTGAATATACTGTCAACAATCGAAAGCTCAGCTCTCTTCGCAGGAACAAATGAGCCGATCTGAGCCATAAGGCAGATAAGTGCAACCTGACGCATATAAGTAGATTTACCTGCCATATTGGGACCCGTTATAATTGCACAGCGGTTTTCTCCGCAGTCGAGCTTCGTATCATTAGGTACAAAAGGCATATCACCAAGCATTGCTTCAACAACAGGATGTCTGCCGTCAAAAATATCAATACGGTCGCCCTGAACAATTGTCGGGCATACATAATTGTTATTCACAGCAACATTTGCAAAAGAACAAAGCACATCTGTAACCGCTATAGCCCGGGCAGTAGACTGAATTCTGTTGAATTCTGCTGCAACTGTTTTTCTTATCTGACAAAATATTTCATATTCAAGCTTAACAATACGCTCCTGAGCACCAAGGACCTTGCTCTCAAGCTCCTTGAGTTCCTGTGTGATATATCTCTCACAGTTAGCAAGTGTCTGCTTGCGTATGTAATCATCGGGAACGAGTTCTTTATATGAATTCGTAACTTCAATATAATAACCGAATACTCTGTTATAGCTTATTCTCAGCTTGGGTATTCCGGTTTTTTCTTTTTCTCTGGCTTCGATTTCAGCGATATATTTTTTACCGTTGTTCTGAATATCTCTGAGAGTATCAAGCTCTGAATTGAAGCCATCCTTTATAATATCGCCTTCTCTTATGCTGAAGGGCGCTTCTTCATCAATTGCAGCATCAATAAGATCATATATATCTCTTAAAAGGTCAAGAGAATCATACTGCTGCTTAAGATACGAGGATTTAAAAGCACTGAGAAGCGTCTTAAGCTGAGGAAGACTTCTTATTGTCTGTTTTAAGCTGTTGAGATCCTTGGCGTTGGCTGATTCATAAACCACCCTCGTCAAAAGACGCTCAATATCGTAAATACCGCTCAATGACGATGTAAGCTCAGAAAGATCAATACTGTTGTCACAAAGCTCTCCTACAGCATTATGCCTTTTTGTTATCTGAGCATAGTTAATAAGCGGTTTTTCAAGCCAGGATCTTATAAGTCTCTTACCCATTGAGGTTTTTGTTTTATCAAGAACCCAGAGAAGAGATCCGCGCTTTTCGCGGCTTCGCATAGTTTCACAGATTTCAAGATCCCTTTTTGTTGAATAACTGATTTTCATATACTGGCTGTCAGTATATAAGTCGAAATCTCTTATATTATCAAGATCGTTTTTCTGAACATTTTTAAGATATTTAAGTGTAACACCAAGCGAAATAATAGCATGCTTGTTGTTTTCGATTCCGTATGAAGTAATTTTTCCGTCTGAAAAATGCTCTTTACATATCTGAAGACATTCTTCGTAATCAAAGTATATATCCGAAGGCACTTCACAGCTTGCAGACATCTTTCCGGAAATAAATTCTGCAATCTGCTTATCCTTCGCACAGAACATATTAAGCACAATTTCACTCGGTGAAAACACTCCGAGTTCATTGATGATTGAAGACTGAATTTTGGGACCGTATTCAAAAGAGGTAAGCTTTACACTTCCGGTTGAAACATCCGCAAAACAGATGCCTGCACCGTCTTTATCAAAAAATATAGACGTAAGGTAATTATTTCTGCCCTCATCGAGCATATTATTTTCAATTACTGAACCTTTGGTAATAATTCTGATAACATCTCTTTTAACGAGACCTTTGGCTGTTGCAGGGTCTTCAACCTGCTCGCATATAGCAACCTTATATCCGTTATTGACAAGCTTTGCTATATAGTTATCTGCAGAATGAAAGGGTACACCGCACATTGGTGCCTTTTCACCGTTACCACAGGCACGTCCTGTAAGTGTAAGTTCAAGAACTGACGATGCAGTTTTGGCATCGTCAAAAAACATTTCATAGAAATCACCCAGGCGGAAAAACAGTATAGTGTCCGGATATTCCTTTTTTATTTCAAAATATTGAAGCATCATAGGTGTCATTTCAGACATACTGCTTTCCTCCTGTTTGTAATTCCTTAGTTTAAAATCTTAGTGGCAGCCGCTGCAGGATGAGCAGGAACCGTCACAGCTGTGTTCATGTGCCTTTTCGGGCTCACATGTTGTAGGATCTGCACCGTTTACGCAAAGGCTGAGAATCTGCATAATGTAGTTCATCATTTCGTCAACTTCTGTTCTTGCAGCATCATAAGCCTGCATTTTTTCATTTGACATAAACTTTGTATAAAGCTCGTTGAATTCTGCTTCGAAGCCCTGCATCTTTACTGAATCGGGTTCTTCCTTGCTTGCTTCCATCTGATAATTCATCTGAACCATCTGAATCTGACCCATAAGGTCGTTGAGCTCTGTATCCTTTTCATTTTCTTCTCTTGCCTTTGTGAATGCAAGATAACGCTCGTCCTGCTGAATTGCAGCACCGAGTTCACGTGTGAGTTTGATAATGTCCATTGTCTGTACTCCTTAAAAAATTTTTATAATAGATACTCATTCAGAGTAAAATTATACTGTTTCACCGTAAACAACCCATGTTCTGGGATTAGTTACTTTAACGTAGGCGAAATTACCAATAAGGCTTTCGTCACCCATAAATTCAATTATTACATTGCCCTGAGTTCTGCCCGAAAGCATACCGTCACCCTTTGCTTTACCTTCAACAAGAACACGGTAAACCTTACCCTTCATATCAGCAGTACGTACTGCTGCAATTTTTTCCTGAAGGTCTGTAAGCTCCTTGAACCAGACGCCCTTTTCCTGTCTTGAAACAGGATCAGACATATCGTAAGCCTTTGTACCGGGTCTGGGAGAAAAAATAAAAGTGAATAAGGATGTATATTTAACTCTTTCAATAAGAGAAAGAGTGTCTCTGAACTCCTCGTATGTTTCGCCGGGGAACCCTACAATAACATCACTTGTAACAGAAAGCTCCGGCATCCTGTAGTAAGCATAATCGACAAGCTGAAGATATTTCTGTCTGTCGTAATGTCTGTTCATTTCCTTCAGAACTCTGTCATTTCCAGACTGAAAGGGCAAATGAAGATGCTTTGCGACCTTGCTGCATTCAGCCATTGCATCAAGCAGCTCAAAGGTGCAGTCTCTCGGATGAGAAGTCATAAAGCGTATAATGAAGTCTCCTTCAATCTCATTTATTGCTCTGAGCAGAGCAGGAAAACGGAGACTTTCATCCTTATCCTTGTTAAATGAATTTACATTCTGACCAAGCAGGGTAATTTCCTTATATCCTTTTGCAACAACGTCCTTGACTTCATTGAGTACAGCGTCAAAAGCTCTGCTTCTTTCTCTACCTCTTACATAAGGAACAATGCAGTAGGAACAAAAATTATTGCAACCGTACATAATCGGAATCCAGGCGCGGAAGGTGCCGTCACGGCGGACAGGCAGACCTTCTGCAATATTTCCGTCACTTTCAGTTATGTCGAAAACTCTTTTTCCTGTGCAAAGGCGCTTGTATATAAATTCAGGTAATCTGTGAGAAACATGGGTACCGAAAAGCAGATCAACAAACGGATAGCTTTTGTAAAATCTTTCAGCAACAGCCTTCTGCTGAGTCATACAGCCACAAAGACCTATAATCATATCCTTATTCTGCTTTTTATACTGCTTCAAAGCACCTACATTACCGAAAACTCTGTCCTCGGCATGCTCGCGGATGGCGCAGGTATTATAAAGAACCAGATCTGCCTCAGATAACTCATCAGTAAAATCATAGCCCATTTCATCAAGCATACCCTTGAGCTTTTCACCGTCAGCAACATTTCCCTGACAGCCGTAGGTATGTACAAAAGCCTTAGGCGCTGAAATAAATCTTGATGAAATAACCGTTCTGACAAGATTTATATATTCTTTTTGTTTTTCGAGTTCCTCTTCGGGAACAAAGTAGTTTTTGTACAAATTTATGCCTCCGGAGTTTGTGTCTTATCGCTGTTTTTTAATTCGTCGCTGATTGCTACAAGTCTTTTAAGCCTGTAGTTTACTGCAGAACGGCTCATCTTAGGCTCACACAGCTCGCCTATTTCCCTGAGACTTAAATCAGGATTTTCAAGCCTTAACTCAGCAATTTGTCGCATATCCGCTTCAAGAGTAGGTAAAACTCCTGCTTCTTCAAGGTTTACTATTGCATGAAGCTGATCATATGCCGCATCAACGGTACGAGAAAAGTTTGCCGTTTCAAAATTATTTCGTCTATTAGTAAGATTACGGACATCCTTATATATCTTGATGTTCATAATTTCCATAGCACAGTTGGGTGCGCCCATAATTGTAAGAAGATCCTCAATGCTTTCACTATCCTTAATGTAAATTACATTAACATAGCGGCGTATCATATGTTTAGCCTTAAGTCCGTAATCAGTCAGAATTTTAAGAAGATCCATACTGAGAGTCTTAAAAGGCACAACAAATTCAATATGATAGCTTTTATTGGGGTCACTGGCTGTACCGCAGGACAAAAAGGCTCCGCGTAAAAATGCACCGTCGCAGCAGTTAAGGCTCTCACCTTCAACAACAGTTTCGTTAAGAAGGTTTCCTCTGTCAATACGAAGCGTACGCTCTCTGCCACTGCTTGAAAATCGTCCGAGAAGCTCAGTACGGTCATTTAAATCAGGAAAATCCAATGTATACTTACCAGCCTGAGAAACGGAGCACTCTCCTTTTACACCGCATGCTTTTTCTGTTACGCTGAGATATTTTTCAGCAACGCCCTTGTGATCTGTGAGAAGTGATACTCCGCTTCGGTTAAAGCTTCTTCCGAACAGAAGCATACCGTAAGCCATTGCATGAACACAGCAATCGGGCATATCTTCAATTTTTATTAGCTCATCTTTAATGTTTGACGAAAAAGACATAATTGCCCTCCTGCTGAAAATTTAAGAAATAACCCTGATTTCAGGTTCAAGCTCAACGCCGAACTTCTCTTTAACGGTATCCTGACAGAATTTAATCAGATCAGTAACATCCTTTGTTGTGGCGTTTTCATAGTTAATTATAAATCCGGCGTGCTTTTCGCTTACCATAGCACCGCCTATTCTTTTGCCCTTAAGGTTACTCTGTTCGATAAGAGCACCTGCAAAATAACCTTCCGGACGCTTAAATACACTTCCTGCACTTGGATATTCCAAGGGCTGCTTATCCTTACGTCTACCGATAAGGTCCTTCATTTTAGCTTCAATTTCGTCGTAAACGCCTTCAGAAAGCTTTACAACAACTGATGTTATTACATAACCGCCCGCAGAATAAACACTATGTCTGTAGGACAAATCAAGTTCATCAAAGCTGAAGCTGCCTTTATTTCCCTTTAAATCAAGATGATTGCAGTAAGCAATAACATCCTTCATCTCACCGCCGTAGGCACCTGCATTCATAAATGCGGCACCACCCATAGAGCCGGGAATTCCGTATGCAAATTCCATACCAGAAAGACTTTTTGAAAGGATTGTTTTACAAACGGTTGTAAGATTAGCACCTGCACCGATTTCAAGAGTCGTTCCGTCAAGCTCTTTTATATAATCAAATCCTTTGCCGATGTGAATAACAGGTCTGTCAACAATACCGTCATCGCTTATAAGCAGATTGCTTCCGTTGCCGAAAATAAAAGGCACAACACCGATTCTGTCGCAGCATTTCAGCACAAGAGAAAGCTCTTCTTCATTATCGGGCGTTATGAAAACAGACGCATTCCCCCCCGTTTTAAAGGAGGTGTGGTTCTTCATCGGTTCGTTTTCAGTAAAGCGTATATTCTGTTTTTTAAGTAATTCGATTAATTCAGTCAAGGTAAAGCCTCCGATTAATATTCAACAAGAGCAGCACCGATTATACCGGCATCATTGCCGAGGGTTGCTCTGCAAAGAACAGTCTGAATTTCATGATCCTTGGAATAACGCATCTTTTCAACATGCTTTTCAATAGGCTTTAAGAGAGTATCACCCTCGTTGCAGATACCGCCGCCAAAGCAAAGCATATCAGGCTGGAAAGCGTTGACAATATTAGCAGTACCAACTGCTACATAATAGATATAATTATCGCATACTTCCTTTGCATACTTGTCCCCTGCTCTCATTCCGTCAAAAGCAGTTCTGCCGCCTGCGTTTTCAATATTGCCGCCGCAAAGCTCCCACATCTTGCTGTCCTTATGCTCAAGCATAGCAGCCTTTGTCTGATTTACAAGAGCAGTTGCAGATGCATATCTTTCCCAGCATCCGACTCTACCGCAGTTGCATTTTTCACCGTCAAACTTGATTGACATATGGCCGAGCTCGCCGCCTGCATCATTACAGCCTGTAAGAAGCTTTCCATCAATAACTATACCGCTGCCGACACCTGTGCCAAGAGTAATTGCAATAAAGCTTTTCTTACCCTTACCGCAGCCTGCAAGAGCCTCACCGAGAGCTGCTGCATTAGCGTCGTTTTCAATATAAACCTTAACATCGGGAAGCTGCTCTTTTATATATTCCACAGCAGGAACATTATAGAAATCAAGGTTATTGGCATACATAATAACACCGTTGGTCTTATCAACAGAACCGGGAGTTCCAATGCCTACGGATTCAATTTCATCTATGGAAATACCTGCATCCTCAACAGCCATATGTATACAATTCACAATATCATCAAAAATTTCCTTTGCGGGTCTGGGTACGTTTGTTTTTGCCTTACCCCTACCGATTATTTCAAACTTATCGTTGATAATACCAACTGCTATATTTGTTCCGCCTAAATCTACGCCGACTTTATATTTATACATTTTAAACACCTCTTAAAAATTTCCCCACAGCTTGATTTCATCTTCCTGCGGTAATATTGCGTCATCCATACCGAGATTATGCATAAGCTCTCTTGCTGCATTATATCCCATTTTCTTCTGTCTGTTATTCATAGCTGCAA
>JAZPZK010000087.1:0-17886 GCA_045544675.1 Acutalibacteraceae bacterium
TATAATATCTCTTGTTCATTGCGGAATTGTGTAAGGGTAGCACAGCAGACTCTGACTCTGTTTGTCTGGGTTCGAATCCTAGTTCCGCAGCCAAAAAATCCGACAAGTTTCGACTTGTCGGATTTTTTTATCCAAGCCGACAGGCTTGGTATATCATCACGCGTCAGCGTGTATATCATCAAGGGCGGCGATGCCGTCCTTGTATCTCATTACACCGCAGGTGTGTATTTCTGTCGGCTTGATGATATACAACTTCTTGCGAAGTTGATGATATGCAATTCCTTTGGAATTGATGCTATACAATGCTACGCATTGATTTTAGCAAAACTTTATAGTATAATCACTATAAAAGGAAGTGGTTATATGTCTCCTAATTATCTGCTTATGTATTCTGAACGGTTAGCGACGGATATAGAATTACTTTGCCAAAATATTAAAGCACCATCAAATACACTTTTTCAAATTCGTAAAAGTTCAAGCAGTGTTTATGCTAATATTCAGGAAGCAAACTATGGTCAAAGCAGGGCAGATATGCTTTCTAAATTTGAGATTTCTTTGAAAGAATGCAGTGAAACAGAAGGCTGGTTAAAACTCCTATTTAATACAAATGCAATAGATGAGCTTACTTATAAAAAGTACAGAAATCTTTGTGGTAGAATCAGAAGAATGTTAATTGCAAGTTGTAAGACATTGAAAGAGAATATTGACAAACCAAGGAGTTGATAATAAAATGAATGATACAAAATGGAATGAGATTTTTCGAGCATTTTACTATGGTGTAGAATGTTCCGATGATGATGGAATTTCTGATTTGCTAATTAATTGGACGACAAAAACTGTTGACGGTTTTATATATAGTGACAATACTTGGAGTCATTTTTACTGTGATAGTTATAAGGATATAGAGTGGCTTAAAATTGATATAAACGAAAAAACAGCCAAAATAGTAATAGATGCATTACGGAAAATTCATGTTCCGGGTGAGGTTTTCGATGATTGCGTATATGTGTATGGTTATCGTACAGATATAGATTATATATAATTTTAATTTGGTATATTTGTAATATATTATTGTTGCTATTTTAAGCTGTAAACACAAAAAAACCGACAATCTTCTTTTGAAGGTTGTCGGTTTTAATTGCGCTTTTCAGCCCGGAGCAATATTTGACTTTCACAATCTTGTGATATATAATCATTCAGGGTGATATTATGAATAACGACTTTTCTGAAAGCTTTACATCCGATAACAAAAACTATAAGCAATGGAGAAAGATTCATTCCGAAGCCTTTGGCGATATATTTTCGTCGGCTTTTGAGGATAACAGTCAGGCTGCACTCTGCCTTACTGCAGCACTGATCAGAGTTTCTTCCCGTAAATTTCAGGAAGCAATGCCACTTCTTCTTTCTCTTGAGGATGCCGCTTCCGACGACTTTGACCGGGCAGCCATAAACTATTTCATCGGCCTGAATTATGAATTTATGCAGTCAGAAGAAAAAATGAACGAATATTATGAGCAGTTTGCCTCTTACGGCATAAAGACACTTTTCAACATTGCTTTTCTCCCCTATTACAGAACTGCAAAGTTTGCTCAGAGAGATTCGGAATGCTCAAAGTCGTTGCATTATTATTTTAAAGCTCTCAGCTTCTGCCGTGAAAACGCCGCAGAGCAGGATAAGATGAAGCTTTTAAGTCAGCTGAATTACGACATCGGTACGATTTATGTTTACTGCCATCAGTATGAAAAAGCTTTACGGTACCTTAAGGAATCCTACACTCTTGATTCCTCGGACAATCCTCAGCGAAGCTATGTTTTTGCAATTCTAACTGCTCTTTCAGGAAATAAAGCACAGCTTGATACTCTGCTTTCATCAATACCGCATACTATCAGAGATCTGTGTGCGAAGCAGACATCCGCTATACTGAACGGCACAGACCCACACTATTGCGTTGTTGAGCAGGATGGCTCACGTTATCCGCTTTTCAAAGAGATGTTCTTAAAGGAAAAGGATGAGCTCAGAAAGCTCGTAGACAAAGGTGATCCGGAGAAAGCCGAAGCAATTATGGATCGCCGACTTACCGATGCTTTTCCCTTTATGCAAAGAACGCTGAGCTGCCGGATTGAAGCTGTCGGCTCAAAGATAACGGTAAGCTGTAAAAACTATCGGGTAAAAACTCTTGTTGCAGAGCATAAAAAGCTTTTTGAAAAGATTAACAGCCTCTCATCCGATTGGGAATTCATATCTGTAAACGAATTTTTATCATACTAAGAAATCAGGTCAGCAGAAATTTCTTCTGCTGACCTTTTGTTTTATGATGCCCATCCGATTCCGTAGGGAATGAGAAGTATGCTGGTTGCCAGAATAAGCTGTGCAATATAATAGGTATAAATGTTTATGTATCTGAGTACCTTTATGGGAGGCTTCTGGCTTTTGCCGTGCTCTCTTGCAAGCATAAAGCCGAGAAGAAGATCTGAAATTACGAAAAGCACTGAGCCGCAGATAACTGCAATCATTGCAACCTGCCACTCTTCAAGAGAGCCGATAATAACCTCAATGCCGGGCTCATAGTATTCCCAGAATACCATTGCACATTCAAATGCCTTGGCAAGCATTGTGAAAAGCACTCCGCCGTATACAGCTGCAGCGACGATATAATACTCTCTGCCCTTGAATATCTTTCTGAAATAAAGGAAGGCCGCAATTGCCGCAATAATAACAGCTCCGATAATAAGCACTACAGTTCTTACGGTTACTGCAGTATCCCAACTGCCGGGTCTGATTGCTGCATCAAATGCACTGATATAGAAGATGTGACCTACAAGGAAAAGCACAACACCGCTTATGAAGGTAATCGGTGTACCCTTGATCCAATGCAGAAGCACGTCGCCAAGCATACCGAAAACAAGTCCGAGTAAAATGTAAAGTGCATATTTTGTGTCGTTACCCGACATAGCCATACATACACCGGCGCAAGCAATGAAAATAAGAGAGCTGACGGTTTTCATAATAAGAGATTTTTTACATCTCTTAGGCCAATAAAAATGTAGGAACAAGGGAACGCATACTGCTTCAAGAACAAGCAGAGCAATTAAAAGTATTTTAAGCATAAGATTTCCTCCCGTTTAAAACTTGATTTTTCCTCTTTGAGCTGCATCGATAAGAGGTACTATCTTGGGAAGCGCCTTGCTTACCGCATTCTGAATCATCGGCTGCTTGATAACATCCTTGACTGTGTTCTTCATGGTTTCTGCCATAACAGAAACTGACGGATTTGATGAGGGACGCATAACAACGTTATCACCGTTGAATTTAAAGGTCAGCACTCTTTCAGCAACAACCTCGATGCAGCGGATTCTTACCTCAAGCTCGCTGTCTGTGTTCCAGCAGGCTGTTGAGCAGGTTGTGTAGGGAATCTTGCCGATTACAATGTTATCCCAACGGTATTCACCGTCCATACCGATATTTATTGAGTTGGATTCATCGCCCTCTGTCCAGCTGAATTCCATTTCCTTTTCGTGGAATCTGAAGCAGACATCGCTGATGTTACCTGCCTTGTCACTTTCCATAAACAGAGCAGGAAGAGGCACAACACTTGTAGGATAGCCTGCAATGTTGATTGCGATAGGCTTCATAAGCTTGATGAGCTTGCCTTCAATGCGTTGTTCAAGTGCAGAACGGTTCTTTTCGGGCAGTCTTTCATATTCGCCCATATCAACCTTTACTGAGTCGCCCTCATTCTTTTCTGTGAATGCACGGGGGAAGTACTCCCAGAGTACGTCACGAAGACCCTGCTCGTGAACCTCACCTGCAGTTATGATAAGACAGGCATTGTAGTCCTCAAAAACAATGCCGAACTGACAGAACATACCGTCGGCACGGTAGGAATTTTCGCATCCGCCGTTTTTCCAGAAGCAGTAGCCGTAGCCCTCCTTACAGTCGGAATCCTGGCTGGAAACGCTGCTGTCTGCATGATATTTTGTGGCTTCTTCAACCCACTCGGCAGGAATAACCTGCTTACCTCCGAATTTACCGCCCTTGCTGTAGCAATATGTAAACTTTGCAAGATCCTCTGTGGTAATCATCATACCCCAACCGCCTGCTTCAATTCCTCTCGGGCAGGTTTCCCAGAAGGGCTTTTTAATGCCGAGAGGCTCGAAAAGACGGGGCTTAAGATATTCCATAACGCTCATACCGCACATCTTATGAATAATGCAGCAGAGAAGATACATATTTTCGCTGATATAAAGGAACTCGGTACCCGGCTCACTTATCCAGGGGGAATTAATAATATCCTTGAACCATCTGTCCTTTGTTCTGTCAAGAAATACGCTAACAGACTTTCCGCTTCTCATAGTAAGAAGGTCTTCAACTGTCATTTCCTCAAGATATTCGTCATACTTGTCCCCTCTTGCTTCGGGGAAAATATCAACGAATCTGGTGTCTACCGTAAAATAGCCCTCGTGAACTGCAAAACCGATTGCTGTTGATGTGAAGGACTTGCTTACGGAATACATCATATGGTTATACTGTCTGTCAAAGGGTGCTTTGTATGCCTCGCAGGCAATTTTATCGTTGCGGATAACCATAATTGAGTGAACTTCCTTATTAAGCTCAGCACATCTGTCAATGAAATCCTGAACAACCCTTGAATTAACACCTGCATTCTCCGGCTTTTTGGCTCTTGTAAGCCATGACTTTTCTTTTACTGTCATATTTCCTTCCTCCTGTAAAAATTTTATGCTTTCTTCTTTTTATGCTTTTTATAAACAAATACCTGTGCCGCAAGCAGAACTGCACCGATAATTACAACGGCAATAACCTTGCCTGCGGTTATATTCAGAGCGCCTTCGGTTTCTTCTGCTGACTCGGCAGCTCTTTTTTCATTAAGACTGAAAACCAGGGAAGAATAAGCCTTCTGAAGCTCTGAAAGGCTTACTGCCCTTCCGCCAAGTATGCTATCGGCATTCTCAAGGGCATATTCAATATTCTCTCTGCTGACTGCCGAATACTTATCCGTATCAGCTTTATTAACCTTTGCTGCAAGCTGTTTTAGTGAGCTTTTCATATTTTCCGCTTCACGGATATAAGCTGAAAGGCCTTCGATGTTATTTGTTTCGATAACTGTGAAGCCGTCCTTTATAAGCTCATCCCAGCCCTCAGCGCTGTCACTTCTTTTACCGCAGAGGTTTGTGTCATAGCAGGCTGCAAGAGCTCTTGCCTTATCTTCAGCAGAAAAATTATCACCTACAATTGTGCCGTAGCATACGTTGAAATAATTCTTCGTGCGGTATTCTGCCATTGTCATTTTGCCGGAAGAAGCGTTATTTATGTGAGAAATACTGCTCCATATTATGTTGCCGTCATAGATGCTTATTACATCTATTTTCCCCTCAGACCACTTTGCTGCATCCTTAGAAGAAACATCGGCTCTGAGTGACACATAGGAAAGTGCATCTGCCTTATTGAGAATTTCAAAAACAGCATCCCTGTCGTTCCAGTCAATATCAAGGATAAGATACACGCTGCCGTCAAGCTCCTTAAGAGCATCTGAAAGAGAAATAATATGATATTCCGTCTTTTCGCCGGTGCTTGCATAAAGAGGACATCGGATAAGCTCTTCGTAAGTGATTTCAGATAAGAGCTCATATTCCGTGTCGCAGATGTTGGAAAGGGGAATATCCTCCGAGAGAACAAAAACACCGTCCTTAGTGGAATTAACTGCAAGGCTGACAGCATCTGCACCATTTTCCTCAGCACTTATAACTGCTTCAAGTGTGTTTGCAGGATAAAAAGCTGTGTCTCCTCTGTGTGAAACTGCAACAACTCTGCCCTTCGGATTTCCGATAAGCTTTCCCGTTTCTTCACCGTCAGCTGCAAAAGCAGAAGCTGATAGGCTGAGAAGAATAAAGCAGAAAGTAAATATAAATAATAATCTTTTGGAAAATTTCATCAGTAATTGCCTTTCGGGTAATTTATTTACAAATTAAATAATAACATAAAAAAAGCCTCTTGGCAATCTTTTTTTAGTAAGATTTATACCTCAGAGGCTAACTTTTACGGGATTTTTTATCAGCATTTCATCCTTTGTGACTTCACAGTCAAAGCACAGAATTTTTACTCCCCTCTTCTGTGCTTTTTTCAGTGCTTTTTCAAAGGCGGGGTCGTTTTTGCCGTTGGCAGTAAAGTAAAGCACGTCCTTCATCTGTACGACAAACATCACATAGGCTTCATAGCCCTCATCCATACATCGGCAAAGCTCATTAAGATGCTTGACTCCTCTTTCCGTCGGTGCATCAGGGAAGGAAACAACACCGTCATTTTCTAAGGTTACACCCTTTACCTCCATATAGGCTTTTTTGCCCTCGTATTCAAAGTAAAAATCGAATCTCGACTTGCCATAGGTGCTTTCAGGCTTTATAAAAGTTATATCCTTGAAATACTCACCCTTTTTCAGCCACTCATATACCGCCTTATTCGGTGCGGAGGAATCCATATTGACAAGTCTTTCACCCTTCTCCACAGCGATAAGTGAATATTGATATTTTCTCTCGGGATTGGAGGCTTTTTCAAGGTAAACCGTGACGCCATCAATGAGAAGTTCCCTGCATCTGCCCGTATTTTTCACGTGGCAAAGCACCGCCTCGCCGCCGATTTCAACCTCGGCAACAAAGCGGTTGTGTCGTTTTATGAATTTTGCGGGAGTGATGTTGGTGTATTTCATTGTGTGTTTCCTTTTACATTTGCATTAAGGGATATATCGCAGTTGAAGCAAATGGAGCCGAGGTAAACCCCTCAGTCAAGACTTCGTCTTGCCAGCTCCCCTTTCAGGGGAGCCAAGACAGGCGTTTAAGAAAGAAGGTGATGTATTGATAAATTCTGCGGATGATATCCACCCTACACTATGAAAATGGCGGGTAGAAATTATCCTTATCCGCTCACCTCGGGCGCAATTTTGCATTTTGCTTGCCTGCCCTGAAAGGTAATTCCCCTATTAGGGGAAATGTCTGCGAAGCAGACAAAAGGGTGCCCGTTTCCGGAGGAAAAGGGGGACCGCGTAAGCGGTGGAAGGGTCCGCATTTTGCATTTTAAAACAGTTGCTCGGCTAATCTGACTCCCCCCATAGCGTCCTTTGCATAGAAGTCTGCGCCTATCATATCGGCGTATTCCTGAGTGAGCACTGCACCGCCGACCATAACCTTAGCCTCGGGGAACTCCTTTCTGAGAAGCTCAACGGTTTCCTTCATGGCTTCAACGGTGGTAGTCATAAGCGCGGAAAGGCCGATAAGTCGGATATTCTTTTCCTTTGCAGTTTTAACAATAATCTCAGGGGGCACATCCTTGCCGAGGTCTGTTACCTCGTAGCCGTAGTTTTCAAGAAGCACCCCGAGAATATTCTTTCCTATATCGTGGATGTCGCCCTTGACCGTTGCAACAAGGATTTTACCCTTGCTCTTGGCAGTTTCCTTGTTCATTACTGCCTTTACCGCTTCAAAGGCTCTGCCTGCCGCCTCGGCACTCATAAGAAGCTGAGGAAGGTACATCGTCTTTTCTTCAAAGTGCTTTCCTACCTCATCGAGAGCGGGTACGATATGATTGTTTATTATATCAAGGGGAGCCTCACTCTTAACGAGTGCGAGCGCCGCCTCAAAGGCTTTTTCTTTGAGACCCTTTATGATGTAATAGGAAAGCGTATCGGTATTTTCATCGGTTTTTCCTTTGACTACCGCCGCCTCTCCCGTACTGACCGTAACTTTTGAAGCAAAATCAATATAATCAACACAGCCCTTATCATAACCCTTGAGGGCTCTGTAGGTATGGTAGCTCTGCATCATTTCGGCACTGTTAGGATTCATAATCGCACAGTTAAGCCCCTTTTCGAATGCCATTGCAAGAAAATATGCATTGACAGAGGCTCTGTCCGGTAATCCGAAGGAGATATTTGATACACCGAGGCTCGTTTTTACACCAAGCTTTTTTCTTATCAGCTCAACTGAATCAAGGGTCACTCTGCCGCTTCTTTCATCGGAGGAAACCGCCATTGCAAGAGGGTCTACGATGATATCCTTTTTGTCTATGCCGTATTTTTCGCATTCCTTTATTATCTTTTCTGCAACGGCACATCTGCCCTCTGCTGTTTCGGGGATGCCCTCCTCGTCAAGAGTAAGTGCAATAACCGCACCGCCGTACTTCTTGACAAGAGGCAGTACCGCATCCATGCTTTCCTTTTTTCCGTTGACGGAGTTTATCAGCGGCTTACCGTTGTAAATACGCATAGCCTTTTCCATAGTAGATGCTCTGACAGTATCAATCTGCAATGGAAGGTCAATAACCTCCTGAAGTGCCTTCACAGAGGAAACAAGCATCTCGTCCTCGTCAATTTCGGGAAGACCTACATTAACATCAAGGATATGTGCGCCCTTTTCCTGCTGAGTTAGACCCTCGGTTAGAATGTAGGCTATATCGTTTTCTCTCAGTGCCTGCTTGAAGCGTTTTTTGCCCGTAGGGTTGATTCTTTCACCGATAAGTATGGGCTCATCGCCTATTTCAACGGCATGAGTATATGAGGAAACAAGGGTATGATGCTTTTTTTCTGTGGGTACAAAGGGAAGGTCTTTTGTTGCTTTTACGGTCTTTTCAATGTATTCGGGAGTTGTGCCGCAGCAGCCGCCGAGTACCGATGCACCCATAAGTGCAATTTCCTTCATTATTTCTGCGTATTCATCGGCATCGATATCGAATACGGTTTTACCCTCAACACTTCTCGGAAGTCCTGCGTTGGGGTTGACAATAACGGGAAGCGACGAATATTTCATATACTCGGCAACACGGGAAAGCATCTGACGGGGACCGAGAGAGCAGTTCATACCTATAGCATCGACTCTGAGACCCTCAAGCATAGCAATCATTGCCCTTACATCTGCACCGGTCATAAGCTTGCCCTTTTCGTCAAAGACATTGGTAACGAAAACAGGAAGACTGCTGTTTTCCTTTGCCGCAAGGACCGCCGCCTTTGTTTCGTAAGAGTCATTCATTGTTTCGATTATGATAAGGTCAGCGCCGTACTTTTCTGCAAGACGTACATTTTCCGAGAAAATCTCAACGGCTCTTTCAAAGGGCAAATCACCCATAGGCTCGAGCATTTTACCCGTGGGTCCCATATCAAAGGCAACAAAACGGTCGGTCTTGTCCCCGTCGAAAAGGTCTATCGCTTTTTTTGCATTATTTATTGCGCAAGAGATTATCTCTTCAAGATTATCATATTTAAGACAGCTTGCACCGAAGGTGTTTGAGGTAATCACATTACTGCCTGCCCTGAGATAGTCAAGATGAATTTCCGTCAGCACCTCGGGGTGGGTTATATTCCACATTTCAGGCTTTTCTCCTGCCTTGAGTCCCCTTTTCTGCAAAAGGGTACCCATACCGCCGTCAAAGTAGATACGCTGTTTGTTAAGTAATTCTCTGATATTCATAGTTTTCTCCTTTCGGGGGATGAAAGGGCCAGGGGCCAAGGGCCGAGGGCCGAGGTGGTGTAAATGCAGAATGCAAAATGCAAAATGCAAAATTGTGGTCGCACCCACCGTCTCAT
Organism: Acutalibacteraceae bacterium; assembly: GCA_045544675.1. Lineage (GTDB taxonomy): Bacteria > Bacillota > Clostridia > Oscillospirales > Acutalibacteraceae > UBA6857. The sequence goes on from JAZPZK010000087.1 coordinate 9,587, forward strand.
ATAACAGTCAGGTTGTACCTGCGTAAGACAGGTTTTATAAAACAGTAAGAGTGTAGATAATAAAACTAAACCTTGAAGTTTAATCTTTTAAGTTTGGCGGGTAGATATTTGTTTTTTTATCACTGTAAAAGCGGATTGTTTTGGAACGAAGTGACCCGCCATTTTGCTGCCCTCCTTGAAAGGGAGGGGGGACCGCGTGAGCGGTGGGAGGGTCATTCTGCATTTTGCATTTTAGCGAAGCTTCTCCCCACGATGTTCATTCAATTATCCCCACAATAGCCGTTACCGACTTGACGGGTACCATCATAAGACTGTCTGTAAGGCTTGCGCCGATTTTTCTCTGTACATCGAGAAAATCAAAGATACTTCTCTGTATCTCAAGAGAAACTCCGCCGTAGCCGGGACTGAAGCGGGGCTTCAGGGTATGCTCCTTTGCCATTTCGGCATTGATATAGTCACACCAGCATTCGATACCCGAGGAGGCGATACAGCTGTAGACCATAGCATCAGCCTCGGATATGAGAGAAAGCCGCTTCATTGTGCGGTCAACCTCTGCACCTGCCGTTGCGGCAAAAATGTAAGCCTTGCTGCAGCCTTCAAGATTTTTGCGAAGCGATGCACTCTTAACAGTACCGAAGTCAAACACTGTTTCATCCTCTCCCTGAAAGGAAACCGAGGATTCTCTGACAACCGCCTTGAGATCTGCGGTATTCATATAAACCTCGAGGCATTCCTCATAAAGCTCCTCAAGAGCTTCGCTCAGAGGCTCTTTGCCGCAGCCCATAAAGCGGCACGCCATTTTTTTATCGGTACCGATTTTTGAAACGGATTCGGTCATAAAGCTTATCATAATTATCCCTCAAATCAAATAAGGGGCAATAATGCCCCTATTGTGTTTGTTATATGCAAGGACGGTCGCCGTGTCCCTACTGTGTGTTTGCCGTAGGGTGGGAGGAAGAAGTGAGGCTCCTATGACCCTTCCGTCTTTTGCTTCGCAAAATCCACCTTTTCCTCCGGAAACGGGAACCCTTTTGTCTGCTTCGCAGACATTTCCCCTGACAGGGGAATCTCCTTTCAGGGCAGGCAAGAAGCATATATCCGGCGGGTAGCATTTACCTTCTGCCGCCACGGATTCTCGCGATTGCGCATTGCGAATTGCGAATTGCGAATTTATTTAATAATTGCGCTGATATTTTCAAGTATCTTCTGCGCAATATCGGGCTTATTCATTGAATAAACGTGTACCGCCCTGACGCCGTTGGCGTAAAGGTCAATAATCTGCTCCGTTGCATAGGCAATACCTGCCTGCTTCATTGCCTCGGGGCTGTCGCCGTAGCGGTCAACTATTCTGATAAAGCGCTGAGGCAGAGCCGTACCCGAAATATTGCAGATTCTCTTGATTGATTTCGGGTTGGTAACGGGCATAATACCTGCAACTATGGGAACATCAATACCTGCTTTTCTCGCTCTGTAGATAAAGTTATAAAGCAGATTATTATCAAAAAACATCTGCGTTGTCAGAAATTCACAGCCTGCATCAACCTTTTCCTTAAGGTGCTTCATATCCTCGATTGAGCTTGCGCTTTCGGGATGTGCCTCAGGATAGCAGGCTCCGCCGATGCAAAAGCCGCCGTACTCTTTTATCTCTCTTGTCAGCTCGCTTGCATAATGATAATCAAGGTGCTCCTTACTCATACCCTCGGGTATATCACCTCTGAGGGCAAGTATGTTTTCTATCCCCTTCTCCCTGAGAAGGTCAAGCTGACGGTGAATTTCGTCCTTGGTGGAGGAAACACAGCTCAGGTGAGCGAGTACGGGTACATCGTATTTATCCTGAAGGTTACGTGCAATTTCAGCGGTGAATTCAGACGTACCTCCCCCTGCGCCGTAGGTTACGGACATAAAATCAGGGCAGAGTACCGCAATTTTTTCTGTTGCAATTTTAACGGAAAGCATATTATCCGTAGTTTTGGGCGGAAAAACCTCGAAGGAAAGAGTCGGCTTTTCGCTTTTGATAATGTCGATTATTTTCATATTTGTCACTTCTTTTCGGTAAGGGTCGGGTTTAAATGCAAAATGCAAAATTATGGTCGCGGATTTCTCGCCGTATAAGAAAACGGCTATTTTTCCGCAAAAGAAGTCTGTTACAACATATACTGAACTAAATTATAATAGACTCACAGATTACAAAACATAAAAGTGGCGGGCAGAGCTTACTCCGTTTCGCCTGAGGTCCCCGCGATTACGCATTGCGCATTGTTTTTGCTCGCCGCAAGGGCATTCTTTTCTTGAAAACCCCTCAGTCCTTACGGACAGCTTTTCCTCCGGAAACCGGCACCCTTTTGTCTGCTTCGCAGACATTTCCCCTAACAGGGGAATAACCTTTCAGGGGCGCCGAGAATCAAAAGAACTTTTATGCTTTTTTTAAGATTTCGGGAGACCACACGGGGTCTCCCCTACTCGGCGGAATACTTCTTGCCGCTTCAACAGGCTTTCCCCGCGATTGCGTTGTAGTGCTCCGTAGGAGCTACCTCAGCCTTGCCTCTCCTGAAAGGAGAGGTGGTACCCGAAGGGTGACGGAGAGGTTCTGCGAATTGCGAATTGCGCATTGTACATCAGTTCTTAAGTGAGTGCATCGGAGCAGGGATACGTCCGCCGCGGGCAATAAAGTCTGCGCTTGAGAATTCGTGTACGGGCATAACGGGAGCTGAGCCTAACAGTCCGCCGAACTCGATAATTTCGCCGACCTTCTTACCCACTGCAGGGATAATTCTCACCGCGGTGGTTTTTGTGTTTACCACACCGATAGCTGCTTCGTCGGCAATAATTGCTGAAAGTGTTTCGGCTGATGTATCACCGGGTACTGCAATCATATCAAGACCTACCGAGCATACGCAGGTCATAGCCTCTAATTTATCAAGGGTAAGAGCGTTCTTGAGAGCCGCCTCAATCATACCCTCATCCTCACTGACGGGAATAAATGCGCCTGAAAGTCCGCCGACGTGGTTACTTGCCATAACGCCGCCCTTTTTGACTGCATCGTTTAAAAGAGCGAGTGCGGCGGTTGTGCCGTGAGTACCGCAGACCTCAAGTCCCATTTCCTCAAGTATTCTTGCAACACTGTCGCCTTTTTCGGGTGTGGGAGCAAGGGAAAGGTCAACTATACCTGAAGGTACACCCAGTCTCTGTGATGCCTCGGAGGCAACGAGCTGACCCATACGGGTGATTTTGAAGGCGGTCTTTTTGATTGTCTCTGCAACAACATCGAAGGGCTGTCCCTTGCACTTTTTAAGTGCGTGATGAACAACACCGGGGCCGCTTACGCCGACATTTATTACACACTCGGCTTCACTTACACCGTGGAAGGCACCTGCCATAAAGGGGTTATCCTCAACGGGGTTTGCAAAAACTACAAGCTTTGCGCATCCGAAGCCGCCCTTATCAGCGGTAAGATCTGCAGTCTTTTTGATAATTCTGCCCATAAGAGCAACTGCATCCATATTGATGCCCGCCTTTGTGCTTGCAACGGAAACGGAAGCACATACTCTTTCCGTTGAAGCAAGAGCTGAGGGTATTGAATTTATAAGGTTGATGTCACCCTTGGTCATACCCTTATGTACGAGAGCGGAAAAGCCTCCGATAAAGTTAACGCCGACTGTCTTTGCCGCCTTATCAAGCGCAACTGCGATAGGAGTATAGTCCGTCTGCTTGCAGGTAGCGGCAACTATACCGATAGGTGTTACGGAAATACGCTTGTTGACAATGGGAATACCGAACTCCTTTTCGATATCCTCTCCAACCTTTACAAGGTCCTTTGCGAGAGTTGTGATTTTATTATATATCTTTTCAGCGGTAACATTTACGTCATCACTGCAGCAGTCAAGAAGTGAGATACCCAATGTAATGGTTCTCACGTCAAGATGCTGATGGTCAATCATATTTATTGTGGAAAGAATTTCTTTCTGGCTGTGCATATTCTTTCCCCCTTAGATTCTGTGCATTTTATCAAAGATATCTTCTCTCTGAATACGGATAACAAGACCCATTTCCTCGCCCTTCTTTGCAAGTGCATCGCTTACATCTGCAAAGGCTACGGTGCTCTCGGTCAGGTCAACAAGCATTGTCATGGTGAAAAAGCCGTCCATAACGGTCTGGCTGATATCGAGAATGTTTATTTTTCTTTCGGCAAGAAGGGTGCATACTGCGGCGATAATGCCTGTGGTATCCTTGCCGATAACGGTGATAATTGCTTTCATAGTGTTTTTTCCTTTCGGGTATAATTTTCTATGGTATATTTTATCAGTTTAAAGTGGGGTTGTCAAGTAGGGACAATCCTATGTGGTTGTCCTTAACCCCTGTGATTATTCCCGTTTTCCTATTTATGTAACTTTTTCCGGGACACCGCACGGGGCATAACCTACAATAATATTATTTAAAACTCCTTGACCGCACCGCTTTAAACTGATAGAATGTATAAAAAAGCAATATTTTCCAAAAAGGAGATCTTATCTATGCTCAAAAAAGATACTTTTGCCCCCCGTCCGCCTATGGGCTGGAACAGCTGGGACTGCTACGGTGCCGCAGTTAATGAAGAACAGCTTTTAGGTAACGCTCAGTACGTTGCCGACAACCTTAAGGAATACGGCTGGGAATACATCACCTGCGATATTCAATGGTATGAGCCCAAGGCAACAAGTAATTTCTATAATAATTTCACCGAGCTTTGCATGGATGAATATTCACGTCTCATTCCTGCAGAAAACCGTTTTCCCTCCTCTGCAAAGGGAGTGGGCTTTAAGGCTATTGCAGATAAAATTCATTCTATAGGCTTAAAGTTCGGCATACATATTATGAGAGGTATCCCCCGTCAGGCTGTGCATCAGAACACCCCTATAAAGGGTACTGACCGCACTGCAAGAGAAATTGCATCAGGCTTTTCCGTATGTGCATGGAATACGGATATGTACGGCATAAGAGACTGTGAGGGAGCTCAGGAGTATTACAACAGCATTTTTGAGCTTTACGCTTCATGGGGTGTTGACTTCGTTAAGGTTGACGATATTGCAAACACCGAATTCAAGCCACACGATCCCTATTCAGCAAGACGTGAGATTGAAATGATTAGAAAGGCTATCGATAACTGCGGCAGGGCTATGGTGCTTTCACTTTCTCCCGGACCTGCAGTTATAAACGAAGCCTTCCACCTTTCACAGAATGCCAATATGTGGCGTATGACCGGTGACTTCTGGGATCATTGGAGCAAGCTTTACAATATGTTTGAAAGATGCGAAAAGTGGGCGCCTCACGTAAAGACAGGCTGCTGGCCCGACTGTGATATGCTGCCCTTAGGTAAAATCAGCAAGACCTGCACGTGCCTTGGTGACCGTGACAGATACACTAACTTCACTCCCGATGAGCAGAAAACAATGCTTACACTCTGGTCAGTATTCCGTTCGCCTCTTATCTTAGGCGGCGAGCTTCGTGAAAACAGACCTGAGGACCTTGAGGTTATCACAAACCGTGATATTCTTGAAATCAATCAGTATTCCTCTGATAATGAACAGATTTTCAGACGTAAAAACGAAGCCGCGTGGAAATGTACCGATAAAAACGGTAACCTTGTTGTAGCACTCTTTAATCTCTCAGATGAAGAAAAAGAAATTTCTGCCGACATTTCCGCATACGGATTTGACGGAAGCTACAGCGCAACTGAGCTCTGGACTAAGGATAAGGCAGAATTCAAGGATGCGGTAAAGGCAGTTATCAGACCTCACGCAACGGCAATCTACCGTCTGGAGACATCAGAATGATCGGCATAGTTGACGTTGGCGGCGGAATGCGCGGTGTATATTCAAGCGGTGTTTACGATTACCTTATGGACGAGGGCATTACCGTTGACCTTTGCATCGGTGTTTCCGCGGGGTCTGCTAATCTCATCACCTATCTTGCAGGGCAGAAGAAGCGTACTCTTGAGTTTTACCGCACTTATCCCACAAGAAAAGAATATATGAGCTTTCAGAATCTTCTGAAAAGCGGCTCATACATCGGTCTTGATTATATTTATTCTGAGCTCAGCAATCAGGGCGGAGAAAATCCCCTTGATTTTGAAGCGGCTCTGGATTCGCCGATGAAGTATCTTGCAGTTACCACAAGAGTAAGCGACGGCAGAGCAGAGTATTTCACAAAGAATGATATGAAGCTCAACGATTATACCGTGCTCAAGGCGAGCTGCTGTATGCCCGGTGTATGTAAGCCTGTAAAAATGTGCGGTGAGCTTTACGTTGACGGCGGTGTTGCAGATCCGATACCCGTAGAAAAAGCATTCAATGAGGGCTGTGACAAGGTCATACTTGTGCTGACAAAGCCACGTGAAGATTACTGCGCTCCCCTTTTTGCAACGCGGGTGCTTTCTGCAAGGCTTCGCAGATATCCCGAGGTGCTTGCTCTGATGAAAAATCTGCACACACGCTGCAAGGAAGTTTTTGATAAGATTGCAGAGTGGGAAAAAGAGGGCAAGGTGCTTGTTATCGAACCCAAAGAGCTTTTCGGCATGACTACCCTCACCATCGAAAGAGAGCCTATTGAAAAGCTTTATGTGCTCGGATACAAGGACGCAGAAAAGATTAAACGCTTTATATGAAATTCTGAAAATCTCCGCAGGAGATTCCCTTACTGCTTACTACTTGCTACTTACTACTAAAAAAAGCACCCGTGGGGTGCTTTTTTTAATGGTATTCAGGCAGCCAATCCTTATGGGCTTCAAGAAGCTCATCAACCATAGCGTAAATATCCTTGATGCTGAGCTCTCCGCCTGTAAGAGGATCCATCATAGCGGCATTGTAGATATACTGCTTTTCAAGTGTTGCGGCAGCCTCAATAGCAAGAAGCTGAGCATAAATGTTGCTTGAATTCATTGCGGCAAGCTGTAAAGGCAGAGCGCCCATTCTACAGGGTGTTATTCCGCTGCCGTCAACAAGGCAGGGCACCTCAACACAAGCCTCATCGGGAAGATTTGAGATAAGTCCGTTGTTGAGCACGTTGCCGCCGATTTTATAGGGCTCGTTGGTAACAATCGCCTCCATAATATAGGATGCATATTCCTTGGAGCGTGTATGTGTGATTTTTCCGTCGGCAAGAATTTCGTTTTTCTGCTTTTCCCAGCCCTCAATCTGACCAACACAGCGTCTGGGATATTCATCAAGCGGAATGTTGAATTCATCTATCATTTCAGGATATCTTGTCTTGATATAGAAGGGATTATACTCAGCGTTATGCTCGCTGCTTTCGGTGCAGTAATAGCCAAGCTTATCTATGTAGTCGAAGCGCACCATATCCTCGTGCTTTTCGCTTGCATTCTTTTCCTTTGCTCTCTTTTTGATTTCGGGATAAAGGTCGTTACCATCCTTATCACGGATTTCAAGAAGCCATGCCATATGGTTTATACCTGCAATCCGGTCAACTCTGCCCTCAATCTTATCCTCCATACCGAGCTTTTCAAGAAGATCCTTTGAGCAGCCCTGAACGCTGTGGCAAAGACCTACTGTTTTAATTTTTGTAAAGCGCAGCATATATCCCGTAAGCATTGCCATAGGATTTGTATAGTTGAGGAACCAGGCATCGGGACAAACCTCCTCCATATCATCGGCAAATGCCTTCATAACGGGAATAGTACGAAGAGCACGCATAATGCCGCCTATACCCATTGTATCGGCTATAGTCTGACGAAGACCGTATTTTTTGGGAATTTCAAAGTCAATTACGGTACAAGGCTCATAGCCGCCTACCTGAATTGCATTGACAACAAAGTCTGCACCTCTGAGAGCATCTTTTCTGTTTTCTTCGCCAAGGAAGGTGGTGATTTTTCCTCTGTTTTCGTTGACATTCCTGTTTATTGCACTCAGAATGATTTCAGACTCCTCGAGCCTTTTCTCATCGATATCATAAAGTGCAAATTCACTGTCACGAAGGCAGGGTGTACACATACAGTCACCGATAACATTTCTTGCAAATACGGTGCTTCCCGCACCCATAAATGTAATTTTCATAATTTTCTCCTTTTTGCTTTATTGTGCGACCTTTCGTCGGTTCATATTAACACAAAAATGGCCTCCCATTCAATAAATCATAATCAAATATTTGTTTTTCTTGCAAATACAACAAAATTCCTTGTTTATTTTTCACATATTTGACAGCAATATTGTAAAAATATTGACAATTAGTTACAGTAATATTATAATAATTAAAAACAATAAGGAGGTTCTTTTATGGAACTTAATAACAACCCCAATATTCCCAATCCT
>JAZPZK010000088.1:0-41180 GCA_045544675.1 Acutalibacteraceae bacterium
CTTCAACCATTTCCTGTGTGGGAACGGCAACAGGCTTTCCGTCTGAAGGCTTGGGAAGGGTATTTGCAGCAAGCATAAGGAAACGTGCTTCTGCCTGAGCCTCTGCTGAAAGAGGTACGTGAACAGCCATCTGGTCACCGTCGAAGTCGGCGTTGAAAGCGGTACATACAAGAGGATGAAGCTTGATAGCCTTACCTTCTACGAGAACGGGCTCGAATGCCTGAATACCGAGGCGGTGAAGCGTGGGAGCACGGTTAAGCATAACGGGATGGTCCTTGATAACTACCTCAAGTGCGTCCCATACGCATTTTTCCTGACGGTCAACTGTCTTTCTTGCTGTTTTGATATGTGCGGCAACACCGGTTTCAACAAGTCTCTTCATTACGAAGGGCTTGAAGAGCTCAAGTGCCATTTCCTTGGGAAGACCGCACTGATAAATCTTAAGATTGGGACCAACAACGATAACTGAACGTCCTGAGTAGTCAACACGCTTACCGAGAAGGTTCTGACGGAAACGTCCCTGCTTACCCTTGAGCATATCTGAAAGGCTCTTGAGGGGTCTGTTGTTGGGACCTGTTACGGGTCTGCCTCTTCTGCCGTTATCGATAAGTGCGTCAACGGATTCCTGAAGCATTCTCTTTTCGTTTCTGATAATGATTGAGGGAGCTCCTAATTCAAGAAGCTTCTTAAGACGGTTGTTTCTGTTGATAACACGTCTGTAAAGATCGTTAAGGTCACTTGTGGCGAAGCGTCCGCCGTCAAGCTGAACCATAGGACGGATATCGGGAGGAATAACGGGAATTACATCAAGAACCATCCATTCGGGTCTGTTGCCTGATGCCTTGAAGGCTTCAACAACCTCAAGTCTTTTGAGAATTCTTGTCTTCTTCTGACCGCTCGCTGTTGCAAGCTGCTCACGAAGCTCAGCGTTAAGGGCGTCAATATCAATTTCTGCGAGAAGCTCTTTGATAGCCTCGGCGCCCATACCTACTCTGAACTCTTCATCGTCATAGTAGTATTCCTTGATGTCGTCATACTGCTTTTCTGTGATAGCCTGACCCTTCTTTACGTTGGGTACTGAGCCGGGATTGATAACTACGTATGCTGCAAAATAGAGAACTCTTTCAAGATCTCTGGGGGAAATATCAAGAATAAGTCCCATTCTTGAGGGAATACCCTTGAAATACCAGATGTGTGAAACAGGTGTTGCAAGCTCAATGTGACCCATACGCTCACGGCGAACCTTTGCCTTTGTGATTTCAACGTGACATCTTTCGCATACCTTACCCTTATGGCGGATTCTCTTATATCTGCCGCAATGGCACTCCCAGTCCTTGAGGGGGCCAAAGATTTTTTCGCAGAAAAGTCCGTCACTTTCGGGCTTGAGTGTTCTATAGTTAATAGTTTCAGGCTTTGTTACTTCACCGTAGGACCATTCTCTGATCTTTTCAGGTGAAGCCAGACCTATTTTGATTGATTCAAAGGTTATGTTTTCCATAAAATTCAAGTCAGCCCTTTCCTGTATAATTAAATTTGGGGTTCTCTGCCGGTGAGGTCTCCCCCCACCGGTAAGAGAGAATTACATATTATCTTCGTCGGGTACAAAGCCTTGTGAGAAGCCTGCATCGTTGATTGTGGGATTCAATTCGTTGAAGAATGCATTTACGTCAAATGCTTCTTCCTCTTCTTCCGGCTCAAAATCAGAACCGTCATCAAAATCGAAGCCTAAATCAAGATCAAGATCGTCTTCCGATGCTTCTTCGTCAAGCTCAAGGTCGTCCTCGCCTTCGTCAGCGGGCTGTTCCTCGTTTACGGGACGGTAGCGGTGAAGTGATACACCCTCATCGCCGTCAATATTCTGCTTAAGGTCGATTTCTTCATTGTTTGCGTCAAGCACCTTAACGTCAAGACCGAGGCTCTGAAGCTCCTTAACAAGAACCTTGAAGGATTCGGGAACACCTGCCTGAGGCACGTTTTCACCGTTTACAATTGCTTCGTAGGTCTTTACACGGCCCACAACGTCGTCTGACTTGACTGTAAGAATTTCCTGAAGAGTATAAGCTGCACCGTAAGCCACAAGTGCCCAAACTTCCATTTCACCGAAACGCTGGCCGCCGAACTGAGCTTTACCGCCGAGGGGCTGCTGTGTAACAAGTGAGTAGGGACCGGTTGAACGGGCGTGCATCTTATCGTCAACAAGGTGATGGAGCTTAAGATAGTACATAACACCGACAGTAACTTCGTTGTCGAACTTGTCACCGGTACGGCCGTCGTAAAGAACGCTCTTACCTGTTTCGCTGATGCCTGCCATGTTAAGAGCTTCTCTGATGTCATCCTCATGAGCACCGTCAAATACGGGAGTCATTATATTCCAGCCGAGCTGACGGCATGCAAATCCGAGATGAACCTCAAGAACCTGACCGATATTCATACGTGAGGGAACGCCGAGGGGGTTAAGAACGATATCAAGAGGAGTACCGTCTGAAAGGAAGGGCATATCCTCCTGAGGAAGAACGCGGGAAACAACACCCTTGTTACCGTGACGACCTGCCATCTTGTCGCCGACCTGAATCTTTCTCTTCTGGGCGATGTAGCAGCGTACAACCTTGTTAACACCGGGGCTGAGCTCGTCGCTGTTTTCTCTTGTGAACTCTTCAACATTAACAACGATACCGTATTCACCGTGGGGAACACGAAGAGATGTATCTCTAACTTCTCTTGCCTTCTCACCGAAGATTGCGCGAAGAAGTCTCTCTTCAGCGGTAAGCTCTGTTTCACCCTTAGGTGTAACCTTACCTACAAGAATGTCGCCTGAGTGAACCTCGGCACCTACACGGATGATGCCTCTTTCGTCAAGGTCCTTGAGAGCATCACCTACATTAGGAATATCGTTGGTGATTTCTTCGGGACCGAGCTTGGTGTCACGTGCTTCGAGTTCATACTTTTCAATGTGGATTGATGTATATACGTCGTCTCTTACAAGCTTTTCGTTGATAAGAACGGCGTCTTCGTAGTTGTAGCCTTCCCATGTCATAAAGCCGATAAGGGCATTCTTACCAAGGGAGATTTCACCGTGGTCTGTTGCAGGACCGTCTGCGATAACCTGCTTTTCCTCGATGCGGTCGCCAACCTTTACAACGGGCTTCTGGTTGATACATGTGCCCTGGTTGGAACGCATAAACTTAATAAGATTATAGGTATCAAGGTGACCGTCCTCTGTCATAACGTCAACTCTGTCAGCGCTTACATAGGTAACTGTACCTGCAGCTCTTGCAAGTACGCATACGCCTGAGTCGGTACCTGCCTTGTATTCCATACCTGTACCGACATAAGGAGCATTACAGGTAAGAAGGGGCACTGCCTGACGCTGCATGTTCGCACCCATAAGTGCACGGTTTGCGTCGTCGTTTTCAAGGAAGGGAATAAGAGCAGTAGCAACTGAAACAACCATCTTGGGTGAAACGTCCATATAATCTGCTCTTGAGGGGTCAATTTCAAGGAATTCGTCACGGTGACGTGCGTTAACCTTGTTTCTTACAAAGTGACCCTCATCGTCAAGCTTTTCGTTAGCCTGAACAACTGTGTATTCGTCTTCAACATCGGCTGTCATATACTCAAAGGTGTTCTGAACAACACCTGTTTCCTTGTCGATAGGACGGAAGGGTGCTTCAATAAAGCCGTATTCGTTGATTCTTGCAAAGGTTGCAAGATATGAGATAAGACCGATGTTGGGACCTTCAGGAGTCTCGATGGGACACATACGTCCGTAGTGTGAGTAGTGAACGTCTCGAACGTCGAAGCCTGCACGGTCACGTGAAAGACCGCCGGGGCCGAGAGCTGAAAGTCTTCTCTTATGTGTAAGCTCTGCAAGGGGGTTATTCTGGTCCATGAACTGTGAAAGGGGTGATGAACCGAAGAACTCTCTTACTGCTGCGATAACAGGTCTTGTGTTGATAAGAGCCTGAGGAGTGACCTTATCTGTTTCCTGAGCCTGGAGAGTCATTCTTTCCTTGATAACTCTTTCCATTCTTGAGAAGCCGACACGGAACTGATTCTGAAGAAGCTCACCTACGCATCTGATACGGCGGTTGCCGAGGTGGTCGATGTCGTCTGCATGGCCTACGCCCTTTGCAAGACAGTTGAGGTAGTTGATTGATGCGAGGATATCATCAACAATAATTGTTTTGGGAACAAGCTCGTCTGCCTTTTCGGTAAGGTATGCGAGAACTTCTTCCTTGCTCATACCGTCGATTTCGGAAAGAACATCGTTAAGAACGGTATATCTTACGTTTTCGTTGATACCTGCTTCCATAAGCTCTTCTCTTGTGAAGCCGGGAAGATAGGGAAGCATATCAACCATATTATTGGAAATAACCTTTACAGGCTCTTCCTGACCTTCAACGGTAACGAATGCTACCTTTGCACCTGCCTGCTCGATTTCATAAGCTCTCTGCTTTGTGATAAGCTCGCCTTCTTCAGCGATGATTTCACCTGTAAGCTCATTTACGATGGGAGCAGCAAGTCTGAAGCCGCGGATTCTGTCGGAAATGCCGAGCTTCTTATTATACTTGTAACGGCCTACTCTTGAAAGGTCGTATCTTCTTTCGTCGAAGAACATACCTTCAATATGAGTCTGGGCGCTTGAAAGCGTGGGGGGTTCACCGGGACGGAGCTTCTTATAGATTTCGATAAGAGCTTCCTCGGTGTTCTTTGTGTTATCCTTTTCAAGTGTTGCTTCGATTCTGTCGTCAAAGCCGAAGAAATCACGGATATCATTATCGGTTGAATAGCCGAGAACACGGATAAGTGTTGTGATGGGGATCTTTCTGTTCTTATCTATTCTTACATAGAAAAGGTCGTTCTGGTCTGTTTCGTATTCGAGCCATGCACCGCGACCGGGAATGATTGTTGAAGTGAAGAGCTTTTTACCTGTTACATTGTGAGTCATACCGAAATATGCACCCGGTGAACGAACGAGCTGAGAAACAATAACTCTTTCCGCACCGTTGATGATAAAGGTACCGCTGTCGGTCATAAGGGGGAAATCACCCATGTAAACCTCGCTGTCCTTAACCTCGCCTGTATCCTTATTATAAAGGCGGGCGGTAAGGCGCATGGGAGCAGCGTAAGTGGTATCTCTCTCCTTACATTCCTTAACTGTGTATTTGGGCTTATCGTCCATACGGTAGTCTACAAAGCTCAGAACAAGGTTTCCGCTGTAATCAGTGATTTCCGACATATCCCTGAGTACTTCCTTAAGACCTGTTTCGATGAACCATCTGTAGGAATCCTTCTGAACCTGAATGAGATTGGGCATCGGCATAACTTCCTCAATTTTGCCGAAGCTCTTGCGCACGTTTGTGCCAAGCTTCACATCGGTTACATTAACCATTGGCTTATCACTCCATATCTTTTAAATTTGCCCGAAGGCATTGGGATTACGATTTTAAAAAAGGGTATTGACAATTTCACTCATAAATGGTAATATGCAGTTAAAGAAGATAAGAAGAAATACTTCCACACATAATTATCCATTATAAGTTTCACGATTGTACCACACTTGGCATAGCTATGTCAAGTGGTTTTTTATTAAAAATAGAGTTTTTTTATTTAAAAATACGGATTTTGTGCCTTTTTCACTCCTTTCGGGGTGATTTTTTTCTTTTCAGATGTAAATGAGAAGCAATAAAGTACAAATCAGCCCTCCCCTGCCGTCTGAGGGCAAGGAAGGACTGAAAATGGTAAAACGGGAAAAAACACATCCCAAACACGCGGGATAGTGTGTAAAATTCAGAAGCGTGAATCTATCCTCTTTTTAAGTCTGCTTCTGAATATGGCTGTCTGCCTTTAATCTTATATAAAAAGGTATTGCAATAAGTCTGTTTTGTGCTAAAATGTAGTTATTGAAAATAAAGGAGCGTCCCCTATGGCTAAGAATTATAAACGGGTGAAGTTCGGCTGTTATTTTACCAACCTTACAATGTCCGTTATTGCAAATATTTCACCTGTGCTTTTTCTCTCCTTCAGAAGCCTTTACGGTATATCCTTTTCGCTTCTGGGGCTTCTGGTTGTAATCAACTTTTCAACCCAGCTGCTGATTGATCTGATATTCTCCTTCTTCTCTCATAAATTCAACATTGCAAAAACAGTTAAGCTTACTCCCGTCTTTGCGGTTATCGGTCTTCTGGTTTATGCAATTCTCCCCTCTCTTATGCCGCAGTTTGCTTACGGCGGAATTGTAATCGGCACAATAATCTTTTCACTTGCAAGCGGTCTTGCTGAGGTGCTGATAAGTCCCGTTATAGCCGCAATACCCTGCGAAAACCCCGACAGAGAAATGAGTAAGCTCCATTCCGTCTATGCCTGGGGCTGTGTGGGCGTTATTATCTTCTCTACCTTATTCATTAAAATTTTCTCATCGGACTACTGGCAGATTCTTGCCCTTATCCTTGCTGTTATACCTCTCACCTCAGCCATTCTGTTTACCCGTGCACAGATACCCGAAATGGAAACTCCCGAGCGTGTTTCAGGTGTTCTTCAGAGCTTTAAAAGCAAAACGCTCCGGGGCTGTGTTATTGCAATCTTTCTCGGTGGTGCCAGTGAATGCACAATGGCACAGTGGTGCTCCGGCTATGCAGAGCAGGCACTGGGCATACCCAAAATGTACGGTGATATTTTCGGCGCGGCAATGTTCGGTATGATGCTCGGTCTCGGACGTACTCTCTATGCTAAAATAGGAAAAGGAATTGACAAGGTGCTTCTTATGTGCACCCTGGGTGCGGCAATATGCTACCTTACTGCCGCAGTTTCCGATATTCCTCTTTTAGGTCTTGTTGCCTGCGGACTGACAGGTCTTTGCACATCTATGCTCTGGCCCGGAAATCTTATTGCCGCAACAGACAGAATACAAGGCGGCGGTGTGTTCCTTTTTGCAATTATGGCAGCAGGCGGCGACCTGGGTGCTTCAATAGGTCCTCAGCTGGTGGGAATTGTTACCGATACGGCAATCAGAAATCCGTCACTTGCTGAGTTTGCACAGAGCATCGGCATTACTGCCGAACAGCTCGGTATGAAGGCAGGTATACTCGTAGCTTCCCTCTTCCCGATTCTTGCTGTTCCTCTTTACATATTCAGGCTCAGGAATAAAAGCAAATTAAACCGGCCCGATACTTGATTATTTTTTCAGCAGGTATATAATAGAAGCAGAAACTAAACCAAGGAGTGTCAATATGAACTACAGAGAAACATTGAAAAATGCAAAAACAGGTCTTGCCGATCTCAGAGATTATGCTGTTTACGGCATAAAGGCAGTATGTGACGCCTACGGTCCCCGACCCTGCGGTGAGGAAAGTGACATCAAGGCTCAGTACTATATGCTCGACAGCATTAAGAAGTACAGCGACGAGGCGTGGCGTGAGTGCTTCAGAGTAAACCCCGATGCTTTTATGTCCTTTGTGCCCCTTGCAGGTACATGCATGTTCGGTGCAACTGCAGCAAACATCCTCGCTGCCACCAAGTGTAAAAAATCGGCTCTCGGCTCTTTAGGTCTTATCGGCACAGCACTTTCAGGTATTGTGGGTGAATTCCTTCTTTACAAAAAGCCTCTTGATCCCTTTTTCAAGGAAAAGGAAGGCGGCAACGTTATCGCAGTAAGAAAGGCATCCGGTGAAACAAAGCGCAGAATCATCCTTTCAGGCCACACCGACTCTGCTCCCGAATGGACATATACATATAAGTTCGGCTCAAACGGCTCCTACGTTCTTCTTATTCCTGCAATCACAGGTCTGCTTTATACAGGTGCTACTGCCGTTGTTAACCTTACAAGTAAAAACAAGAAGCTTAAAAAAGCTATGAGCCTCGGTCAGCTTGCTTTCACACCGGCTTATGCAGGTCTTTTCAACTTCACAAACAGCAAGAGATATGTTGACGGCGCAAATGACGACCTTTCAGGCTGTTATGTTTCTTCAGCAGTTATGAAATACCTTTCAGACAACGATATCCGCTTTGAAAATACAGAGGTTATCTGCCTTCTTGCAGGCGGTGAGGAATGCGGTCTTCGCGGCTCAAAGGCATTCTTTGAGGCTCACCCCGAATACAAAAAAGATGACGTTGAAACTATCTTCATCGGCTTTGACACAATCCGTGACGAAGATTATATGATGATTTATGAAAGAGATATGACAGGTATGGTCAAAAACGACAAGCGTGTTTGCGACCTTCTTAAAAAGGCTGCAGAAAAGTGCGGCAAGGACGTACCAATAGGCGCAATCCCCCTCGGCTCAACTGATGCCGCTGCCGCTTCTCAGGCAGGTATCGCTGCCGCATCCTTCGTTGCTATGGACCCGGCTCCTGCAGATTACTACCACACAAGACGTGACACAGCGGACATTCTTGTTCCCGAGACAATCGAAAAGGTAATCGATATTGCCCTTCAGACCGTATTTGATTTTGACGAAAAGGGCGTGTGAGTAGTCAGTAGCCAGTAGCCGGTAGTCAGTAGTCAGGGAAATGCCTTACGGCATTTCAGGGCTGATATAATAAATTTACCCTCTCCTGCCGTAAAGGTAAGAGAGGGTTGTTTTTGTGTTCGGGATAAATATCAGTCGATAATTGTTTCGTCGTCATACACAAGCTCGTCATAAATTTTCTTTTGTTCGGCTTCAAGTTTTTCTGCCTGCTCGGGTGTAACGATAACGTATGTATATTTACATTTTATATCATCCAAGCCTGAATCACTCGGAAAATCTATCTTTGACAGTCTGCCCTTTTTGTCATAAACGAAGCTTGTCAGGGACGTACCGTCTTCATCGATTTCCTTCATTGAAAGCTTTCTTCCGTTTTCGTCGTATTCGTTTATCTTTTCGTAATAGACATGTTCACCTTCATAAAAGGAATACTTCTTTTTGTTAATTATTCTGCCCTCGGCATCATACTCAAAGGTATCACGCTGATCTATAGTGCCGTCTTCAAAGGTTGCCTTTTCGGTAATCTGATTTTTCTCATCGTACTTATATTCGTAACGGTGATCTTCCTTACCCTCTGTAAAATGGACCTCTTTTACAAGGTTACCACTTTCGTCATAATCACAGGAATAATACAGGCCGTCTTCATTATCATGCTTTTCAATCAGTCTTCCCTTGTCATCATACACATAGCGTTTAGTGCCTTCAGCACCATTCTGATGAGCGTACTTAATTTCAACAAGAACACCCTTTTCGTCATATACGCATTCGCTGGTTGCCCACCATTCGCCATCCAATGTCCAGTTTTCACCCAAATACTTACCGTCGCTGTCAAATTCAAACTCTGTTAACTGACATACTTCTTCATCACTATAATATATTTCCTCAATGACATTACCGTTTTTATCATAGTTGAACCTGTAGTCAAGCTCTCCCGATCTATAGTTAAGCATTGAGGTAAGGTTTCCTTCTTCATCATATTCGTAAACCTCACCGTAGCCTGAGCTATCCTTGCTGGATTCAATAAGCCATACCTTTACCATACCCTCGGGCACCTTTTCTTCCATAAGTAAAGGTACAGCAACAGCGGCTATGACTGCAACAACGAGCACTGCAACAACTGCGATAATTATTTTTGATTTTTTCATAACATTGTCCCTCCTTTTCAAGAACAAAATTATTATAACACAATGCAAAAAAAAATACAAGAGGACGGAAACGCCGCCCTCTTGTAAGATTTTAATTATAAGTCCTTAAGGTGCTTGCTTCTTGAGGGGTGACGAAGCTTTCTGAGCGCCTTTGCTTCAATCTGTCTTATACGCTCTCTTGTAACGTTGAATGCCTTACCAACCTCTTCAAGAGTCTGGGGTGTGCCGTCACGAAGACCGAAACGAAGACGGAGTACCTCTGCTTCTCTCGGGGTGAGAGTTTCAAGAACCTCGTTGACCTTTGTCTTAAGGAAGGTCATTGCTGCTGCATCTGCAGGTGAAAGTGCATCCTCATCGGGAATGAAGTCACCAAGATGGCTGTCTTCCTCTTCACCGATGGGTGTTTCGAGGGATACGGGCTCCTGTGAAATACGAAGGATGTCACGTACCTTATCGGTGGGCATATTAAGCTCCTTTGCAATATCCTCGGGTGAAGGATCTCTGCCGTCACGGTGAAGAAGCATATTGCTTGTCTTCTTGACCTTGTTTATTGTTTCTACCATATGAACGGGAATACGGATAGTTCTGCCCTGATCGGCAATAGCTCTTGTAATAGCCTGTCTTATCCACCAGGTTGCATAGGTTGAGAACTTGAAGCCCTTGGTATGGTCGAACTTGTCAACTGCCTTGATAAGACCCAGGTTACCCTCCTGAATAAGGTCAAGGAACATCATGCCTCTGCCCACATATCTCTTTGCAATTGAAACAACAAGGCGCAGGTTTGCCTTTGTGAGGATTTCCTTTGCTTCCTTATCGTCGTTTGCAATACGGATAGCAAGGTCGATTTCCTCTTCAGGTGAAAGAAGAGGTACTCTGCCTATATCCTTAAGATAAACCTTAACGGGGTCGTCGATAACGCTCTTGGCATCGCCTGCAGTCATAACTGCACCGTCATAATCCTTGGGAAGGTCAATATCAACGGAAATAGAGTCAAGAATCTCGTCACTTAAGTCGTCAACAATTTCAACACCGTAGCCTTCGAGCTTGGCATATACCTTTTCCATTTCTTCCATATCAACATCAGCTTCAACAAGCACGGTATCAATCTCTGTTGAATTGAGCTTACCTGATGCAATGCCTCTGTCGATAAGCGCTTTTAATAAAGCATTTTTTTCTTGATTTTCCATAAAACTTCCTTGCCTTTCTGTATTGTAAATAGTTTTATTTTTTATTTTTGAAAAGTGCCGCAAAGTCCTCATCAGACATATTTTCAAAGGATGGCACCTTTTGTTTTTCTTCACGCATTGTCTTCACACAGTCGGCACAGACCTGAAGACTGAAAAGCAGACCTTCGCTCTGCTTGCATATCCTTACCAGAAGATTCATCTGCTCCGCCGTAAGCTGCTGTGCAAAAAGCGTAAGCTCAAGCATTCTCTGCTCGGCTATTTTCTCCGTTATAGCGGAGAATATCACAGCGTGGTCGCTTACGGTAAAATCCTCAGCGCTTACGCTGTCCTTCATCCTGTCGTAAAACTCAGGATTTCTCATCAGCGCCGCAATAAGCATCTGCTCCGCCTTGACGGTTTTTATATCAGTACCGCCCGACAAGGCTTCCTTGTTGTTTGCCGCAAGTGCCTGCTGCTGAATGTTATTGAAATACTTTTTTCTTTCACCCGAGGTGTTTCTTCTTTCAAGCTGTCCGATCCTTGTAAGAATGGACTGCTTGCTGACACCCAGCTCCTCGGAAAGCCTTGAAGCATATATTTCCTGAGGAATCTTACTGTGAAGCGCTGCAAGCACCTCAGCAGCTTTTTCAAGGAATTTCATCTTTCCGTCGCTTGTCTGAAGGTCATACTGATTTCTCAGACGTACAATAGCAAACTCAATATCGTTTGCCGCACCGTCAATAAGGCTCTGAAATCTTTCGGGGCCGTATTTTTTAAGTATTTCATCCGGGTCCTTGCCGCCGCTGAGATGCACAACCTTGATTTTCATACCGATTGAATTGAAAATACCGATTGCTCTCTGTGTCGCCTTCTGCCCTGCTTCATCGGCATCGTAGGAAAGAATGATTTCATCGGCATACCGTGAAAGAAGGTGTGCCATTTCACTTGTAAGTGCTGTTCCGAGACATGCAATCGCATTGTCAAAGCCTGCCTGATGCAGGGATATGGCATCCATATAGCCTTCCACAAGAATAAGGCTTTTATCCTTGGTATTTTTTGCAAAGTTAAGTCCGAAAACGCCAAGGCTCTTTTTATATACCAGAGTATCCGATGTATTGATATACTTGGGCTTGCTGTCGTCAAGCACTCTGCCGCCGAAGGCAACCACATTTCCTCTGGCATCAATAATAGGTACCATAACACGGTTGCGGAAAGAGTCGTAAAAGCTCACCTTTCCGTTTTTCTCGCTCTTGTTTGCAAGATTGGCTTCGTAGGCTTCTTCGTAGGAATAACCCTTTTCTCTTAAGTGAGTGAGAAGCGCCCTCCATTCATTGGGAGCATAGCCCATACCGAATTTTATCAGGGTGCTTTTTTTATAGCCTCTGGACTTGAAATATTCAAGCCCCTCCCGACCCTTTTCCGAGAAAAGACAGCTGTTGAAAAACCTTGCCGCTTCCTTGTTTATTTCATACATCCTCTTACGCTTGACTGCCATAGAATCGTCATAGCCGTCTGCAGGCATAACAAGGGAATATCTGTCGCAAAGGAATCTGACCGCCTCGGTAAAATCAAGGTTTTCGGCTCTTCTTATAAAATTGATTACCTCACCGCCGGCGCCGCAGCCGAAGCAGTAATAGCTCTGACTGTCGGGGTAAACGGTAAAGGACGGTGTTTTTTCATTGTGAAAGGGACAAAGACCCACAAGGTTTTTTCCTCTTCGCTTAAGCTGAACATATGAGGATATGGTCTGCTCAATATCGCAACGCATATGAAGCTCTGTGAGAAACTCATCTGAAAAACGCTGAGCCATAATCTTGTCTCCTTTCTCTACAATTCGCGATTCCCGATTCGCGATGCGCGATCGCGGGATAAAGTTATTTATCGGAAAACCATTTGCCGCCGAATTTAACTTCCCGATTAGTATTTTATTGTATCAGTTATGTCAAATCAAAAATATCAAAATTCAACAGACCTGACTCGGCGGCATCCTTTTTTGCCGTTTACACAGAAGTTTGCCCGCGATTGCGTTGTAGTGCTCCGTAGGAGCTACCTCAGCCTTGCCCTCCTTGAAAGGGAGGGTGGCACCCGAAGGGTGACGGGAGGGTTCTGCGAATTGCGCATTGCGCATTGTTTTACTTGCTCCAGCCGTTTGGTATAAAGTAGTCACTGTAAACCTTAAGTGCGTAGGAGTCGCTCATACCTGCAATATAGTCGCAGGCGGCACGCTGTGCTCCGTCACGCCAGGCAATTTCTATGAATTCATTTGGAAGCTCGTTGGGATTTTCTTCAAAAAAGCGATACATACGCTGAATCATCGCCATAGCCTTACCCTCTTCACTTTTACATACGGGATTTGTATACACCCTGTCAAACATAAACTCGTGAAGATTATCAAAGGCACTCTGCACATCTCTGTCAAGAGTAACCTCACCACGGGTGTTTTCTATCGCAGAGGAAACAAGGGTATCTATACGCTGACTTTTTGTTTCGCCGAGATATCTTTTTGTTTCGGCAGGCAGATTGCCTTCAGATATAACGCCTGCTCTGAGGGCATCGTCAATATCGTGGTTGATGTAGGCAATTTTATCTGCAAGCTTGACTATTCTGCCCTCAAGAGTCTTTGCCTCTTCACCTCTTGTGTGACAGACTATGCCGTTTCTGACTTCATAGGTAAGGTTAAGTCCCTTGCCCTTGTTTTCTATCATATCAACAACTCTCAGGCTCTGCTCATAATGCTTGAAGCCATCGGGAAAAACCTCATTGAGAGCCCTTTCCCCTGCGTGACCGAAGGGAGTATGTCCCAAATCGTGACCAAGGGCAATTGCTTCGGTCAGATCTTCATTGAGACCTAAGCCTACGGCTATGGTCCTTGCAATCTGAGAAACCTCGAGAGTATGGGTAAGTCTTGTTCTGTAATGGTCGCTGTCCGGAGAAAGAAAAACCTGGGTTTTGTGCATAAGACGGCGGAAAGCCGCACAATGAATTATACGGTCTCTGTCACGCTGATAGGCAGTTCTCACAGGGCACTCCGGCTCATAGATTTTTCTGCCTCTTGTTTCGCTGCAGAGCATTCCGTAGGGAGAAATTGTCTTCTTTTCATTTTCAAGAGTTCTTTGCCTGATTTCCGACATAGCTGACACCCCTTAAGGCATAAAAATACCTTTTACTGACTTTCTTTAATTTTATATACGCAAAAATTCGGTTTTCCCCTCTTATTTTCAAAAAATTTATATTTCGCAATATTTTTCGTCAATTACGCTGCAGGAAAATTTTCCGCAGGAAACATCTGTAAGCCTTGCCTCGAAAAAGGGAAGCTTTTCCTCAGGTATGCGGAATAAAACCTCAACCGCATCGGTAAAAACCGTATCCTCCACTATGCCGCCCTCCTCACAGATAAGAGGCACAAGCCTGCCGTAGAAATTATAGTCACTTTTAACGCTTACGATTTTGCAAAGGGACATAGTTATAACCTGACCTGCATCAAGGGCAATTTTTGAGCCGTGGGAATAGGCTCTGACAAGTCCGCCTGCACCGAGCATTATGCCGCCGAAATATCTTGTAACAACAACACAGCAGTCAACAACATCCTGCTTGATTAAAACATCGAGAGCAGGCATTCCCGCTGTGCCTGAGGGCTCACCGTCGTCGCTGAAGCGCTTTATCTGACCCTCTCTCAGGCTGTAAGCATAAACATTATGTGTGGCATCCCAATGCTTTGATTTAATTTCCGAGATAAAGGCAGTAGCCTCCTCTACGGTTCTGACCGGCCTGACATAGCCGATGAAGCGTGATTTTTTTGTTATGAATTCATCAGCGGATTCATTTTTAACGGTTTTATAGCTTGCCATGGCTCCGTCTCCTTTCCTGCCGAAATGAAAATAAGACGGAACAAAAAATTTGCACCGTCTAAATTCTTTAAATAAAGCGAATTATTTGTTCTTTGCAAGGTTGATACGCTTGTTGAACTTGTCTACACGTCCGCCTGTATCTACAAGCTTCTGCTTACCGGTAAAATAGGGATGGCAGTTTGAGCAAATATCAACACGCATGTCTTTCTTTGTGGAGCCTGTTGTAATAACAGCACCGCAAGCGCACTTTACTTCTGTCTGTTCGTAGTTGGGATGGATACCGCTTTTCATTATGTGTCACCTCTTTCGGACATTATTATTTACATTAACGCAAGGTATTGTATCACAGAGAAAATGAAAAATCAACATTTTTTTGAAAATTATTGATTTTATTTTCAAATTTTTTCTTTTACCTCAATTGTCCTTGACAGATGGAAGGAATAAAGCAGAGTTTCTCTGACAGGTTTTTCCGTGCAGAGCTCAAGGGCTTTTTTATAAAGCATAAGCTGAGAACGGTACTTCTCTCTGAAGATTTCCTCATCATCTATAAGGTCTGTTTTATAGTCAATCACCACAAGACCGCCCTCTTCCTCGAAGGCACAGTCGCAGGCACCCTGAATCATCACCTTTTCATCGCTGAACTGCTCCACACCCTCATAAATCTCACTTATGGGCACCTCGATAATAAACCGTTTTTCCCTGAGCACCTCAGGTGAAGAAAGAATCCTTTCTGCAAGGTCACTTTCAAGGAAGCTTTTTACTGTGAGGCGGTTGATTGCATCCGCCTGAAGTGTTGTGAGCATACCCTTCTCTGTGAGTCTTCTGATTTCAGCTTCAAGGTCGAGCCTTGCACGTCTGTAATCGGCGAACTGAACAAAGCGATGGGTTGCAGTACCCTTCTGGGCGCCCGTAAGTCCGCCCTGACATAAAAATGCAGGTCTTGAGGAAGCAAAATATTCCGTATCAATTGTTCCTCTGTCAACGGAGGATGCGGTTCTTTTCATATTTATACCTGAAAGAGCCTCATATTTATATCGGAATTCAGCCCTTTCCTTTACAAGCTCAAGAAAATCTCTGTCCTCTGCTTCGGTTGTTTTATCACTTTCAGTCTTAGCTTCATCCGTTGAAACATCGCTGACAATCACCTTAAGCGGAGAATCACAGGGAAGAACAAAGCTTTCGTCAAGATTTGCCTGCTCTCTGATAAAGGCAGCATCCTTATGCCTTAAAAGTGCAGTTATTATCCACTGACCGTAATTTGTTGCACCGCTTACCGAATAAGAGGATAATCTTTTGCTTTCTGCTGAAAGGTCAACACCGTATTTTGAAACAGAATCATAAAGATTTCTGTCCCCGTGAACCATAATAAGCTTTTCTTCAGCTCTTGTGAGAGCAACATAAAGCACCCTCAGCTCCTCACTTATGCTGTCCTGATGAACGGCAAGGCTCACAGCCTTATGAGGAATACTGCTGAACTGCTCAAAGGTTTCTGTATCACGGCGTCTTATTGCAACACCGTATTTTCTGTTGAGTATAAGATTCGGAGTTTCATCCTGCTTGTTGAATCTGCCGGCGCAGTTTGCCAGAATACATACGGGAAATTCAAGACCCTTTGACTTATGTATGGTCATAATCTTCACAACATCCGCATTCTGGCAGGAGTTGAGCGCACCGCTGAGATCCTGCTTCTGGCTGCTCAGGCGGTCAATAAAGCGTATAAAGCCGGAAAGACCCGTATAGCCTGACTTTTCATAGGTTGCCGCATAGTCGAGAAGAAGCATAAGGTTTGCCCTTTTCATTCCCGAGCTGTCCACAGCATCAAAAACTGACAGCAGAGCTCTTTCCTCATATATGCCGTTGATAAGCTCTCCTACGGGAAGACATATACTCATAGAACGCCACAAGGCCAATGCAGAAAGGAATTCCTCACACTTTCTGTCACCGTCGGCTCTTTTCTCGAGAAGGCAGGAATATACGCTTGAACGGCGGTTTTTCTTTTTGATAAGCGCCACATCGTCAACGCTGAAGCCGAAAACAGGAGACATCATCACGCTCAGAAGAGGTATATCCTGCTTGGGATTATCTATAATTCTGAGCATATTCAGCACAAGAGCAACCTCGCCCGAGGTAAGGAAGGAATCTGAAACCTCGGTGAAGCAGGGTATACCCTCTTTTCTGAAAACATCGGCATAGGTAACGCCCTTGCCTGAGCTGAGTGAGCGCATAAGCACTGCAAAATCACCGTAGCTGACAGGTCTTTCACCGTTTTTATCCTTTACGGTATAGCCCTCGGCTATCATTCGGTTTATCAGCTTCGCGATATATTCCGCCTGATATTCGTGGGTTGTTTTTTCTGTTTCGGAGAGAGCCTCAAGGTTGATAAGATGAAGCTCTGCCGACGGCTCAGTCTTTTCGCAGTAGGCGGCACTTGCAACAAGTCTTTCCTCACCGTTATAGTCAATATCGCCGCTTTCCCTGCTCATTATCTGCTCAAAAATAAAGTTGATAATATCGGTTACGCCCTTACGGCTTCTGAAGTTATTTGCAAGAATAATTTTTGCAGGATAATTATCCTTCTGCCTGTCATAAATATCAAGACTGTCCTTAAGAGACATAAATATTTCGGGCATTGCCTGACGGAAGGAATAAATGCTCTGCTTCACGTCACCTACCCTGAAAAGATTGTCCCTTGAAACGGCGGTGAAAAGCATGGTCTGAGCCGCATTGGTATCCTGATATTCGTCTATAAGTATTTCATCGTAGCATTCGGCTATTCTTCGGGCGAGCTCTGTTCTTTCCCAGGAATCACCCTTGCTTCTTACCAGAAGCGAGAGAGCCATATGCATTATATCTGAAAAATCTGCAAGCTTTCTGCTCTTTTTTATTTCTGTGTATTTTTCTGAGAATACCTTTGTACATTCAACAAGGCTTGCAATTATGTTTCTGAAGAAAAGCACATCGTCTCTGTAGTTTTCATCGTTGCTGCAGAGTATGCCGTTCAGATCCTTCATATTGTCCACACCGACAGTTCTCAAATTAAGAAGATAATTGAACTGAGGGTCTTCCTTAAGCTCCTTTGAGGCGTTTCCTCTTCTTGCAGCGCTGAAGCGGTCAACTGCCGCCCTGATAAGATCCCACGAGCTTTCCTCAAGAGATGAAAGAATATATTCGCACTGGGCCTTGTCTGTGCTGACCGCATTGAGAAATATCTTTTCAAGCTCCTCATCACCTGCTATGCCTTCAAGCACACGGTCAAAAAGCCTGAGACTGTACTGCGTTGCCTGCTTCACCCTTTCAAGAAGAAGTCTTCCGCATGGGCTATCTTTGACATTTATGCTGCTGTCGTAGCTTTCAGCAAGGCTGTCCAGCCATTTTTCCGGGAAGGAAAAGGATCTTGAGGTTTCATAAAGCTTTTCCACAGCCTCTTCAACAGGTGTATCGTTGGTGCTTGTCATAAGAAGCTCAACAAGGTCTCTGAATGCTTTGCCGGCGCTTTCATACATATATTCAAGAGCCTTATCCATTGCTTCTTTTTTTATAACGGCAAGCTCACCCTCATCAGCAGTTCTGAAATCGGGTGAAATATCCAGAAGCTCAAAATTTTCCTTTACAAGGCTTGAGCAGAAGCTGTCAATGGTGCAGATTTTCGCATTGGCAAGAAGAGTCTGCTGATTGATAAGTCTGCTGTTGCCCGGGTCTTTTTTTATAAGTGCGGAAACGGCCTTCGATATTCTGTCTCTCATTTCCCCTGCCGCAAGCTTTGTGAAGGTAACAATGAGAAGTCTGTCTGCATCAGTGGGGTTTTCCGGATCGGTTATACGCTCAATAACACGCTCAACAAGAACTGCGGTTTTGCCTGAGCCTGCCGCCGCAGACACAAGCACCGAGCCCTTACGTGCTTTTATGGCATCCTTTTGCTGTTCAGTCCAGTTCCTGCTCATCATTTCCCTCCTCTTCAAGCTTTTTTATGCAGTCTGTATGATTCATAGGCTCAATATATCTGTAACGTGGCTTTTCGGTCATACATACGTCAGCATAATCGCAGAATTCACAGGTTCTCGTATGTCCGCTGCCCATAAGCGGATGGGCAGGCACCTTGCCGCTGTGAAGGCTTTCACCCATCTGCTTTATTATGTTATCCATATGCTTTCCAAGCTTTGAGAGAGTTTCAAGGCTTATGAACTTACCCTTAAGCTCGCCGCTTTTCGCCTTGAACTCAACGGGCAGAAAAATGCCTGCTCCGCTTTTATCCATCCTGCGGATTATCTCTTCGTTATCCACAAGAAGACCCTTCATTTTAAGGTTTTTGTGTCTTGATGCCTGCCTTTGCTCGGCACTTTGCTCTCTGTCGCTTTTCATTGCTTCTATCTTGGCGGGGAAATAAAGCACACCTGCAGGAGTAATATCCTCATAAAAGCCCTTTCCGTTTCTCCATATACTCACAAGGTAAAGAAGCATCTGCATATTTATGCCGTTCATAACATCGTTGAGTCTGAAATCCTTGGGACCCGTTTTATAGTCAACAACCCTGATGTATCTTCTACCCTCAAGGTCAAGCTTATCAACTCTGTCTATTATGCCGAAAAACTCCGCCTTGCCCTCGCTGAGCGCAACACTGAAGGGTCTCACATCTCCCTCACGAGATATATCAAGCTCAAAATCACAGGGCTCAAAATCACTTTCGGAAAACTCACCCGTAAGGCGTGAAACAATATCCGCTATGATTTTGTGCATACGGTAATAAAGATAGTTGAAGCGTTCGGTTTTGTTTTCCTCACCTGAAAGGGAGGTGTTCATATATTCCCTGAGAAGAGTGCTGATTTCACAGTCAAGCTCATTGGAGGTAAGCTCAAGGAACTGTCTGCCCTTATATTTTTTCAGCAGCTTTTCAAGAATGTAATGAATAGCCGTGCCTGTCTGTGCAGGGTCAAACTTAGCCTTAAGACGGGGCTTTGCACGAAGACCGTATCGGCAGAAATACTGGAAGGGGCAATCAGAATAAACGTCAAGCTGAGAAGCTGAAAAATAAAGGTTTCTTCCGAAAAATTCAAGAGCGTTTCTGCTGTTTTCAAAACCAAGTTCCTTTTTTCCCACGGCTCTTTCAAGACTTTCAATTTTTCCCTTATATTCCTCTTTACCTTTGAAATATGCCTTCAGCGCCCCTGACTTCGGGTCCTTTTTCTTCCAGCTTTTTGCCATAATTTCAAAGGCGGACTGCTCACTTTCAATAAGCTCGTCTATACTGTCAAAGGCTGAATATCTTTCCTCAAGGTCAGGGAATATACCCTCAACGGCTTCGATATATTCGCTTTTTGTCATAGTTTTATCCTTCGCATCCGAAAGGCAATAGCTTAGATGAAGCTTTTCCGTTGCGGAACAAAGAGTATTATAGGCAAGAAATCTTTCAAAAAGCACCCGCTCCTTACTGTCGTTCATGCTCTCAATGCCGTTAAGTGCAATTTTTACCTTTTCCCTTTGTGAGAAAATGCCCGAATCGCTTTGTTTTAAGGGGAAAACATCGCTGTTCATACCTACTGCGAAGATAACCCTGACATTTTTGGTAAGCACTCTCTGGGCAGGGCATACGGTTACCTCGTCAAAGCCGTCGGGAATCTTGCCGAGAGTTTTGCTCTGTATGCAAAGGGCGAAAAGCTCGGAAAATCTTTTCATTGACACTTTCTTTTCACCGATTGCTCCTGCAATTTCATCAAGAGCCTCCATAAGGAAATCCCATACCTGCTCCTGCTCGAGAGCAAGCTCGGTCATGCCCCTTTCTTCAAGGCTCAGGGCATAGCTTTTCAAAGCCTCATCAATACCGTTTTGTGTAAGGTAATAATAAAGCTTTTCTGCAATTTCTCTGCCCGATGCTTCTGCACAGGCATTTCTGAATTTTTCTATAGGCGTAACGATGCTTTTACGCATATTTTCAATAAAGGCAAGTCTTTCCTGCCTTTCACCATTCATTTCAACACCGAAACCGTCAGGATTATCAGTCCAGGGAGAGAGCCATTTTGTGCCGTCAATATCCCAGGCGTAAACATAGTTTTCCGTTTCGGCAATATCCTGACTGTCAAAGGATGTAAGCCCCGTTTTAAGGTATCTGAAAATGCTGTCGCTGCTGAAGCCCGAGCTGCATATATCAAGAAGATTTGCAGCAAGGCAGATAAGAGGCTGATTCCACACCGGCTGACGCTTATCCTCGAAAACCGGTACTCCGTATTTCCTGAAGGAAAGCTTGATCTGCTTTTCATAGCTATCCGCACTTCTGAACACTACGGCTATGTCTCTGCAGCGGTATTCGCCCTTACGGATAAGGGACTTTATTTTTCTTGCCACCGCATCACATTCGTCGGAAAGTGTGTTTGCGGCAGTAACGGTGATATTTTCGCACTTCCCCTCAAAGGGTCGGCTCAGAGGATGGAAAATGTTTTTGTCGAGATAGTCTAAATCCTTCCTGCCGCCTTCTTTTCTGTGTGTGACTGTTGTGGGTGCGGTTTTAACACCGTTGTTGCCTGCAAGAAGTCTCAGTCTTCTCATTGTTTTTGAAACAACCGCAAAGGGACTAAGGTCGCTTATATCCTTTTCATCTCTTATGCAGAGAGTTATGTATACCTGCTTTGCCTTTATAAGCATCTGCTCAATCATTCTCAGCTCACCGTAGCTGAAATCCGAGTAGCCGTCAATAACAATGATTCTGTCCTTGAAGTAATCGGTTTTCGAAAGCACATCTGCCATATAGCAAAGAAGGTTTGCTTCATCAAAAAAGCTTTTTGAAAGAAGGCTTTCGTAGGCTGAATAAATCAGAGAGGTTTCCTTCATTTTGGCACTGAGTATGCTGTCGTCCATTCTGTCGGCACATTCGGTAAGTGCCTCGGGTGAAACGCCTGAATTTTTTATCTCACCTATGCTCAGAAGCATTTTTCTGCAAAGCGCGATATCGTTTTTATGAGAAGCGAAAACGCTGAGGCTTTCACTCACAGCCTCAAGAGCAAGGGACATAAGAATATTTTTTATTCCTGCAGTTGCAAGGGGAAGATTCTGTCTGCCGTATTTTTCAACGGTTTCATCGCAGAGCCTTTTGAAGGATAAAACCTCAATTTCACTAGCAAGGCGCGGTCCGAGAAGGGAAAGTATGCTTTTATCGCTTTCAAAGCTGAATTGTCTTGGCACAACAAGCATAACCTTTTCGCCTTTTTTTGCCGCTTCACCGATGATATTATGGGCTGCCGCAGTTTTGCCGCTGCCTTTTTCTCCTATGATAAAGTTAAGCATACTCTTTCCTCCCTGCTGTTCTCCGTTTTATTATACATCAGCACCTCTGTTTTTGCAAATCAATTTCTATTTTTATTGAAATTCTTATTAATTTGAGTTATAATAAAAAATAATATATTTATAATGGAGTAATATTTCTATGAAAACATACAAAATTCATCTGATAAGACATTCCCTCACAGAGGATAACCTCAGAGGTGTTTATGCAGGTCATACCGATTCACCTCTCTGCGCTCAGGGCATTGACCAGCTTAATGAGCTTAAAAGGGATTATATCTACCCTCAGGCAGATTTCGTCTTTTCTTCACCGCTTAAAAGATGCCTTGAAACAGCAAAGCTTATTTATCCCGATGCTGAGCCCGTTGTTATTGATGCGCTGACCGAATATAACTTCGGTGAATTTGAGGGCAGAACTGCCGATGAACTTCACGAAAAGCAGCCGCTTTTTGACAGATGGATAAGAGGTGAAGAGGGAGTTGCTCCACCCTTCGGTGAAACAAACGAAGAGTTCACCTCAAGAGTATGCACCGCCTTTTCACAGATTGTTGACGGTATAATCAAAACAGGCAGCGACAATGTTGTAATTGTCACTCACGGCGGCGTTATTTCAACTATACTTGCCAACTTTGCAATTCCCGAGGCCTCTGCTACCGAGTGGCTGACCCCTTCAGGCTGCGGATACACCCTTCTTGCATCCCACTTTCTCTGGATGTCGGGCAGAAAGCTTGAGGCAGTAAGAGAAATCCCCTCTCTTCCCGAGGAGGAAGCAAAGGGCAACTACTACGACGGATGGGACTATTATCCTAACGATGACGATTTTGACATCAGCGAATATCTTAACGATTGAAAGAGGTAAAAAATGAACATTCTTGTCCTCGGCGATGTTGTAAGTGACATCGGATGCCGTTTTTTAAGAAAAAAGCTTCCCGCCTTCAAAAAGCTCAAGGCTATTGATTTCTGCATAGTCAACGGTGAGAATTCAGCCGCAGGCAACGGTATTACTCCCCTTTCCGCTCAGGAGCTTTTCACCAGCGGTGCAGATTTCATAACAACCGGAAATCATATTTTCAGGCGTAAGGAGGTCTATGACCTGCTTGATGAAAGTGAATTCATCATAAGACCCTATAACTTCCCCTCCTCCAACCCGGGAAGAGGTGTGGCGGTTGTGGATATGGGAAGAGCATCGGTTGCTGTTATCAATCTTATGGGCACCATGCTTATGGAAAGCCTTGAAAATCCCTTTTATGCTGCTGACAGAGCCCTTAAGGAAATTGAAGGAAAAACAAATATTATCCTTGTTGACTTTCACGCAGAGGCAACCTCAGAAAAGCAGGCTCTTGCCTATTACCTCGACGGCAGAATATCTGCTCTTTTCGGCACTCATACCCACGTGCTGACAAACGATGAGAGAATTCTCCCCGGCGGCACAGGATATATTACCGATGCAGGTATGTGCGGTGTTGAAAACAGCGTTCTCGGTGTTAAAAAAGAGCTGATAATAGAAAAATTTATGACCAATATGCCCGTACGCTTTGATGCGGCAAACGGGGAATGTATGATAAACGGCTGTATTTTTACTGTTGATGAAAAAAGCGGAAAATGTACGGCAGTTGAATCGGTACGTATTTCATAATAAGGACTGATCAGGAATGAAAAAATATATATGTGTCATTCTGGCTCTGTGTCTTGTCCTGACCCTTTTCGGTTGCGGCAAAAGAAAGCAGGAGCCCGAAATCACTCAAACCACAGAGGCTGAAACCACAGAGGCTCCCATAGAAAGAAATATCACTCTGGGCTATTATGAGGAAAAATCCCTCAACCCCTTTATTACAGACAGCCCGTTGAACAGAAGCCTCGCTACGCTTGTTTATGATTCCCTCTATATAACGGATAAGGATTATTCAGCCATACCTCTTATTGCCGAAAGTGCGGAAAAGGACGGCTCAGCCCTTACCGTAAAAATCAAAAGTGAGCTTGCTTTCTCCACAGGCACTCCACTTACGACCTACGATGTTGTTTATTCCTTTAACTTTGCTAAGCAGAGCAGCTTTTATTCTGCAAGGCTTCAGAATGTAGCCTTTGCTTCTGCTGTCGGTGACAGCGTTATTTTCAACCTGACCGATGCGGATATTTTTGCCGAAAGCGTGCTGACCTTCCCTATTGTGCAGTCAGGCACAGCTGAAGGCGACTTCCCTGTAGGCAGCGGAAGATATGTTATTCAGCAGGACCCCAAGGGAAGATTTCTCAAATCTAACGCAAGCAACACCCGTAATGAGACTATGACCACGGAAATCATCCGTCTTGAGCCGGTCACCTCACAAAGCAGCGAGCTTTATCTTCTTCAGAGCGGCGACCTTGCTTACTTCTTCGACGACCTTACCGACGGTGAATACACCAAAATAGGTGCAAATATGATTCAGACGCCTATGAATAACCTTGTTTTTATGGGCTTCAACTGTAATTCTGCCGCCCTTTCCGACGAAGCGGTTAAAAAAGCCGTTAATCTTGCCGTTGACCCGAAAGCAATATGCGATACTGTCTTCGGCGGTATGTCTCGCTATTGCCCCACACCCTTCAACCCTGACTGGTATGTTATGAATGGCTTCTCCTTTGAGCCGGCTGAACCGTCTGCGGTAACAGCTCAGAGTGTGCTTGAAGAGAGCGGATATATCTACGCATACGAAAACAACAAATACCGCTCAAAGGATTTCGAATTCCTTGAGATGAGAATTATCGTCAACGAGGAATCAGAGCAGAGAACTGAATGTGCAAAAATCATTGAAGAGACCCTTGATTCCTTAGGTATTGACACCACTCTTTCCGTTCTCAGCTACGAGGATTATATCAGTGCTCTCAAAAACGGAGAATATGACCTTTACATCGGTGAAGTCAGACTTTCGGCAGACATGAATCTTGGCTGCTTCTTCTCAGAGGGCGGCGAGGTTTCATACGGAATCGACAGCACATCCACCGTTGCCGCTTCCTATAAGGATTTCAGAGCAGGCACGGCTGATATTTCAACCTTCACTCAGGTTTTTGATTCAGCAAGGCCCTTTATCCCCATCTGCTACAGAGACGGTATGGCATATTATTCAAGAGAGTTCACCTACGAGGGTACCGTAACCGAATACGAGCCCTTTATGAATGTAAGCTCCTGGGAAATAATCAGCTGAGTGAACAAATTTATATTCACAAACTGATTCTGAACACTTAATGAAAAAAGGAGGTACGGATATGGATACACCTGTTAAATATATCAAGGGTGTGGGCGAGAAAAGAGCTCAGCTTCTCAACAAGCTCGGTATTTTCTGCCTTGAGGATATGCTCCGCTTCTATCCGCGTACCTATCTTGACTTCTCTTCTCTTGTTGCTGTAAGCGATATAGTTCCGGACAGCATAAACTGCTTCAGCGCCGTTGTAGGCTATACTCCGAAGGAGCATAAAATCCGTGCAGGGATGACTATTTATAAAACTATGGTCACTGACGGTATTGCAGGAGTGAATATCACTATTTTCAACAATGTCTATCTTGCACAAGGCCTTGAAACGGGAAAGGAATACATCTTTTACGGCAAGGTAACTCTGTCACGCGGCAGCTTCGAGATGACTAATCCTACAGTTGTAAGCCTTGACACAGACTGCTCTATGAGACCTATTTATCCTCAGACCGCTTCTCTGCCTTCAAGAACAACAGAGCGCATTATGAAGCAGGCTATTAACCTTTATATGCCCAAGGCTCAGCAGGATATCATACCCGATGAAATCAGACAGCTTTTCAGCCTTTGCCATCAGCAGTTTGCTCTGAAAAGCATACATTTCCCTGCCTCACCGAAGGACCTTGAAATTGCCAGAAGAAGACTTGTTTTTGAGGAGCTTCTCACTCTTCAGCTCGGCATGAAGGCTCTGAAAAACCGTAACAGACGCAAAACTGAGCATATTATCACAAAGGACTGCCGTCAGGAGTTTATTTCTATGCTTCCCTTTGAGCTTACCTCAGCTCAGAAAAGAGCTATTGACGATTCTATTAAGGATATGTCAGGCAGCAGACCTATGAACAGACTTATCCAGGGCGATGTGGGCAGCGGTAAAACTGCCGTTGCTGCCTGCCTTTTATATGTAAGTGCAAAAAACGGTATGCAGGGTGCTTTTATGGCTCCGACAGAAATTCTTGCAAGGCAGCATTACGCCTCCCTTTCATCACTTTTTGAAAAAAGCGGTATAACCGTAGAGCTTCTCATCGGCTCTGTTACACCTAAAAGAAAAAAGGAAATAAAGGAACGGCTCAGAAACGGCGAAATCAATATAATCGTAGGTACACACGCACTTCTCAGCGACGATGTTGAATTTTCGAATCTGGGGCTTGTTGTCACCGACGAGCAGCACCGCTTCGGTGTTTCACAAAGAGGCACTCTCATCTTCAAGGGCGCTGACCCCCATACACTTGTTATGAGCGCCACACCTATTCCGCGTACTCTGTCGCTTATTATTTACGGCGACCTTGACCTTACGGTAATTGACGAGCTTCCCAAAGGACGGCAGAAAACCGACACCTTCCGTGTTGACTCCTCCTATCGCCCAAGGTTCTATAAATTCATACGTGAGCATCTGAACAAGGGGCTTCAGGCTTATATCGTCTGCCCTGCCGTTGAGGAAAATGAAGATTATGATATAACCTCCGCAACCGAATATTACGAAAATCTCCGTGAGGGTGAGTTCAGCGAATATTCTGTAGGTCTTCTTCACGGAAAGATGAAGGCAAAGGATAAGGAGAAGGTTATGTCCGATTTTCTCAAGGGCGAAATTCAGCTTCTTGTTTCAACAACGGTTATTGAGGTAGGTGTCGATGTTCCCAACAGCGTTATTATGGTTATTGAGGATGCCGACCGCTTCGGTCTTTCTCAGCTTCATCAGCTAAGAGGCAGAGTAGGCAGAGGCAAGGAAAAATCCTACTGTATTCTTGTTTCAGATAATAACTCACCCGACACAAAGGCAAGGCTTGATATTATGTGCAGAACCAATAACGGCTTTATTATTGCCGACGAGGACCTTAAAATCAGAGGTCCCGGTGATTTCTTCGGCTCACGTCAGCACGGTCTTCCCGATCTGAAAATTGCAGATATAACTGAAAATATGGATACCGTACGCCAGTCAAAAAAGGCATGCGATATGATTCTCTCCGAGGATCCCACTCTTTCCCTTGAAAAGCACAGAGCTCTGCGCCGCGCTGTGGACAGACTCTTTTCACAGAATAAAAACTTATCTCTCAACTAGAAAGGAATTTAAATTATGGAAAAAATTGCAAGCTTCACAATCGATCACACTATCCTTCCCAAGGGTATGTATCTTTCAAGAACTGATGCCAACACAGTTACATACGACCTTCGCTTCCGTAAGCCCAACATTGAAAAGGTTATGGAAAACAGCGGCATTCACACCCTTGAGCATCTTTTTGCAACCTATGTAAGAAACAGCGAATTTGCTGATAAAATCATCTATTTCGGTCCTATGGGCTGCAGAACAGGCTTTTATTTCATAACCACAGATTCTCTTCCAAAAGCTGATGCCGTTGAGCTTACCAAAAAGGCGCTTCGCTTCTGTGCAGATTTTGAAGGTGAGGTTCCCGGTGTTTCGGCAATTGAATGCGGAAACTATCTTGACCACGATTTATTCCTTGCAAAGAAGGAAAGCGCACTTATGTGTGAGATTCTCGAAAACTGGGACGAAAGTAAGCTCAGCTACCCCACTAAATAAGACACTCTGAAGTTGCAATAATAATAAATATATGCTATAATATCTTTTAATCGGCTAATGAAAGGCAGGTGAAAGCGTGGAAGAAAACAGAACAGATATTCCTATGGAAAAGGAAGAAAGTCAGAGCTTTAACAGCAACGATGCTTATTTCGAGGATGACTCGGTCTATGCCCCCTTCAATAACGAGGAGGCCCTTGAAATTATTATTCCCACAGAGGAAAATGAGCTTACCGAAGCTCCGCTGGAGAGCCCCGTCAGCTCAAAAAAGCATAAAAAAGCTTCAATAAAATTAAATATTGATATAGGAAAGTTGCTTTCGGCAGCAGTTGATTTTATCTTCCTTACAGGTGATGTTACAGTAAATCTTTTCACCCGTCTTTTTAAAGCGCTTGCACCCCTGCTTCTTTTCCCGCTGAAATTTATTTTCGGCAATGTGAAGAAGCTTTTCAGAAGCACGAAGACGCTGATAAAAAAAGGTCCCTCATCATTCTCTGAAAAGATAAAGGTCATCGCAATAGAAAATGCAGAAAAAAAGATTAAGGAAGGAAAAAAGAAAAAGCCCTCCTACATCGGCGCTTTCTTCAGCTTCATTTTCAGCGAAAACCGATTGCTTAAATCCGCAGTCAATCTTGCCTTCCCCGTTGTTATTTTCCTTGCCCTTTATAACATCTATAACACCTACGGCTCAACCGTATATGCCCTTGAGGTTTTATATAACGGTGTTTCTATCGGCTATATTGAGAATAAAGAGGTATTTGACGAGGGCAGAGCCGAGGCTCAGAAACTCATTTTCAGCACCGGAGATGACGACGGTATATCACCTCTTGCCACACAGCCTGTTTATAAGGTTGCTCGTGTTGCCGTAAATGAGCTTAGTAATCCTTCAATGATAAGTGAAAATATCATCGCCTGCTCCGATATAAACTACATCCGTGCCTGCGGAATTTATATCGACGGTGAATTCCTCTGCGCAGTCAGAAATGAATCCGATGCCATAACGGTTTTCGATTATCTGCTCGAGCCTTATAAAAAGAAGGCAGGCAACTCCGCTACGGTCGCTTTTGTTGAGGAAATTGAATATGTTTCCGGTCTGTATCCCGAAAACAGCGATCTGCTCTGGGATTCATATACTCTGCGCTCACTTCTTTCAAACCCGAAATCTGAGGCTGTTTACCACACCTTCACCGAAG
Organism: Acutalibacteraceae bacterium; assembly: GCA_045544675.1. Lineage (GTDB taxonomy): Bacteria > Bacillota > Clostridia > Oscillospirales > Acutalibacteraceae > UBA6857. The sequence continues at coordinate 28,838 of JAZPZK010000088.1, forward strand.
GCGATACGGTAAAATCCGTCTATACTAAATACGGCATCACCTATAATCAGCTTGCAGCTCTCAACCCCGGTGTTGACCTGACCAAGCCCGAGGAGATAACCGAACTTCTTGTTGCACGTCAGACTAACTACGTCCGTGTGAAGGTCATGCGCACAAGAATTACAAAGCAGAGCTTACCCTTTGAAACCGTTGAAAAGACCACATCCTCACTTGTGAAGGGTGCAAAAAAGACCTCTCAGGAGGGTGTGAACGGCATAAGTGAGGTTACAGAGCTTGTTACCTATATTGACGGCGTTGAATCCTATTCAACAGTTATCTCTCAGAAAACCGTCAAAAAGCCCGTCAACAAAATCGTGCTTATCGGAACGGGCAGCTCCTCATCAGGCAGCAGCGGTGGCGGTTCCTCATCCGGATGGACATGGCCTACAAGAGGTGCTAACCATATCTCATCCTATTACGGCTACAGATCCTACAGCATTTCCGGTTGGTCATCCTGGCACAGCGGTATTGATATTGTCGTCGGCGGCTCAGGCTCAACCGGTATTCCCGTTGTTGCTGCCGCTTCAGGTACTGTTGAAAGAGTTGATAAGGGCTACCGTGGCTACGGTCATATGATTCTTATCAATCACGGTAACGGTGTGAAAACAAGATACGCTCACATGCAGCCCGGTTCACTTTCTGTTTATGTTGGTCAGAAGGTATCAAAGGGACAGCAGATAGGGCGCATCGGTAACACCGGTAACTCTACAGGTCCCCACCTTCACTTTGAGGTTATAGTCAACGGCTCAACAACGAATCCGCTGAAATATGTGGGACGGTAAATTAAATAAACAAAAATCCGACGGAAGCTTTTCCGTCGGGTTTGCTTATCTTTTCGCCTTTTCAATACGTTCATTTGCCTCGGCTATTCTTCTTTCTGCCTCAGCCTTCTGAGCTTCGCGCTCCTCTTCCTGCTTTTTCTTAAAGCTTTCAGGTTTTCCTTTAGCTTTGGCTTCCTCCCACTGAGCTCTGGACTCAGACTTAGCGGCGGCGAAATTTGCCTTATCAACTTCGTGCTGTGCTTTTGCGCTTTCCTTCATATCATTAAAGGCGTTTTTAAAAAAGCTTTTCATATTATTCTCCTCAGTCCTTCAGTATGCTTTCGCTGAGCTCAATGATTTTCGGGGCATACTTCTTGCGGCGTGAAGCAAGAAGCTTTTTATACACAGGATAGTTTATAATCGCAAGAAGCAAGCCGACAATACCGATAATAACACCCGGCAACATAGGCTCTTCAACGCCTATCATACTGCCGATATCTGTCATAACAAGGCTCATACCTGCGCCCATAACAAGTGATGCAACTATACCTACAGAAACAGCAAGCTTTACAGCAGGGCTTTTAACCTTCCAGTCAAGAGCCTTGAGTGCATCAAGCTTTGTATCCTGCTTAACCGAATACTCGGTACGGATTTTCTGGACAATAAATTCCTGGTCGTTTTTGTTCATAATAATACCTCTTTCTTATTTATTTTACGTCCTTATTATAAACAGCTCTTATTTATTTTTTGTAAGCAATATGTTTTTGTTATAATAAATTTTACTGAATTTCAGGTAATTTTTTATAAACCAAACTTTAACATCAGTTTTCCTTTTATTGACCCCAACTCAGCTTCGGATATACTGCAATTTTATTTACAGCTGACTGTAAGCTTTATTATTTTCGCGAATATTGTTGCAGTATTTTTTCTGATATGATATGATTTATAACAGAATAAAAGTCAAAGGAGTTTTTATTATGAAATTACCTGCATATCCCATCGTCACAATAGATCCTCATTTCAGTATATGGTCAAAAACCGATTGGCTCGGCGGTGATGATACCCGTCTCTGGTATGGGGCAAAAAAGCGCATAGAAGGTACAGTTACTGTTGATTCGGAGCTTTACCGCTTTCTCGGAAACGGTAACGGTGATGCTCTGCTTCAGGTTTCAGAAGAAATTGAGCCCTATGTAAGCACATACGTTTTCGAAAACAAGACTGTAAGGCTCAGACTGCGCACCTGGTCACCCTTCCTTTTCAGTGACCTTCATCTTCTCAGCCTTCCTGCCGCTTTTCTTGAAGCCGAGGTTGAAGCTCTCGACAATAAGGAGCATTCCATATCTGTACGCTTTACCGCTTATGAGGAGCTTTGCTATAACAAGAAAAAGCAGGTTACAAAATATACTGACTCCTTTGAAAACACCCGTCTTGTAAAAATGGGCTGCACAGACCAGAAGCCTTTAAGAGATTCAGGCGATGAGTTTGCCGCAGACTGGGGCTACTACAGCTTTATGGGCGGCGAATGCACCGTATGCAAGGAGGGCATCTGCACCAAGAGCCGTACTGTTTACGGTGATAAGCTTTCATTTACTGCGGTTATCGGCTACGATGACGTTTATTCAATCGAATACTTCGGTGAAAAGCTCAAGGGTCTTTGGACAGAGAAATTCAGCACCATTGACGAGGGTATGAAGTACTGTCTGGACAACAAAGAGGATATTTTCGCAAGACTTCTCAAGCAGCAGGAAATGATTCTCTCAGACAGTGAGAAATTCGGTAAGGATTATCAGAATATTCTCACCGCTGCTGCAAGACAGGTGCTTGCAGCTCACAAGCTTGTGAGAAACGGCAAGGGTCAGCTTCTTTATATGTCAAAGGAATGTCACTCAAACGGCTGCATAAACACAGTTGATGTTTCCTATCCTGCTATGCCGATGTATCTTCTCTATACACCTGAGCTTGTGAAGGCTATGCTCGTAGGTATTTTCGAATTTGCCTCCATGCCCATCTGGGTGGCGGACTTTGCTCCCCACGATATAGGAAGATACCCCATCGCAAACGGTCAGGTTTATGCTCTTAACGTACATAACCATCTTCTCCCCCACTCATATACCTACAGAAAAGTATATAAGAGTAGCCGCTTCGGTATGTATATGCCTCAGTTCCAGATGCCCGTTGAGGAATGCGGCAATATGATTCTTCTTTCATATGCATATTACAAGGTTTCGGGTGATACTGACTTCCTTAAGGAAAATGCAGAGACTCTTAAAAAGTGGGCAGATTACCTTATTATGAAGGGCGTTGTGCTTGACAATCAGCTTTGCACCGATGACTTCGCAGGTCACAGCAAAAAGAACGTTAACCTTGCAATCAAGGCAATTATGGGTATTGCCGCTTACAGTAAGATTGCAGAGCTTCTCGGTGAGGAAAACGCCTATATGGCAAAAGCAAAGGAATATGCCGATGAGCTTGTTGAGGTCTGCGGTAAAGGTAAGGACTTCCTTCCCTTCAGCGTTGACAAAAAGGATTCATGGAGCCTTAAATACAACCTCGTTTGGGATATTCTCTTCGACTTCAACCTCTTCGACAAGGCTATATACAAGGCAGAAAGCGAGAAGTACCGTGTTGAGCTCAACACCTACGGCACTCCCCTCGACTACCGCCGCACCTTCACAAAAACCGACTGGGAGCTCTGGGCAGCCTGCCTTGATGAAACTAAGGAAAACATCGGTCTTTTCTCAAAGTGTATCTGCGACTATCTTGCAGAAACAAAGGACAGAAACTGCTTCTCAGACTGGGTTGACACCAAGGAAGCAAAGCAGTGCGGCTTTGACCACAGAACCGTTCAGGCGGGCTTATGGATGCCGGTGCTTTTCTCAAAATTTGGGAAATTTTAATCAATGCGCAATTCGCAATGCGCGAACCTCTCCGTCACCCTTCGGGTGCCACCTCTCCTTTCAGGAGAGGCAAGTTTAAGGGTTGCACCTTTGGTGCTATTGTAACGCAATCGCGGGATAGCGAGCTGAAAAATAAAAACCCTACCCGCCAAGTCAGGTTGAATTTATCTGATTATAAAAAAATTAAGTCGTCTGATTTTTTAGTCAGACGACTTTTTGTGTATATTTGATGTTATTTCAGAATTACTGCTTCAACAAAGCTTTTAACAATTGCGATGAGCATTTTGATGAGTTCAACAAGGTCTGTGGAAACTATATCCATAATATCCTTCTTTTCTGCTTCGATTGTGTCGGTTGCAACACAGCAGGTGCAATTTGCAGTTTTACTTCCGTCAGCGTTTTCGGTGTATTCGCCCCAAGGGTGATTTCCGAAAGTACACGCCATTGCACATTTATAAAAGAATGTTAAGCTTTCTCCTTTTTTAATGCACTCATCAGCATCTATTTCTTTTTCGCCGTTTCTTATATCTCTAAGCAAGTCTTCATAAACAAACGGGTTCTCCTCAAAGTTTTTCTCAAACTCTTCCGAAAATTCAAGACTGCCGTTTTTATTCTGTATAGCAGTAACAGTCCAAACATAGTAGTAGCCAAGCTCTGTTCCGTCGTAAATTACGATGTAATTTTCCTTTTTAAAATCATCAATAATTTTTCTTGATTTTTCGACAATTTCATCAACAACTGCCTGGTCTTCCGATGTCATCTGAGCCAAATACAACCATTCTGTGTAATCCACTGACTCATCCAAGGGATCACGAATATAACCGTCAATAAGATTAAACACGTCATCAGCCCTATCAAAAGCAATTTTAGAATCGTAAGCACTGAAATATATTCCGACAGCTTTGCCCCAAACTTCAATTACTTCAGAAAAATCGGCGCCCTTGACACCGCACTTACAACAATAACAGTAGCCGTCTTCCCGGATGTTAGGTCTTTCACCGTTAATGTTGTTGAACCAATGTTTACATTCCTCATCTGCGGCAAAAGCCACGGGCATAATTGACATAAGCATAAGAGCCGATAAAACAATTGCCAATATTTTTTTCATTTTTCTTTTCTCCTTTCAGGTTAATGTTACATATTGTAACATCTTTATTGTAACAAACTGTTACAATAATGTCAAGAGGTGAAGCTATGAAAGGGTTGAAGCTGATAAGAAAAAGTCGCAATCTCAATCAGCAAAAGGTTGCTATGGACTTGAATATCTCCCGAGAGGCACTCTCACATTACGAAAACGGCAAGCGAGAGCCGAGTCTCGATATGCTCAACAAGCTTTCCAAATATTTTAATGTTTCAATCGATTTTTTGATAAACGGTGAAGAATTCAATAAGAAATAAACGACAGACTTTCCGAAAGTGAATTGTCTGTCGTTTTTGTTGTGGTCTAAAAAGCAAGGACGGCCAATGGCCGCCCCTACTGTTTAATTATATGTTTTTGCAACTTATATATGGCGGGTATTACTTTGCGATTACCGAGCTTTGTCCCGCGATTGCGCATTGCGCATTGCGAATTGCGCATTATTTCTTAAGCTCAATTCCCTTTCCTGCAAGGTCATCGATAATGCCGTTTACAACATTCATAACCTCTTCTCTTGTAAGAGTCTTTTCGGGATGTGCGAAGTAAATTCTTACGGTGATCGACTTGCCGTTTTCGTCACGGTAAAGGTCAACTACCTCTGCGCCCTTGATGAGTGAGCAGTCTGCATTCTTGATTGCCTCACCAACGGGAGCATACTTTTCTGTAACAAATGAAAGGTCGATTTCAATACCGGGGAACTTTGAGGGCTCCTCATACTTGATTTCGCCGCAGGCGGTGTCTGCAAAATCTGTTACGTCGATTTCAGCAAAGACGATGTTTGCCTTCTTATCAACCTTCTTTGAAACAACGGGATGAACGATACCGATTTCACCGATTTCCCTGCCCTCAAGAATGATTGCATTAAGGTTTCTCGGATGCTCATAGCTGTGTGTTGCTTCGATTGCCTTGTAGGAAAGCTCACGGTGACGAAGGTCGCCGGTAACTGTGGCAAGAATGTCACGAAGCTCGAAGTAAAGTGCCTCCATTGACTTTGTCTTTGAGAAGAGTGTGATTGCAAGCTTCTTTCTCTCGTTGCAAAGTCCGTCCTCTCTGAGACCTTCAACAACTCTGCCTACCTCAAAAATACCGAAATCGGGAGCGTAGGTGTTGTTTATCTTGACCTGACAAAGCTGTGTGGGAATGATTGACTTTCTGATAGTTTCAATGTTGGGGTTGGTTGCGCTGACAAGCTTGATGTTATCCTCGATTTCAATACCGAGAGCCTTGCATTCATCGTAGTACATCCATACGTATGAATGTGCCTCGTGAAGTGAGAAGCGCTTAACAAGCATATCCTTGATTCTGTCCTCAACTGTCTTTTCCTCTGCAGGACGTACGGGATAAACGGGGCTCTGTGTTGTATGGATATCAAAGTTATCGTAGCCGTAGATACGTGTGATTTCTTCAATAATGTCTGCCTTGATTGTAACGTCCTTTGTTGCTCTCCATGAGGGTACAGTTACGGTGAAAGCATCATTTTCGAGTTCAACACCGAAGCCGAGAGATTCGAGAGTATTTACGATTGTATCGTTGCCGATTTCGATACCTGTGTAACGGTCAACGAAGGATTTGTCAAAGCTGAGAGTTACTGTATCGTACTTGAATGCCTCCTCGTCTGTAAGTGAGGAAACAACCTCAACGCCTGAGTCGATATCGGTAAGAAGCTTGACGAAGCGAGCGATAGCAGGTACTGTCATAGCAGGGTCAAGGCACTTTTCATAACGCTGAGAAGCGTCAGTACGGTGTGCGAGACGCACTGTTGACTTTCTTATAGAAACTGCGTCGAAGGTAGCACTTTCAAGGGTAAGTCTTGTGGTATCCTCAACGATTTCACTGTCAAGGCCGCCCATAATACCTGCGATTGCAACGGGAGTGTCGCCGTTACAGATCATAAGGGTATTTTCGTCAATATTTCTGTCAACACCGTCAAGAGTAGTGAAGGTGAAGGGAGCATCAAAGCGCTTGATGCGGAGCTTTTCAACCTTTCTTGAGTCGAAAGCGTGCATGGGCTGACCCATTTCAAGCATAAGGTAGTTTGTAAGGTCAGCAAGAAGGTTGATGCCTCTCATACCGCAATAGAAAAGTCTGATTCTCATATTTACGGGGCTGACATTCTTTGTGATATTTTCAACCTGAAGGCAGGAGTATCTCTGACAGAGGGGATCCTCAATCTTCATATCAACCTTGGGAAGGTTTTCGTACTTCTTAAGGTCAACAGTCTCAAGAGGCTTGAGAGGTCTGCCTGCAATAGCGGCAAATTCTCTTGCGATACCGTAATGACCCCAAAGGTCGGGACGGTTTGTAAGGGACTTATTATCAACCTCGAAAACGATATCCTCAACCTCGTATACATCCTTGATGTCGGTACCGTTTGCTACATCCTCGGTGATATCCATAATACCTGAGTTATCATCGCTGATGCCTACTTCCTTTTCACTGCAGCACATACCGTAGGAGGTGTAGCCTGCAAGTGCTCTGGGAGTGATTTCAATTTCGCCTATCTTTGCGCCTATCTTTGCAAAAGCGGTCTTCATACCTACTCTTACATTTGGTGCGCCGCAGACAACATCTGTGAGAGCACCGTCACCTGCATCAACCTTTAAAAGGTGGAGCTTCTTTGATTCGGGATGATCTGCTATTTCTTTGATTTCGGCAACAACGATACCTGAAATGTCACTGCCCTTGAAGAAAATTTCATTCTCAACCTCAGCGGTTGAAAGTGAAAAGCGCTTGATAAGCTCAAGCTTGTCGAGCCCTTCAAAGTCAACAAAGTCTGAAATCCAATTCATTGATAAAAACATAATTTAGCTCCTCCCTTCTTATTCGTCGATAAACTGTGTGAGTGTTTTAAGTCTTCCTGAGTTAAGGTCACGGATATCCTTGATGCCGTATTTCATCATAACAAGTCTTGTAAGGCCGAGACCGAAAGCAAAGCCTGTGTATTCATCCGGGTCAATGCCGCCTGCCTTGAGCACCTCGGGATGAATCATACCGCAGGGGCAAAGCTCAAGCCAGCCGCTGTGCTTACATGAAGGACAGCCCTCACCGCCACAGATAAGACAGCTGATGTCAAGCTCAAAGCCGGGCTCAACGAAGGGGAAGAAGCCGGGACGAAGTCTTACCTTAAGATCCTTCTTGAATACCTCTGAGAGCATAGTCTTCATAAAATAGATAAGGTTTGAGATTGAAATATCCTTGTCAACCATTACACCCTCCATCTGGAAGAAGGTGTTTTCGTGACAGGCATCTGTTGCCTCGTTTCTGAAGCAGCGGCCCGGGAAGATAGCCTTGATGGGTACACCGTCATTGATAAGAGCATCCTTATACTTCTTGTAGATAGCATTCTGTGCTGCTGAGGTGTGGCTCTTTAAAAGCTGACCGTTTTCAAGATAGTAGGTATCCTGCATATCTCTTGCGGGGTGATGCTTCGGAATATTGAGAGCCTCAAAGCACTCGTAGTCGGATACGATTTCGGAATAATCCTCAACGGCAAAACCCATTGACTTGAAAATATTCTCAACCTGACGCTGAACGAGGGTCACGGGATGATATGAGCCCTCATTTATTGCGGGAGGCATTGAAATATCAAAATCGGGCATTGAGTCGATTTCCTTCTGAATTTCAAGCTCCTTGAGTTCCTTTGTTCTTTCTGCAAGGCAGTCGGTAACCTCACCCTTAAGAGTGTTAACCTCCTGACCGAAGGACTTCTTTTCCTCGTTGGAAAGATCCTTCATTTCCTTCATAAGCTCTGTTACAAGACCCTTTTTACCGAGATATTTTACTCTCAGTGCTTCAAGGTCGGCAGTATTCTCTGAGCTTTTCAGTTCTTCAATAAACTGTTCTTTTACTGCAAGAATTTTACTGTTCATAGCAACTAAAACCTCCATATAAAAATAAAATCGTCTCACCAAAAAGATGAGACGAAATAAATTCCGCGGTACCACTCAATTTGCAGGGCTTCCCCTGCCGCTTTTCTTGCTTTAATGCAGCAAATACAGTCTGCTTTTCACAGACAGCTCCTGAGGCGAAATTCACTTACGGGGACGGTAGGACTCTTTCAGCCGGTGAAATCCCTCTCTTTAAAGGTCTTATCCGCAAATTACTGTTTTCTCATTCATAGCTTTTAAACGATATTGAATGAATTATACCTTGAATGAGAAAATAAGTCAAGAGGTTTATATAAAAAACCAACGGGAAGACATTCGGTTTTACCTCTGCCGATAAAATTCACGAGGAAAGCAGCATAAGCTCATACCGAAAATTCTAAAAAAAAGAGAACCGGAAATCCGGCTCTCCTTTATAGTTGTTTTTTGATTTTATGCCCAGATGAGCCAGAGAAGGATGTAGCCTGTGCACACGGCTGCCAGAGTGAAGGGTACACCGTACTTCATAAAGGTTGTAGCCTTGACCTCATAGCCCTCCTTACGCAGAATACCGATACCTGCGATGTTTGCAGATGCACCGATGGGTGTAAGGTTACCGCCAAGGGTAGCACCGCAGAGAAGTCCGTAGTAAAGAAGTGTGGGATCCTCCATACCGACTCCTGCCGCAATTGCAGGAATAACTGAAAGCATTGTTGCAGTATAAGGAATGTTATCGATAAATGCAGAAAGGATAACACTCATCCAGACGATAATTGTGTAAACAACAAACCTTGAACCGCCGCCGAGAGATGCAATTGCATTACCTATAACATCAATAACACCTGCACTCTTGATGCCGCCGATTACAACAAAAAGTCCTGTAAGAAGTACGATTGTATAATAGTCGATTTCCTTGAAGGAGTTTTTGACGATTTCCTTATTCTTCTTTATAAAGAGCTCGCGGATAATACCGACAAGGAAGAATGCGATACAGATAACACCGTTGGTGATGTCGGGCTTATAGAACTGACCCTCTGCTGCGGCATCCTTATAGGGAATAAATGAAACCGCAATAAGAGCAAGAACTGTACCCACAAGAAGGAAGGTGGGAAATTTATCCTCAACCTTTGTTCTGCCGGTAAAGTCGATCTTATCATTATCCTTACGGAACATAAAGAGAATGATAAGCGCACTGACTACTGCACCTGCCTCAACTACCCAGAACATGCCTACGCGACCGTTGTCAACAAAGAAATCGGAGAAGTCAAGGTTTGCAGCCTTAGCAAGAAGAATTGATGTTGTGTCACCGACGAGAGTTGCCGCACCCTGAAGATTTGATGAAACTGCAATGCAGATAATTGACGGAACGGGTGAAATACCGAGCTTTTTACAAAAAGCAAGAGCTACGGGAGCAATCATAAGAACAGTTGCAACGTTATCAACAAAGGCTGAAACGATACCTGCAAAAAGTGAAAGTGCAACAACCACCCACTTGACGTTGGGCATTTTTGAAATAAGCACATCAGACATAAGCTGAGGCATTTTTGATTCAATAAACAGATAAACCGTACCCATTGTACCGGCTATCATCATAATAACATTCCAGTCGATTTCTGAAAGGGCATTCATAACCGAATAGCCGTAGGTGCTGTCACCTATAACGAAAAAGCCTTCACCGAAAAGATCGGGCTTAACGGTTGCAATTATGCCGAGCGCAACAAAAATCAGCGCTGAACCGACAGTAACATAGGGTCTGATCTTCTGAAAAGCCAGCATAAGAACATATGTGATGGCAAAGATGACCAGAGCGGTAATTGTGATTGGACTCATATTGACATCTCCTTAAAATATACTCGGTGTCTGTGCAAAAAATAAAATCCGCCATCAGCGGATTCTGTCAAGACCGTAAATATCACAGCCGCAACCCACAACAAATAGAATACATTATATATTCTATGACAGACTCCACCACTTATTTTGGATTGCCAGCATATTATACTATTACGCAGAGTAAAAGTCAATAGATTTAAAAGTCAATCTGTTTATTTTTGTCTGTTTGTGGTATTATAAAATAAAAAAGGAGTTTTTATGGATACTTTCGGTAAAATATATGAGCAGGTAAAGCGTATTCCTAAGGGTAAGGTTGCATCCTACGGACAAATTGCTCTTCTTGCAGGAAATCCCCGTTGGGCAAGAGTGGTAGGCTATGCTCTTCACAATAACCCCGACCCGGACACCATCCCCTGCCACAGAGTTGTTACAAAGGACGGAAAAATTTCATCTGCCTTTGCTTTTGGCGGTGAAAATATGCAGCGTCAGTTTCTTTTGAGCGAAGGCGTAATTTTTGAGGATGAATTCACCGTTAATATGGAAAAATGCCGCTGGATGCCTGAGCTTATAAAAGCTGAAAATGATAATTGAGCAATTTGTGTAAAAGCCTTCCTTTTTACCTAGCCAAATAGCTAAAACTTCCTTAAAAGATTTGGTAAGTTTGTTCAATTTTGTACTTGAGATTATCCTTACTTAGTGATAGAATTCTTAAGGTTAAAAAAAGGTCATATTATAGGAGGTTAAATTATGAGTTTACTCGGCGGAATTATTTCCTTCAACAATTTCTACACTCTTCTTTTCATTGTTTTTGCCGTTCTTCTCGGCGGTTATGCTCTGGGCAGAATCACAGTCAAGGGTGTTTCACTCGGTGACGCAGGCGTTTTCATCGTTGCGCTTATCGTAGGCGCACTTACCTTCCACGTTAACGAAGCAGAAGAGCTCATCTTTGCATTTTCAAAGTCACCATTCAACTTTGAAGACGGTCTCAAGCTCGTTGAAGGTCTCGGACTTGTGCTCTTCGTTACATCGGTAGGCTTTATTGCAGGTCCTAAGTTTTTCGGCAACTTCAAAAGAAACTTCAAGTCTTATGTTCTCTTAGGTCTTATCATCATCCTTGCAGGCGGTCTTGCTGCAGCAGGCTGTATCGGTCTCGGTGAAGTATTCGGCTACGGAAGCTCAATTGAAGAACAGGACGGCTTCGTTGCTATGATCGTAGGTCTTCTTTCAGGCTCACTCACATCAACCCCCGCATTCTCAGCAGCCAAGGCAACTGTTGCAGAGGAATATGAATCTCTCGTTTCAGTAGGTCACGGTATCGCTTACATCTTCGGTGTAATCGGCGTTGTACTTTTCGTACAGCTCATTCCCAAGATCATGAAGGCTGATATGGACGTTGAGAGATCTAAGATCTCCGTAGGTTCACAGAATTCCGAAGGTAAGGTTAAGAAGGTAGTAAAGCTTCTCCACCTCGACCACATGGGTGTTGCAGCATTCTCCGTTGCAGCTATCCTCGGTACTGTTGTAGGTAAGATAAAGATCCCCATGTCCGCTGACGGATTTGACGGTACCTGCTTCTCACTCACAACAACAGGCGGATGCCTCCTCGTGTCTCTCGTGCTTGGCCACTTTGGCAGAGTAGGCAAGATTTCTCTTATGCCTGCTGAGTCCACACTTAAGCTCTTCCGTGAGCTTGGTCTCGTACTCTTGCTCGTAGGCGCAGGTATCCCCGGCGGTGCAGACTTCGTTGCAAACTTCAACGGTATGTACTTCGTATACGGTATCATCATGACTATCGTTCCCATGATCGGCGGTCTG
>JAZPZK010000089.1:0-2185 GCA_045544675.1 Acutalibacteraceae bacterium
TGACGGGAACACCCGTTGCATCCTACTGAAGATTACTCTCGTTCAGTGCACTGCTAACAGAAGGAATTCGTCAAGGTTATTACCATTGCCTCGCACCAACCGGCAACTCTCTCCAGGCTCTTTCCAAGCTTACTTAGTTCTGCTCACCGCATTTAGATGATATTTAATTTATGCAAGGTATTATATCACTATATTCCAAAAAAGTCAATGGTTTTGAGTAAATTTATAAATTTTCTAAAAAATTCTAAATCATATATAAAATTCCACCCAAAAACATCTTACAAAATATCAGTAATACTTCCTGCAACTATTCCGTCAATAAACTGCTTTGCAGCACGTGCAGATCGTGTACCACGCTTCAATGCAAATTTCTCTGCCGATGCTTCAAGCTTTTCTGTATCGTATTCTATACCTTGTTTATCGGCAAGATTATGCACGATATCAAGATATGTTGCTTTATCGGGTCTTGAAAATGTAAGCTGAATTCCAAATCTTTCGGAAAGAGATAACAATTCCTGCATTGTATCGTTAAAGTGAACATCGTCACCTTCACGATCAGAAAAATTCTCTTTTACCAAGTGCCTGCGGTTTGAGGTTGCATAAATAACAACATTGCTTGACTTTGCAGACACAGAGCCTTCTAAGATTGCCTTTAATGCACTGAAATTATCATCATCCTTTGTGAATGACAAATCATCAATGAACAAGATGAATTTTAGCGGATTTTTTGTCAGCTCGTCAAGAATTTTCGGTATGCCGTGGAGTTGTTCCTTGCGCACTTCAATAATACGAAGACCGTTATCGTAAAGCTCATTTACAACTGCTTTTACAGTAGAAGATTTACCCGTTCCTGCATCACCCGTAAGAAGAATATTTGCAGCAGGCTTACCGGCGAGCAAAGCCTTTGTGTTATCCATTATCACATTCTGCTCACGCTTATAATCTATAAGGTCTGAGAGCTTCGTTTCATCGGGATTCTGAACAGGAGTGATCTGACCATCCTCACCGATATAAAACATTCTGTACTTTGCATATATGCCGTAACCGTATTTACTTATGTTATCAAGGCGTTTTATGTATTCTTTGGATATGTTGCCTTTCTCGGTATAATATCCGGGAAGAAAGTTAAATTCACTTAAAAGTTCTTCGGCAGAAAGCGATGCAACTTCATCGAATGTTTTTAATTCGTTTTCAAGGCTTTTTAATAGCACAGCAGAGGGAACTTCGCCTTTTCCTTTGAGCTTTACATAAACATTTTCACTTTCAAATACAATTTTTTTCACATAACAAGACAAGTCCTCTGCACCTGTCTTATAAAGCTCCGAAACAAACAACGTATATGCATCAACCCTGTCTGCCTCGCTTGCTTCATCCGCAAGGTCTAAAAAGTTCATAAGTGCCTTTATCACTTGATCTTCAAGTAAATCTCGCATTACGGATACTGCATGAAGGCGAAGTGATAATTCTTTTAATTTGTTCAATTCAGTACAGCTCCTTCAGCACCGCTTGAAACCAACGCTGCATAACGTTTTAAGTATCCTGAAAGTTCTTTTGTTTTTGGCACAAAGCTTGCCATGCGCTTTTCTATTTCTTCATCTGATACTTTAAGTTCAAGCTTATTTTCAGGAATGTTGATTGAGATGATATCTCCATCTTTAACTATTCCTATCATACCGCCGCTTGCAGCCTCGGGTGATACATGACCGATACAAGCACCTCTTGTCGCACCTGAAAATCTTCCGTCTGTGATGAGTGCGACACTGTTTCCAAGGCCCATACCCATAATAGCAGATGTAGGGTTCAGCATTTCTCTCATACCGGGACCGCCTTTTGGACCTTCGTAACGGATTACAACAACATCACCTGCTACAATTTTACCTGCATTTATCGCTTTCTGTGCATCTTCTTCCGAGTCAAAAACCTTTGCAGGACCTTCATGTACAAGCATTTCAGGAAGAACCGCACTTCTTTTTACCACACTTCCGTCAGGAGCGAGATTTCCACGAAGAACCGCTATACCACCTGTCTCTGAATACGGATTTTCAATCGGGCGAATAACTTCGGGATTGAGATTTACTGAGCCTGAAATATTTTCTCCTATGGTTTTGCCTGTTACGGTCATACAATTGGTATTGAGCAAGCCTTTCTTATTAAGCTCATTCATTACGGCATAAACACCGCCTGC
>JAZPZK010000090.1:0-19610 GCA_045544675.1 Acutalibacteraceae bacterium
TCACCTCATAACCGAAGACACCCTTTATTTATCTTGTTTTATGCGGTCTGCACTTTTTTTACAGCCCTTTGTTTTATTATGTGCTTTTCCCGAGAATATCCTGAAGCTTGCTGAGGGTTTCCTCACGGTTATAGGTTTCAAAGTGAAGGTCAAGAACATCGCCTTCGCTCAGCCCCGTATGTGAATGATGATGTGTGGAGGGGCTTTTGTGTACCGAAATAACGGTACAGCGCGGCGGCCAGAGAATGTCTCTTATCTGTTTTCCGTCGGCAAAGCTGTTTTCACCAACCGTAAGGGAAATGTCCACTGTTTCGGAAATTTTGCCTCTGTTGGCTTTTTTTAGCTTACCTTCAATAACAATATCGGTGAAATCGTATGCGCGCAGAGTTTCAACCGTAATATTTGCAATTGCTACGCCAAGGCAGACGAAAATAGCATTTTCTGCCGCTCCCAGAGCCTCAAAGGAAAAGGCGACTGCCATAATAGGAGTGCGCGATGAGGCTGCAAGAAAGGCACACATTCCGATAAGCACCGTAAAAGTATAGTGCTGAGAATCCATAATTCCTGCAAAGGTCATAAGCTTACCGCATATGCCTCCGAGTATGGCTCCGAAGCACAGCGTAGGCACAAAAAGACCGCCGGTAATACCGATGTTGTTTGACGTAATAAGAAGAGTTGCCCTTACACAGAAATATAAGCCGATGAGTTTCCAAGGTATGCTTCCACCAAACATTTCCTCAATAAGAAGATCGCCTGAGCCGATGCATTCCGAGGCAAAAAAGCCTGCAAGTACCGTTGAAACAAAAACGGCTACGGTTTTTACTGCAAGAGGAAGAGACGTAAGCTTTCTTTCGGCAAAGCGGTTTATTCTGTTGTAAACATCCGCAAATCCCGCTGAGCATAATCCGCATATAAGTCCGATAACAACAGGTACCCAGAGCAGGAAAAGGGGCATCTGTTCAAAATCGGGTGTGTGAAAAAGTGATGGACTGAGCCCTGCATAAGGACAAAGGAAATGAATAACAGCCGTGCTTGTTACTGCACTTATTGCCGATGTCATAAAGAGCATGGGGGTAAAACGTCGGTGTGCTTCTTCAAAGGCAAAGAATATACCCGTCAGCGGTGCACCGGTAGCGGCAGAAAAGCCTGCAGATGCACCTGCGGTCATAATATATCTGTCCCAGGCAGGGTGGTTTTTGGCAAAGGTGCGGACAGTTCCTCTGCCTACTGCTGTTCCCATCTGTACACTCGGGCCTTCTGTACCGAGTGGGATACCCACAAGGTAGGTTAAAAGTGCTGAGGGCATAAGCACAAGTATGCTTTTTATCCAGTTGAAGGAAAGCTGCCCTCTTAAAAGAGTGATTGCCGTGGGTATTCCGCCGCCCTTACAGTCGGGTGCAAACTTCAGAATAAGAGCCGAAACGCAACCGAGAACAGCGGCGATGATCAGAAGCACGGGCAGAAAAGAGGGGGTCTCTCTCACAAAAGAATATATTTCCTGCGAAAATGGGACAATCCTTGATACTGCCAGCTTGAAAATAAAAATAAGGCAGCCGGTGAAAATTCCCGTAAGAGCTGAATAGACAAGGCAGGGTAGAAGTATATTTTTGATATAGGTTATTTTCGATTTGTTCATTTTATCACCTTATTTAATCAAGGCAGGTACCGCAGCACCTGCCTTAAGGTCAGTTCTTTTTAAACTGCTTTTTCAGTCTCAGCTCTTTTGAAAGAATGGACTTTCTGAGTCTGAGTGAAAGGGGAGTAACCTCCAGAAGCTCATCGTCCTTGATGAATTCCATACACTGCTCGAGTGAAAGAGTGGTGGGAGGTACGAGACGCAGAGCATCGTCTGAGCCTGAGGCACGTGTGTTTGTGAGGTGCTTCTGCTTACAGACGTTGCATACAACATCTTCACTCTTTGAGCATTCACCGACTATCATACCCTCATAAACGGGTACACCCGCACCGATGAAAAGTCTGCCTCTGTCCTGAGTGTTGAAAAGACCGTAGGCGGAGCTTTCACCTGTCTCGTGAACAACGATTGAGCCGCGCTCTCTTGTCTGTATGTCACCCTTGTAGGGCTCATAGCCTGCGAAAAGCTGATTCATAATACCGTTACCGTTGGTGTCGGTCATAAACTCGCTGCGGTAGCCGATGAGACCTCTTGCGGGGATTCTGAATTCAAGGTGAGTACTGCCGCCGTCACGGGTACCCATATTTTCTAATTCGCCCTTTCTTGAGCAGACTTTTTCGATAACCGCACCTGCATACTGGTCGGGCACTTCAACGATAAGAAGCTCCATAGGCTCAAGTGTAACGCCGTTTTCCTCTTTGAGAATAACCTTGGGGCGTGAAACCTGGAATTCGTAGCCCTGACGTCTCATAGTCTCGATAAGGATTGAAAGGTGTAATTCACCTCTGCCGCTGACCTTGAAGGAGTCGGTGGTGTCGGTTTCTTCAACGCGCATACTTACGTTGGTTTCAACCTCCTTGAAAAGTCTGTCACGGATATTTCTTGATGTGACGTACTTGCCTTCTTTACCTGCAAAGGGACTGTTATTGACAATGAAGTTCATTGAAATTGTGGGCTCATCAATTTTTACGAAGGGGAGAGCCTCAACGTGCTCAGGGTCGCAGGCAGTGTCACCGATATTGAGCTCGGCAATACCTGAAACGCAGATAAGGTCGCCCATAGTTGCACTCTGTACCTCAACTCTTTTAAGGCCTTCAAACTGATAGAGCTTTGAAACACGCACGTTTTTTGTCTCTCCGTCGTTATTGCAGAGAACAACCTGCTGACCCTGCTTAACGGAGCCTCTTTCGACTCTGCCGATACCAATTCTGCCTACGTAATCGTCGTAGTCAAGTGAAGAGAAAAGAATCTGTGTGGGTCCGTTGATGTCACCCTTGGGAGGCTCGATATGCTCAACGATAGCATCAAGAAGAGGTCTCATATCGCCCTCACGCACACTGTCGTCAAGGGAGGAATAGCCCTCTCTTGCAGAAGCATAAACAACGGGGAATTCGAGCTGGTCATCGTCAGCACCAAGCTCAATGAAAAGGTCGAGCACCTCGTCGATAACCTCGGCAGGTCTTGCGCCGGGGCGGTCAATCTTGTTGACAACCACGAGTACCTTTTTCTTAAGACCGAGAGCCTTTTTGAGAACGAAGCGGGTCTGGGGCATACAGCCCTCAAAGGCGTCAACAAGGAGAAGCACGCTGTCAACCATCATAAGGATACGCTCAACCTCACCGCCGAAGTCAGCGTGGCCCGGGGTATCAACGATGTTTATCTTGATGTCGCCGTAATGAATGGCGGTGTTTTTTGAAAGGATTGTGATACCTCTTTCTCTTTCGAGGTCGTTTGAGTCCATAACACGGTCAGCAACCTGCTCGTTTGCTCTGAAGGTACCTGCCTGCTTGAGCATTTCGTCAACCATGGTGGTTTTGCCGTGGTCAACGTGAGCGATAATTGCAACATTTCTGACTTCGTTTCGAATGTCCATTATTTCACCTGATTTTTACATAAATTTCAACCTTTTCATTTTATCACTAAATACAATATTTGGCAAGTTGAAATTGTATATGCAGATAAGCGGATTTTTGTGGAAATGTGACAATTGCCGCAGGGTACGCCCTGTGTGGCGTACCGCTACCCTTCGGCGGTTTCCGTTTTCTGCTCTATTTTTACTTAAATGCTTTACAGGGACACAGCCCTTCCGTGTCCCTGTAAAAGTTACATTGTATCTAAAAATTGTTCTTGTTGAGCCTTTATTTTTTTAGCCTGCTCGGGCGAAACATTTACTGAAGTGTAGTATTCATATGTAATCATTGTTTCGATGCTTGCTCCCTCATCATACTCAATTTGTTCTGTCACATTTCCGTTGCCGTCATATTCATAGGTAAAGCGGTGAACCTCTTTTCCGTAATGATAACGGATTTCCTCTATCAAATTTCCGTCGCCGTCATATTTATAGGTGTAGCGTTTATTTTCTTTTCCGTCATAATTCCGGATTTCCTCTGTCAGATTTCCGTCGCCGTCATATTTGTAGGTGTAGCGTCCACCTTCTTTTCCGTCATAATACTCGATTCCCTCTGTCTTATTTCCGTTGCTGTCGTATTTGTAGGTGAAGCGTTCAGTACATTCTCCGGTATAATACCTGATTATCTCTCTGATTATCTCTATCAAATTTCCGTTGCTGTCGTATTTGTAGGTGTTGCGTTCAGTATCTTCTCCGTTATAATCTCGGATTTCCTCTGTCACATTTCCGTCGCCGTCATATTTGTAGGTGATGCGTACAGTATCTTCTCCGTTATAATTCCAGATTTCCTCTATCAAATTTCCGTTGCTGTCGTATTTGTAGGTGTAGCGATCATCTTCTTCTCCGTGATAATAACGGATTTTCTCTGTAACATTTCCGTTGCCGTCATATTCATAGGTAAAGCGGCTATCCTCTTCCCCGTTATAATACACGAGTTTTTCGGTCATATTTCCGTTGCCATCATATTTGCCGGTAATAATTCCTTCATTAGCTTCATTGTCAACAGCAATCACTTTATCTATAAGCCACACAGTTTCAAGAGCTTCCTCAGGGTTTTCGCCTTCCTTCTCACCCTTTTTAAGTATATCCGGCACAAAAATCACACCTGCAACGATTGCTGCAACAAGTACAACAGCAACAATAATTATAGGCAATTTTGATTTTTTCTTCCTTTCTATGGGAGCAGGTTCCTGATTTTTCTGAGGCTCAGCTATGGGCGAGGGCTGCTCCTGAACGGGCGGTGTGTGTCCAAGCTTTTCATTTTTTACAACCGTATCAGCCGCCTTTCCGCAATAAGGACAGAATTTCTGATCATCCTGACCTTCTTTTCCGCAATATCCGCAAAACATTTTAAACACTCCTTTGTATTTTTACTATATTTTATCTGAATTACAGATAAAAGTCAATATCTGTATTCAAGATATTTATAATAATATTGGTGATGAAAATGATATTCAGAAACATTAAGGCACTAAGAGAGGACAACGATATCCGTCAGCGTGAGATTGCGGAATACCTCGGTGTGTCGCAGAATACCTATTCACAGTACGAAAACGGAGTTATAGCCTTTACCGACCACGTGCTTATTAAGCTTGCCGACTATTACGGTGTCAGCATTGATTATCTTATGGACAGAACGGATAGAAAAGAGCCGTACCCGAAAAATGAAGAATAAAACAGAGCTGTTGAAGTGAAAATCCGACAGCTCTGTTTTTGTTTATTTATAAATAAAAAAAGACAGAGGCTTCCCTCTGTCCTTCCTTACTACTGACTACTGGCTACTGACTACTCCTGCACTGCCTGACCGACTAATACACCTTCGTCAATTCCCTCTATCTTCTCATACTTGGGTATGAGGGTGTAGACCGCCATAGCCACCGTTGCGGCTGTTGCGGCATATTTGCCTACCTTTATAAGAATTTTAACTGTCTTTATAAGCTTCTTTGTTTTTTCCTTCATTTTTATTTTCTCCTTTTAGTCAATTGTTATAACGTAGCCGCATTCCTTAAAGTATCTTACAAGATGAGCCTTGTTGTTGTCTTTTGCGAGCCACAGTGTTGAAACCTTGCCTGTTTTGAGTATTTCCTCAAGCAGGGTGCGGTTGTCGTTAACCCAGGCTTTGTATTCTATATCCGGCATGAAGATGACGTTGCCGCTTCTCTTTTCCATAAAATCACCCCTGACGGCAGTTCTTGTTTTCGCCTGCCGACTGTTATTATTGTCACTATTCATTATATTATATTCAGCATAAAAATATCAATAGGAAAAATAAAAAAACCGCAGCTTTTGCTACGGTTAATGTTGTGTCGGCATCGCCTTATCTTCCCGGGCCGCTTCCAGCCAAGTATTGTCAGCACTGATGAGCTTAACTACCGTGTTCGGGATGGGAACGGGTGGACCCTCATCGCTAAAAACACCGACTAACCTGACGCATTTAACGTCGTGTTGTCAATCAACATCGGCTATTATACACAAGCTTAACAGGTTTGTCAATACCTTTTTTAAAATTTTTTTGTTTTTTTCAGTTTTATTTTTTCTATGTAAAAAACAAGAGCGACAGAAGCTCTGCCGCTCTTCTAATATCTGATTATCAGCCCTTGTAGCCTGTGCCTTCGAGAAGGGCTTTAGCTTTATCCTTTGAAATCTTACCTGCATTGCAGTCTGCCATAATCTGAATCTGATTATCCTTGAGTCTGTAGAAGAACCAGATGCCGAGAGCAATAACAAGACCGACGATGGGTACAATATTGTAGGTGAACCAGAGACCGTCGATAGCCTCTGCAGTCTGTCTTGAAGCAGCTTCGATTGCCTGAAGGTTAGCAAAGGTTTCAATTTTAACTGCACCGTCGGGCTGTAAGGTTACGAGATTTTTTTCGATGAGCTGTTCGATGTTTTCAATTTCGCTGCCCATAAACTTAGTCTTGAAGTTGAAGTAGCCGAGAAGAACAAGTCCGAGACCGCTTGAAATAGCAGCTGAAAGCTTAACGGCAAAGGTCTGGATAGCGAAGGTGATACCCTTTGCCTCTGTACCCGTTGTGAATTGACCGTATTCTGCACAGTCGGGAGTGAAGGTGAATGCGAGAACACCTATGATGCCGAGAGGAACAGAGCGGAGCATAAAGGTAATGATGAAGAGTATAAGGCTGTTCTGTGCAAAGTATACGGGAACTGAAAGCACAATTGCAGCAATAACTGAAATTTTGAAAAGTAATGATTTATCGATCTTTCTGATGATTTTCGGCACAAAAAGAGCCATAACAAGCTGAGGAACTGCGGCAACAGTACCTGTAACGAGGGAGATAAGCTCGTCACCGAAAATATAGTAGGCAGTGAGAAGATGAAGTGCGGTATAGGTCTGTGCGCCCGAATAGAAGATGTATCCCAGGTAATAGATAAGAAGATACTTATTGCTTGCAACGTACTTTATCATGCTGCGTACGGTGAACTGCTCTTCTACGGCAGGCTTGTTTCTTTCCTTACACTTTTTGCAAACAGGGAACATGGTTGCGGCGGCAACAATTGCAATAATAATTGCTGTGGGTCCGTAGCCGATGTTGATTGTCTGACCGATGAAAAGTGTTACGAGTACAGTTGTAAGAGCTGAGCCGATACCGCCGGTGATGCCCTTGAGGGAAAGAATGGTGTTTCTTTCTTCAATCTGATCGGTCATAGCGGTGATGATACCGAAGGCAGGCACGTCGCAGATAGTGTAAGCGGTATCCCAAATGATGTATGCAAGTGCAAACCATACGAGCTTTACAATTTCAGGTGCTGCCGAGGGGATGATGAAAACAGCTACGGTAGCGGCAGGTGTAAGAGCACAGGCAATTTTCAGCCAGGGAATATACTTCTGACCGCTTTTGAATTTGATTTTGTCAAAGATAACACCGAAAATAGCATCATTTACTGCGTCCCATACCTTAACGATGGTAACAACAATACCTGACATAACCGGGTCAATTTCCTTGAATACGAGATAGGTGGTCAGAAAGCCTGCAAGAAGGCTGTAAATCATATTCTGACCGAAGAAATAAAGATAGTAGCTCTGACGCTCACTCAGAGTCGTCTGCCACAACGGATTTTTGTTGGGCTTTTCAATTTTGTTTTCCATATTGTTCTCCTTTTAGTGTGATGAAGTTGGTTGCTGACTTAATTTTAGCACTCTATTACGTTTTAGTCAACCGAAGCACTTTGAAAAATTGAAAATTTAAGGTGAATATTTTTATAAAGTGAATATAAGTGCATAAAAGGACAATAATATGCATAAGCATAAATTACAATTTATGAAAAGGAGACATAACAATGAAAAGAATATTTGCAATAATGCTTGCGGCGGTACTTATGTTTGCACTTTTTGCCGCCTGCGGAAAAAAGGATGAGGTCAAGGACGAACTTACTACGCTGAAAGACGATATGACAACAGCAATGGATGAAATCAGAGACGAAATGAGCGATATGGGCGATGAGCTCACCGAGGGCGGCAATGTAACGGACCAGACCGGTGAGGGTGCACTTGAGGAAGCAATCACAGACATAAGTGAAATGCTTGAGGGTGACAACAAGGATACCACCGTCAAGGGAGAAACAGAAACAACAAAAAAGAGATAAAAAAAGCCCCGTCATGGCGTTGTGTTCATAAGGACACAACGCCAGTTTTATTCGCCTTTCGGCGAGTTTTATTGCTTCGCAGTTATATTATGCTGCGCATAGTTTTATTGTCCTTCGGACAGTTTTCGGCGAATAAAATAACACTGAAGCCGTAAGGCTTCAATATCACTTTTGATTTATCAAAAATATAACTGCAAATTTTAATTTGCAATATCACTTATACATACCGAAGAAAATATTTTCACTTTGGCATAATTACTTTCAAAGTATATAACCCACTATGACACTTTCAAGCCGAAAGTGTCACTTTTTATATAAAAAATTTGGGAGCACTTCATTATAAAGTGTCTCCCAATAATTTTATCTGTCCTTAGCAACCCCGCCCAATCAAGATGGTTTTTTTTTATTAATATGTGAATTCCCAGGTTTCGTCAAGAGCGCCGGAGAAGTCTGCAGTACCGCTTATCCAGCCGATGCTTGCTTCGCCCTTACCTGACATAGGAAGCTTGTTATAAAGCTTGATCACCTTGTCGTTTGAATCAACGGTAACTGAAACGGTTGAGCCGGGGTATTGCATATCAGCCTTATTGATTTTTGCAATGGGAATGTTGAGGCCTGCAAGGTTGAGATAACCGATTGCTGTTGCGTTATAGAAGGGCTCGGGATTTTCGAGGGTTGTGCTTTCAGCAGCAAGAATTACGGTGTAGGTTACGTTTCCGTTTGCATCAACCTCTGCCTTTGCATCAACAATACCTTCCTTTGAAACCACAAACTTCTTGTTGGTGGGAGGAACAAGTGAGAAGGGAGTATCGCTTGTTGAAGCTTCCGGGTCATCTGTTGAAGAAACTGCACCGTTTGCGATAGTGTAAGTGAAGGTTTCGCCGCCGTCGCCTACAAGACTTTCAACAATTCCGTTAACGGTATCTGTAAGAGAAGGTGCTGAGCAATCATCAACATTAACCTTGATGGTTTCTGTCTTCTTTGCAGTCATATTCTGCTCGGATTTTACGAGGTTTACATAATAGTTGATCCACTCAATAACCTGATCGTCTGTATACTGGGTGGGATCGTTTGTAGCAGTGCCGCCGTTCTGATTGTTATCAGCAGTGCCGCCGTTGTTGGTTGCACCGTTATTTGTTGCACCGTTGTTGGTGTTGTCACCGGCAATACCGTTGTTGTCACCTGTGTTGGTGCTGTTATCTGTGCCTGTGTTGGGGTTATCGTTTGTGCCGGTGTTTGTGCCGCTGTCAGGCTTAACAGGCTTATCAGGTGTAGTACCCTGATTCTGCTGTTGCTGTTGCTGTTGCATCTCGTTAAGCTTTATTGCGTATTCCGCACGGGCATCGTCACCGCCCTTATCAATGCCGAGAACAAAGCCCATAGCAAATATCCACACTGCAAGGATGCCGGCAATAATTGACTTATATTTCTGGTTCATCTGAAAATCTCCTTAGAACATATTTTATGAGTTTAACCTATCTATAATAACATACCTAATTTTAGAGATTTTGTCAATAGATAAAAATGTATAAATTATAAATTCAGAGCTTTATTTTCATCAGAAAAGACTTCCTGTGTAGGCTGACGAACAGATGAGCTCAACAACAAACAACGCTGCCCATCCGATAAGAATTCCTATTGCCGATGTGCCGCCGAGACGGCTTGCGAGAGTTGCAGCCTCGTCGGGAGAGGAGGCTTTTTTGATTTTATGCAAAGAGGCTTCGGTGTATTTCTTATAAAGAGGATATGCAACAACAGCCGCAATTATTTTAATTGCCGTTTCCACCGCAACAGCCACAAACATACGGGGCATAACCGTGGCATACATCTCTTCAATAAAAGCCATATATGCTGCCTGATCGGTGATTTCTGCAAGCTCGTTTATTGCAAGACTAAATTCGTAGGATACGGGAGCAAAAATTATGGAGATGAGCGCCAGCACCGTTGTGAAGATGATACCGGGCTTATAGAGCTTACGGTAGAAAAACCAGTACTGAGGGAAGAAAAATGCTGCCCAGTTGAAGGTTAATGCCTTGCCGCTTTCAAGTCTGTTAAAGGCGTACATAAACTTCTGATAGTTTGTGCCGATGAAGCGTGAAAGGAAAAACTGCTTCGCATCGGGCTGAGGCGGAGCGTATCCGTTAGGTCCATAGCCGTACTGCATCGGGGGAACGGGTGGCACGGGCGGAGCGGGAGGCATCGGCGGAAGCTGAGGATTCACAGGCGGAAACGGAGGTGGAGCAGGGGGAGTATTTTCTGCTGACGGTGGAATGTTGTCATACTCAAAGCCCTCACCCTGACCGAGGGTAAAGGGTGGCGGATAACCGTCAGAGTCGTCCTTGCTGTTTTCATTTTCAGCCATACGCGGATCCTTGTATTCGGCAAGATTCATACCGAAAACGATGAGCCTCATAGAGCAGTTTTCACAGTTTTTTGCATCCTTCGGATTCAGATGTCCGCAGGAGGGGCAGGGAAGCATATCCTCAGCAGGCTTCGCTTTGACCGGTTTGCTTTCTGCGGGTGCTGCAAGGTTGTTCCATTCGAAGGATTCACCGTGTCTGTGTTCGTTTACACAGCAGTTATTCTTTTTATAGCACTCTCTGTGCTGAGGAGTGCCGCATTCGGGGCAGACGACCACATCGTCTTCTTCTTTGAAGGGAAGACCGCAGCCGTCGCATAAGCTGTTTTTGTATTTCATATCTTACTCCTTGTTGTGAATTACCTTAATATTTTAGCCTTTTTCTTATATAAAAGCAACGATTTTAGGAAATTTAATAATAATTATGGAGCTTTATTGTACTCTTTTTCCTTAAAAACAGCATAAAATTTTCTTAAATGTGTTGCTCTTTATAAATAAATGTGTATAATGTAAAAGGATAATTTTGTTCAGGTGGTTTTTATGATTTAAAAATAACTTTAATATTGAACCGAAGTTTATTGAAAGGATATATTTATATGATTCAGTTTGAAGAATTAAGACTCAGACTTCTTGAAAGTGAGAAGCCTCTTACAGAGCTTGCTTCTGCTCTCGGTCTTGAGGAAATGGCAAAGGAAATTGCTTCTCTCGAGGAAAAAACAACAGCAGAGGATTTCTGGGGCGACCTTGCAAATTCACAGAAGGTGCTTCAGAGAATTGCCGCATTAAAAAATAAAACCAAGGCATACGAGGACCTTAAAACAGCCTTTGATGATGCACTTGTTATGATAGAGCTTTCCGATGAGGAAGGCGACCTTGACCTCCTCCCGGACTGTGAGGAGAGCGTAAAGGCAGTTGAGACAGAGCTTGAAAAGCAGACTCTTGCAACCCTTCTTTCAGGTGAATACGATAATAATAATGCAATTCTCAACTTCCACGCAGGCGCAGGCGGTACTGAGGCTCAGGACTGGTGTCAGATGCTTTTCCGTATGTACGGTCAGTGGGCAACAAAGCACGGCTTCAAGTTTACCACAGTTGACTTTCTTGACGGCGACGAAGCAGGTCTTAAATCTGCTACAGTTGTTATCGAGGGCGAAAACGCATACGGCTACCTTAAGAGCGAAATGGGCGTTCACAGACTTGTACGTGTTTCACCCTTTGACTCCTCGGGAAGAAGACACACATCCTTCGCATCTCTTGAGGTTATGCCCGAAATCGATGATACCGTTGAGGTAGAAATCCGCGAAGAGGACATCAAGATGGAGGTTTACCGTGCTTCGGGCGCAGGCGGACAGAAGGTTAACAAGACCTCATCTGCAGTCCGTCTTATCCACGAGCCTACAGGTATTGTTGTTTCCTGTCAGGTTGAAAGAAGCCAGCATCAGAACAGAGAAGTTTGTATGAGAATGCTTAAGTCAAAGCTTATCGAAATCAAGGAAAGAGAGCATCTTGACAAGATTGAGGATATCAAGGGCGAGCAGAAGGAAATCGGCTGGGGCAGCCAGATCCGCTCCTATGTATTTATGCCCTACACTCTTGCAAAGGACCACAGAACGGGCTTCGAAATGGGTAACATCAACGCAGTTATGGACGGCGATATCGACGGCTTCATCAATGCGTACCTTAAGAAGCAGTCATTGGATGCACTTGCAGCTGAATAAGAAAAAAGCTGACGTAACTGCGTCAGCTTTTTTGTGAGTAAAGGATCTCTCTTATCGACTTGGTTAATTATATGACATACAATAAGATTGAGGTGTTTATATGAATACAGAAACAAATAATATAGAGAAGATGCAGAACAATTTGGCTTTAATTCGTGATATTGCCGGTTGGACAACACGTGATCTCGCACAAAAAATCGGGGTATCTAAAAAGACAATTTCCGACCTTGAAGATAATAAGATCGCAATGACGGCAGAGCAGTACAGTTTAATCAAAAAAGAGATTGATAATGAAACTGTGAACAATAAGAATAATGAAAATCTTTCACAAGTTATACATGTTTTGTTTGATGAAAATTCCGGAAATAGCGGTGTAGGAGAAAAAACATTGATTGCTACTGCAACTATGACTCATCGTGGTTTGAAAGGTATTGTTAAGAATTTAGCAGCCGGTACAGCAAAGGTTGCCGGAAGTATTGTGTTGGGAACGGTAGGCTCTGCATCGGGTGTTATTGAATTTATTGGCGCCGGAAGCAATATGGAAATTATTGAAGATTTGGGACATGAGCTGAGGTCCGCCAGCTTTAACGGTGTACGCAAGATGTGGGGTGCAGATAAAAAGGAATACGGTCACTCATTTGGAGACGCCGGAAGACGAAAAGCTGATGAAATCAAAAGAGAACAGGTTGAGCTTTTATCTCAAAAAGAAAACAGCTTAGATAATTGCCAAAAATATGAAGACGACAGGTACGGTAAAGTCGCACAACAAGCAAATTTAGATAAAGAAAAAAGCTGGGTTCGCCGTACCGATGAAGAACTGAGTAAAGATAAGACCGGTACCGACCGTACAGCTCAATCTTACGACCATAATACAAAGATATCTTTACCTGTTGCTATGCATCAAGCAGATAATTCTCCCGGTGTATACATACTTTGGCTTGACGGCTCTGTAATGAAATGCGGCAGATCTTCTCAAGCGGGGGGAGTAAGAAAGAGACTTTTGGAGTATTACAGATTGGATTATGACAAAAGAGCAAAATCCGGAGAACATTGGGCTGTAACATCTGAGAACAGGGATAATGTTTTGGTTTCTTGGCAATGTTGCCCTATAAGTAAATGCCACGAATTAGAGTATAAACTATTTAAGAAATATGGAAAAGGTCCTTGGGCTCACAGAGCTCCTGATAATTGCGATGAAGACAGTTGGGAACTTCTTATATAATTGAACAAGGAATATCTTTATTATCTATCGTTTGAAAAAAGACCGTTGCACAATTTGCAACGGTCTTTGATTATTCTTCAATACCGAGAACTCTTACCTGATTAGCATATTCGCTCTGGAACTGAGTGTTGACTGCATTGATCTGGTTAAGGTTCTTGACAGCGATATCCTGATAGCCTGCAAGGGAGCTTGCAACAAAGTTGCGTGCGCCTTCGGTAACGGAAATAGCATACTGTCTTGCATTCTCCTTAAGTTCGTTACAATCCTCAGTTGTCTTTGCGATCATAGCCTGAGTTTCTCTTTCTGTGCTCTGTCTGATTCTTTCAGCTTCTTCTCTTGCAAGCTTGTAAATGTTGCTTTCTTCAACCATTTCCTGAGCCTGCTGCTTAGCCTTAGCAATAATTGTTGCAGCATCGTCCTGAGCCTTCTTGATAGTGTCTGAGTAATAGGTCTTAGCCTTGTTTACTGTTTCAACTTCCTGTCTGTGAGCCTCGGTGAGGATAGCGTCTCTTTCCTGCTTTGCTGCGGAAATGATTTCGCTCTCTCTTTCGATGATTTCTCTTGCAGTGATGATTTCACCGGGAAGCTTGTTCTGGATATACTGGATGAGGTGAGTAGCTTCTTCGCCGTTTACGATTCTCTTTTTCTTTGAGAAGAAGAACTTCTTGCTTCTTGCGATCATATCGCCGAGCTCAACAACAAGCTGCTCGAATTCCATTTCGCCCCATCTTGCATCTGCATCTGCTTCGTCAAAGGAGCCGAATTCGGTTACTTCCTCATAATCCTCATATTCTTCGTATTCTTCGCCGGAGCTTACATCTTCGACTTCAAGGTCGGTTTCAAGATCATAAAAATTTGACATATTAACTTACCCTTTCTTTAACTTTTCAATTATATCTTTTGAAATTTCACCCGGAATAAACTGGGATATGTCGCCGCCGAGCTGACAAACCTGCTTTATCATGCTTGAGCTCAGGAACATATGCTCTGAATCTGCCGCCATAAAAACCGTTTCAACCTCGTCGTTGAGCTTTTTGTTGATAAGAGCCTGCTGAAATTCGTTTTCAAAATCGGAAACAGCACGAAGACCCTTGACTATGGCAACTGCATTCATTTTCTTTGCATAGTCGGCAAGAAGTCCCATATATGAATCAACGCTGACGTTTGATAAGTCCGCCGTGCATCTTTTAATCAGGTCAACACGTTCATCAACGCTGAAGGTGTATAAGCCCTGCTTACGGTGGTTAGTCATAACGACAACTATTATTTTATCGAAGAGCTTTGAGCTTCTTCTGATAATATCAAGGTGTCCGCTTGTTACGGGATCAAAGGAGCCGGGGTAAATGGCAATTCTTTCTCCCATATCAATCCTCTCCTTCCGTTTCACATCTGTAAAGGAAAAGTCCGGTTTTGCCGTATCTGTATTTCTTCTTAAGCACGAAGCCTCCTGCGCTTTCGGGCAGCTCATCGCTGTAGGGAGCCTCACAGATAATGACACCGCTTTCGTTCATTACATCGGGGAGTATGACGAGAGCCTTTTCGATAAGTCCCTTTGAATAGGGAGGATCGAGAAGGGCAATATCGAATTTTTCCCTTGTTCTTGTAAGGAAGGAAACAGCATCGCTGTTAATGACGAAGGCCTTATTTGCAAAGCCTGTTGTAACTACGTTTTTCTTGATAACATCTACGGATTTTTTTGATGAATCAACAATCGTTGCGCTGTGAGCACCTCTTGAAAGTGCCTCGATAGCAAGCTGACCGCAGCCGCCGAAAAGATCAAGAACCTTTCTTCCTTCAATCTCGAACTGAATGATGCTGAAAAGAGCTTCTTTGACAATATCGGTAGTGGGTCTGACATCGTCGCCCTCAAGGGTGATAAGACGTCTGCCTCTTGCTGAGCCGGTAATAACTCTCATCAACACACACTCCTTGACATAATAACTTACTGTATATTATCACACTTTTTAATAAAAATTGCAACAGTATTTCGATAATTTCTACCTTTTTACTTAATTTTCCACATATTCTCAGCGGATTTTTGATTCGGCTAACCAAATAAAAGGCTTATTTATCAAGCTCAGCCTTTACAACAACGGGCTTTCTTGCGTGGTTATAGAGCTTTCTGTTGTCGAGGGCCCACTGACGGGGAGTGAATTCACCGGCGGCTGTTTCCGAAAGGGCAGATGTGATTTCGTATATTGTAGCATCAAGTTTATCAAGCTGACTGAGAATTTCAGCCTCAAGGAACATCGGTCTTACTGCCGCACCGAAATCAGGCTCTCCGTGGTGCGAGATTACCATATGCTCGAGAAGCATTGCCTTTTCCTTGCTGATGCCCAGAGAGTTGGCCTTTTCTTCAATTTTCATCGCACCCATAACAAGGTGGCCGAGAAGCTCACCCTGAACGCTGTAGCCTGTAACAAGACCTGCGGGGCTGAGATCGAATTCATCTATTTTGCAAAGGTCATGCACAATTATGCCGCACATAAGAAGATCCTTGTCAACAGCGGGATAAATAGCGCATATACCCTCTGCCATTTTTATAATTGAAAGGGTATGGTATAAAAGTCCGCCTCTGATTGCGTGATGAAGCTTGAAGGCGGCAGGCCAATGAAGAATCTGTGCTTCTCTGTCCTTGACAAGAGAGTATGTAAGCTTTTTAAGCTCCTCATCCTTAACCGATGAGATAATATTCATAATGCTGCCG
The DNA here is from genome assembly GCA_045544675.1 of Acutalibacteraceae bacterium. Classification (GTDB taxonomy): domain Bacteria; phylum Bacillota; class Clostridia; order Oscillospirales; family Acutalibacteraceae; genus UBA6857. The sequence goes on from JAZPZK010000090.1 coordinate 16,157, forward strand.
AGCATCATTTCACCGCTGTATTCAGCCGACGGAACAAACTCGGAAATATCAACTCCGTCAGCGGCAGTTACCTTTCTTATGCGGTCAACCTTAAGCTGATTCTGTCCGTTGTAGGCAGAAACGCTGCCTCTGATTTTTACAAGCTCGCCGGGCTCAAAGGTGCCGTGAACAAGCTCGCTGTAGTCCCAGAGCTTTGCATTGATTTCTCCGTCTTTATCGCAAAGGAGCATATCAAGATAAGGCGCTCCCTTGATGTTGATTTTTTTGTCAACGGTCCTGATGAGCCAGAAGCCGTCGTTGGTGCCGTTAGTGTTCATATTAAGCCTCCTTCAGTTTCTGAAGCCTTCGCCTATAATCTGACCTGCGTCGCATATAACGGTGAAGGCATGGGGGTCGATTTCCTTTACCGACCTGTTTATATTTCTTACCTGGGATGCACGTACGGCGCACCACAGAATAGTTTTTTCTTTTTTTGTATAGCCGCCCTGTGCCTTTATCACGGTTACGCCCCGTGAATGCTTTTTCATAATTTCATCGGCAAGAAGGTGAGCTTCATCTGAAACTATAACCATCACCTTGCCGTGCTCTGAGCCGTAAAGCACAAAATCAATAACCCTGGAGGTCAGAAAAACGGTGATAAGGGCATACATAATCGCTTCAATTTCACCGTAAACAAAGGCTGAAAGGGTGATTATCACCGCATCGAGAATCAGCATCAGCGTACCCATTGAAAGGGAGGGACGGGCTTTTTTTATAAGCCGTGCAATTATATCTGTGCCGCCCGTGGTAGCCCCCGTGTAAAAGACGAGAGAAAGTCCGAGGCCTGAAAAAATGCCGCAGAAAATCACACAGAGCATAGGGTCGCCCTCGTATGCAGGTATGAAAAGAGCACCTACGTCAATGAAAAGCGAAAGGGCAAGAGTAAGAAGAAAGGTTCTGAGAATAAAGCCCTTTTCGAGAAAAATCTTAGCCAGTATAAAAAGGGGAATGTTCAGAGTAAAAATTAGTCTTCCTACGGGGAAATCGGGGAAAATATGATTGAGCATTGTGCTTATACCCGTAAATCCGCCCTGAACGATTCCGTTGGGGATAGCAAACATATTTACGGATAAGCTGAAAAATACCAGTCCGCAAAAGCATATTGCGGCATCGGTCAGAAGAGCTTTGATTTTCAGAAAGCACACACCCTTTACCGGGGCTTATTTATCCCCTTCGGTTATAAGGTCAAAAAGCTCTCTGAGTCTGTCGGTGTCATCGGTCAGATAAAGATAGCCGAAAAGGGCTTCAAGACCGGTGGCATAGTGATAATCTCCTTCAGAGGCATTTTTAGCCTTATGGTTAGTATGTGCATTTCTGCCTCTTTTTAATACGGAAAGCTCCTTTTCCGAAAGCAGGGGAAGAAGCTTCTGAGCCGCTTCAGCCTGAGCGTGAGCACTTACGAAGCCTGTTGCCGCCTTGTGAAGACGGTTGACGGGTCTGTTTGCTTCACATACAAGCTTTTCTCTTACGAAAAGGTCAAATACCGTATCACCCACAAAGGCGAGGGTGAGAGGGCTTAAATTATTAATGTCGCAGTTTTTGTTGTAGAATCTCATTAAAGTTACCTCGTTGGAGTGCAAAATTGTGGCAGCGACCTTTTTAAATGCAAAATGCAAAGTGAAAAATGCAAAATTGTGGTCGCAACCGACCGTGTGTAAAACATTTAATTCCTACCTGCGTAAGATAGGTTTTATAAAACGGTAAGAGAATTAATAAATTTTGTTAAAACATCGTTTGATAAATTGGAAATAGTTTGGCGGGCTGATACTGATTATTTCATCAAGCCTTCCCCGCGATTGCGAATTGCGCATTGCGAATTGCGCATTGTATTTAGTTCATAAACTCAAACTCAAAATCGTAAATGGAAACAATGTCGCCCTCCTGGATACCCTTTTCTCTGAGCGCATCAATAATTCCGCTTGAAATAAGCACTCTCTGGAAATACTGAAGGGATTCGTAGTCGTCAAGGTCGGTGCGGCAGAGAATTTTGATAAGCCACTCTGCTTCAACGATGTAAACATCATCCTCAACGGTGATTGTGAAGCCTGTGTTCTGCTTCTGAATGAGCATATCGAGGGGAATTTCTTCTCTTTCATACTGTCTTACGGGAGGAAGGGTCTGCAGCTTTGCGGCAACAGCGTTGATAACCTCTTTTGTGCCCTCGAGAATGGGAGCGCACATTTCGAAATATTCGTAGCCCTTGCCTTCAATATATTCTCTGAAGCGTGTGAGCTGCTCAGGCTCTGCAAGGTCAATTTTATTGGCAACAACAAGCTGAGGCCTTTCTGAAAGTTCAGGATTGAAGCGCTCAAGCTCAAGATTGATTTTTTCAAAGTCCTCTATGGGGTCACGTCCTTCGCTTCCTGCAACGTCAACAATATGAACGAGCATACGGCAGCGGTCAACGTGGCGAAGGAAGGCGTGTCCGAGCCCTACTCCCTCACTTGCACCCTCAATAAGACCGGGAATATCTGCGATAACGAAGGATGAGCCTTCGCCGAGAGATACCACACCGAGAACGGGAGTAATGGTGGTGAAGTGATAGTCTGCAATAATGGGCTTTGCCTGACTTACAACGGAAATAAAGCTTGATTTGCCTACGTTGGGGAAGCCTAAAAGACCTACATCGGCAAGAAGCTTCAGTTCAAGCACAACCTCCCATTCCTCACCGGGAGCGCCGCCCTTTGCAAAGCGGGGAGTCTGTCTTGTGGAGGTGGCAAAATGGCTGTTGCCCCAGCCACCCTTACCGCCCTTTGCGGCAATGAAGCTTTCGTCGGTGGACATATCCGCCATGACGGTTCCGCTTTCCTTTTCGCGTATAACAGTACCTCTTGGCACCTTGATGATAAGGTCCTCGGCTTTTCTGCCGTTTCTTCTTCCGCCCTGACCGTCAGAGCCGTTGGGTGCCTTATATTTTCTCTTGTATTTGAAATCCGCAAGGGTAGAAAGGTTATCGTCAACCTGAAAGACTATATCGCCGCCCTTGCCGCCGTCACCGCCGTCGGGGCCGCCCGCATTGATGTATTTCTCACGGTGAAAGGCTACGGCACCGTTGCCTCCGTCACCTGCCTTGATTTTAATTGTGGCTTTATCTATAAACATACTATTCGCCTCCTGTTTCACATTCTTTATGGCATAATCAATTTATTATACTATATAATGTGGGAAAAGTAAAGAATTTTTTGAGGGAATAGGGTAGTAGCAAGTAATAAGTAGTGAGGGTGAGTTCCTGTGGAGATTAGCTTTAAATTCAAAATAACACTGAGAGCAAAACTAAAAAGGGTGTCGCAAAATGCGACAGCCTTTTTAGTGTAAATTATCGAAGTGTTCCAGTTAATTGCGCTCTTATGATTGTAATCATCTGTAGCGGATACAATACTCGTCACACCAAGTAATAGCTTTTTTGTGTACATAA
>JAZPZK010000091.1:0-11784 GCA_045544675.1 Acutalibacteraceae bacterium
AGCAGTTTTTATTGAGATATTTTTCGTTTAAAGGAAATGATAAAACTCCCGTAATACTCGCGTATTTCGGGAGTTTTTCGTAATGTTTAAGCGGAAAAGAGCCAATAAAAACCTTAACTTCCTTATGAAGTGCCGCCCAAAGGCGATGCTTTGTAAGGAACTTTTCTCAGGCTGTTGCCTTTTTCCTTTTTAAATGCTAAAATATAGAAAGAAAACAAAACGGAGGAAATATGTATGAAGTACGAAAGGCTTTTTACACCTATAAAAATAGGTAATGTTGAAATTAAAAACAGAATCTGTATGGCTCCGATGCTTATGGGCTTCGGTCAGATAGACGGTCAGGCAACAGAGCAGCTTATGGATTACTATGAAGAAAGAGCAAAGGGCGGAACAGGTCTCATCGTGACGGAAATCACCCGTATAAACGACCGCACCGGCGGCTCTGCCTTCAAGCAGCTGGGTATGAGCCACGATTATCAGATTGAAAAAATGAGAGAGCTTGCCTCCCGCATCCACAGACACGGCTCAAAGATTTTCGTTCAGCTTCATCACCCCGGCAGACAGAATATGAGCCTTCTTGTAGGCACTCTTCCCATGAGCATTCTCGGTGAAAAGGTTGTGCCTCATTTTGAGGATATGCTCTATAAGGTTGTGCCTGCAGGTAAAATTCTTATGAAGCATCACATCGTACCCAGAGTTGTTTCTCCCTCAAAGTGTGAAAACGCATATTTTTCCGACGGCAACAACCGCGCCCTCAGAAAGAGTGAAATCAAGGGTCTTATCCGTGACTTTGTTGACGGTGCTGTAAGAGTTAAAAAATCAGGCTGTGACGGTGTTATGCTTCACGCTTCTCACGGATATCTTATTCAGCAGTTCCTTTCACATCATACAAACAGACGTACTGACGAATACGGCGGCTCTCTCGAAAACAGAATGCGCTTCCTGCTTGAAATCATTGAGGGCATCAGAAATCAATGCGGAAAGGATTTCCCGATTATCGTCCGTCTTACAGTTGACGAATGCTACGGCTATATCGGAAAGCCGGGCAGAGGCTATGCTCTTAACGACGGTGTAAGAATGGCAAAAATTCTTGAGCAGGCAGGCGTTGACGCTATCGACGTTTCCTCAGGCGGATACGACACCTTCAACTACTGGCTTGAGCCCACCTCCTTTGAATGCGGCTGGAGAAAGCATATGGCAGCAGCGGTCAAGAATGCAGTTTCAATACCCGTAATTGCCGCCAACCTTATCAGAAGCCCCGAGCAGGCAGAAGCTCAGCTTCAGGAGGGCATTCAGGATATGGTGTCCCTCGGACGTCCTCACATCGCCGACCCCCATTGGGCTAACAAGGTAATGGAAGGCAGAAGCGAAGATGTAAAAAGATGCATCTGCTGTCTTTACTGTATTGAAAGCATGCAGAACAATGCCTACACCGGCGGTCACGGACACTGTGCGGTCAACCCCTTCGTAGGTAACGAAAGCTATACCCTTCCCACCGACGGCTGCGGCAGAGCTGTTGCGGTTATCGGTGCAGGTCCCGCAGGTCTTACCGCTGCAGAGCTTATGGCAAAGCGCGGCTTTAAGGTAACGGTATTTGAAAAGAGCGATAAGGCCGGCGGTCAGGTTGACCTTGCCGTAAAGCCTCCTCACAAAAGCAAGCTTTACTGGTGTATCGAAGACCTTCTCACCGCCTGCACAAAGCTCGGAGTTGAAATAAAGCTCGGCACCGAAGCAACAAAGGAAATCATAAACGAAATGAACCCCTATGCAGTTATCTGTGCAACGGGCGCATACGCAGTAAAACCCGGCTTCATTGACGGCTACGACAGAAAGAACGTTTACACCACAACAGAAATTCTCGACGGCTCAGTCAGACTTTCCGATGAAAAGGTTGCAGTTATCGGCAGCGGTATGACAGGTCTTGAAACTGCAGAGCTTCTCACAGAGCAGGGTAACAGCGTGTGCATCGTTGAAATGGCAGATACCCTCTCCCCCGGCGGATGGATGCAGCACCTTGACGACATCAGACCCCGTCTTGATAAAAAAGGCACCGAATATTACACCGGCTGTAAGCTCACCTCAATCAAGGATTGCTATATCGTAGTTGAGGACAAAAAGGGCAACAAAAAGGAGCTTGCCGCTGACAGCGTTATCCTTTCACTGGGCGCAAAAAGCGACAGCAAGCTTTACAATGAGCTTAAGGATACAAGAAGCAACGTATATAACATCGGCGACAGCGAAAAGGTTGCAAGAATTGCCGATGCTACAATGAGTGCCTTTGAATGTGTTAAAAAGATAAAATAAAGAGGTTTTTCTATGCGAATGAGAAAAAAGAAATATCTCAGCGAAAGGCTTGACGGATGTGAGCAGTATCTCATCCCCACAGAGCTTGAAAACAGAGATTTCAGCAAAGCTGACGAAAACAAGCAGCTTATAAGTCCTGAAGAGATCTTCGGCAACAGTAATCCGCTGAGAATGGAAATAGGCTGCGGCAAGGGTCAGTTTATTGTTGAAACTGCAAAGCGCAACCCGGACATAAATTTTATTGCCGTTGAAAAGGTCAAAAACGTTATTGTTGCCGCATGCGAGAAGGCAAAGCAAGAAAATCTTTCCAATGTGCGCTTCATGGCCTGCAGTGCAGAATATCTCCCTTCATACATACCCGAAAACAGCGTTGAGCTTATCTATCTCAACTTTTCCTGTCCCTTTCCCAAGGCAAAATATGCAAGACACCGCCTGACTCATCGGTACTTTCTTGACATCTACCGCGGACTTCTCACGGAAAAGGGCGAAATTCACCAGAAAACCGACAATATGCACTTTTTCGAGTTTTCCATTGAGGAGTTTTCTGCCGCAGATTATAAAATCAGAAACATAAGTCTTGATTTACACAACAGCGGCTTTGAGGGAAACATCGTGACCGAATACGAAAAGAGGTTTTCAGATCTTGGTCAGCCGATTTACAGACTTGAGGCTCTGCCTTACAAGAAACTATAAACTATAAAGACCGTACCCGAAAGGTACGGTCTTCGTTTTTTACTTGTTTTCCTTTTGCTCTGCAATTCTCTTTCTGAAATGCTTTGCCGCCATAAGAAGAGGTATAACACAAAGTGCAACAGGAATAGCTCCGTAAAGATAAATATTACCGTTGGGAATGTATTCCGTCTGTCCGCTTACGGCATTGATAAAGGTTTCGCCCGAGGTTTTGACAACGATTTCGCTGAGAACGGAGCCGCCTATCATAGGAATAAGCACGAAGAAGAGAATCCATATACCCTCAAACTGACCCTTGCTGTCTGCAGGGTAAAGCTGCTTTGTCCATACCTTTGTAACCTGAAGAATAGTGATATATCCTGCACCCACGCAGAAAATACCGAGCCAGAGTCTCATATCGAAAAGCTGAGTATTATCAACCATATCAGGTGTAATAGGTGCAATGATAAGAAGTCCCACGATGTTTATAATAACAGCAAAAATTGAAAGAGGCACATGCTTGTTGCGGTTAATAAGCATTGAAGCGGGAATTGCAAGAAGCATTGAAAGCACGAGAGGCACCGCTTCAATAATGCCCATCTGATCGGCGGTGTAGCCGAGGTAATAGATAATATAGTTACCGATATAGGCAAAATAAATGTTAAAGCCTATAAAGAACACCGCAATTGTCACATTCACCCACACAAGCTCCTTAAGCTTAAAGAACTTGCCGAAATTGAAAACTGAAAAGAACTGTGACATAAAGCTGCCCTTTTTCGAAGGCTCAACGTCATCTGCCTTATTAAGGAACAAAAGAGAAATTAAGCCGAAAAGGATTACGGAAACACCCATAACCACAAACAGACGCATATAATTGTCATCGCTGCCTACAAGAAGACCGCCTACAACGGTACCTACGATTGTGCCTATAACCGGCTGGGTTGCAAGTGCAGCACCGATCTGACCTCTGTTTTTATCGGTCATAATATCCGTTGTCCAGGTGTTGAAGCCTGCATCGTTACCCATTGAGCCGAAGAAGCTCATAATTGTATCGGCAAGAACTACGGCAATGCCGGCAAGAAGGTAAAGGTCCTTACTGATGAACTCGGTAAGACCGAAGGCTATTGTAAATATACCCCAAAGGATATAACCGGTAGAAATGAACACACGTCTTTTACCTGTTCTGTCTGCCCATGTACCGAAGAAGAATGTAGCAAAGGTTGTTGCAAGAGCAGAGCAGATAAGCATACCCGTAATAATCGAGGGATCCTTGCCGATTTTTGCATAAACAAAGTTATTGAACCATTGATTTTCCATATTCCAGCAGATCTGACCTGCAAGGCCGAGGCCCCACACAAGAGTCCACATCTTAAAGCCGGATGCTTTTTTCTTTTCTTTCATATCTGTTCTCCTCCGAAATTCGGCTTTCGCCTTTGATAAAAATATGATAGCACAGTAAAGAAATATTTGCAAGAAAAAGAAAACAGATCCGCATAAACTGTGCCGAAAGCAGCTACGGCACCCGCCTCAGAAAGGAAGGTGCCGCAGAAACCGAATTATTCTTTTTATTTATTCTTTGAAACTGCTCTCTGCACAGCCTTTACAATTTCAACAATGGGAATAACGAGGAATGCAAGACCGAGAGAAATGAGATATGCCTTGAGGTCAAGGTGAGCAAAGCCGAAGAGATTTGAAAGGAAGTCAATCTCAACAACTGCAGTTGTAAGAAGGAATGAGCCGAGCATAGCACCGTAAAGAGCTACGTTGTGACTGCCCTTGAACACAAGGCCTACAGATGAGCCTCTCTGTGAGCGCATATTGAAGGAGTGGAAGATTTCACACATTGCCATTGTGAAGAATGCCATTGTCATACCCTCTGAGCTGTCGGGGATATTTCTGAAAATAAGGTGTCCTGTTTCGAGCCATTCACCGATATAGAATGCGATAACCGTGAGTATACTTACAAGTACGCCCTGATATGCACAGTCAAAGCCGAGTCCGCCTGCAAAAATGCCGTCATTCTTGCTTCTGGGCTTTCTTCTCATAATGTCTGCCTCGGGTCTTTCAAGACCGAGAGCAAGAGCGGGAATGCTGTCTGTTACAAGGTTGATGAAGAGAAGGTGGGGGGCTTCAAGAATGGTAAAGCCCATAATCGTTGCAAAGAAAATTGAAACAACCTCTGAAAGGTTTGAGCCGAGAAGGAACTGAATAGCCTTACGGATGTTATCGTAGATTCTTCTGCCCTCGCCTACTGCCGAAACGATTGTTGCAAAGTTATCGTCAGTAAGCACCATATCGGCAACATTCTTTGTAACGTCGGTACCGGTAATACCCATACCTACACCGATATCCGCACTCTTTATTGAGGGAGCGTCATTTACACCGTCACCTGTCATAGCGGTAACATAGCCCTTCTTTCTCCAGGCGTTGACGATTCTTGTCTTATGCTCAGGCTGAACACGTGCATAAACAAATATGTTTTCAACAAGCTTTTCGAATTCCTCATCGGAATACTTATCAATATCTGCACCCATCATAGCCTGACTGTCGTCGGTGAGAATGCCGAGCTCTCTTGCGATAGCCTTAGCTGTGTTGATATGGTCACCTGTAATCATAATGGGTGTGATACCTGCACTGCGGCACTCAACAATAGCATCCTTAACCTCGGGACGTACCGGGTCAATCATACCGGTAAGACCGATGAAGGTCATATCGTATTCGAGAGATTCCGTATCAAAAGCGGTGGGGGCTTCCTGATACTTTTTGTACGCTACGGCAAACACACGAAGAGCCTTATTACCCATACGGGTATTCTCTTCCATAATCTTTGCACGGATTTCATCATTCATTTCAAAGATTTCACCGTTTATATCAGCATGAGTACACTTCTTGAGAATTTCATCGGGTGCACCCTTGGTAAACTGAACGAAGCCTTCGCCGTCCTTGTGCACGGTGGACATCATCTTTCTGCCTGAGTCAAATGGAACTTCACCAATTCTGGGATATTTTTCGGTAAGAGCTTCCTTGGGAAGTCCGAGAGCCTTCGCATAGTTGATGAGAGCTACCTCATCAGGCTCACCTGTACCCTTGCCGTCCTCTGAGACCTCAGCGTTTGTGCAAAGAGCCATAGCTGTTGCAAGGTGATTTTCGTCGGGTGCGTAGTGGTCAACAACAGTCATTACATTTTGTGTAAGGGTACCTGTCTTGTCCGAGCATATAATCTGAGTACAGCCGAGAGTTTCAACTGCATTCATCTTACGGATAATAGCATTCTTCTTGGACATATTTGTAACGCCGATTGAAAGCACGATAGTCATAACGGCAACAAGTCCCTCAGGAATAGCCGCAACAGCAAGAGCGATAGCAGTAATGAAGGAGTCAAGAGCTACCTCATAGAACTGTCCCTCTGAGCCGCTGATAAAATGCATTGCAATATTGTAGCCGAAGATAACAACGCATACACCGAGAACAAGCTTTGTAAGCACCTTTGAAAGCTGCTCGAGCTTGATTTCAAGAGGAGTTTTACCCTCCTCGGCAAGTGAAATAGCGTTTGCTATCTTACCCATTTCAGTATCCATACCTGTTGCAACAACAACAGCCTTACCGCGTCCGTAAACAAGAGTTGAGCCCATATATGCCATATTCTTACGGTCACCGAGAGCAACCTCTTTCTCGTCCTTCTTGCCCATGAGTGCATTTACAAGCTTTGTTACGGGAACTGATTCACCTGTAAGTGCCGCTTCCTCAATCTTCATGCTTGCGCACTCGAAAATACGGCAGTCGGCAGGAATTGCATCACCTGCATCAAGAAGAATAACGTCGCCTACAACAAGGTCCTCACTCTTTACGGTTACTATCTGACCGTCACGAAGTGTTTTTGTTGTTGCGGCAGACATTTTCTGAAGTGCCTCAACAGCCTTTTCAGCCTTGCTTTCCTGCATAACACCGAGCACAGCGTTGATAATAACAACAGCAAGAATAATAATGGTGTCTGTGGGAAAGAAGCTGTGGCCTGCAGCCGATGCTTCAATGTACTCTGTCACTGCCGAAATAGCTGCAGCAATAATAAGGATAATAATCATCGGGTCCTTGAGCTGATCAATAAATCTTGCAGCAAGGCTTTTCTTTTTTGCTTCCGCGAGCTTGTTTTTACCGTTCTGTTCAAGTCTTTTTTCTGCTTCAGCAGAGGTAAGACCTGCAGGAGATGAAGAAACATGCTCAAAAACCTCATCGGGTGTGTGGAGATAATGCTTCATAGTTTTTTCCTTTCGTTTTTTTATATTTTTGCCATTTTTTGCTTATTTATCAAAAAAGACCCTTAACAGATTTAACTGCTAAAGGTCTTGCTACCTTGATAAGGCTTGCAAACCAGCCGTAAACGGCGGATGTTGATTTGCAACTGAGAGCTACTCCCCTTTGGGGTATCCACTTTTAATTATATTACCATTATTTTCCGTCTTTGTCAAGACAGGGATAATTTTTCTTTTTTTATCTGAGCTGTCTGCTCATTTTTACTCTTTTCAGCCTGTCTGAACAGCTTAACACGAAGATACAGATATAATACCGCCGAGCTGCCTATAGCCATAGACGAGGCAAGGAGCATATCGTACATGGTATCGAAAATATAGTAAAGCTGTGTGTTTCCTGCCCCTGTGCCGAAAATTCTGAAAAAGAAGCTGTTATCCGAAGGGCCCCAGTTAAAGCCCTGATTGGTTGTACCCCATATAAAGTCTCCGATGAATTCCACAATTTCATGGCAGGGAATAACCATACCGGAAAAGCACAGAGCAAAAAGGCAGGTAAGCGTCGCCTGCTTTTTATCGGAAACAGTAAAGAATGTCTTTGCAAGATAATAGCCTGCCATTACACTCATACCGCCTGAAATAAAGTGAAGGAAAAGGTCATAGCGCCCGTAAATTCCGTAAACAAAAATATAGTTGCCGCAATAAGAGCCGAGAAAAACCATTGCCGTTATCAAGGTCTGCACACGGTAGCTGAGCTTATTAAGAACACTGCCCGAAGGTGTAAGCATATGAAGAGCCGAAACGCTGAAGGTGGCAAGCATATTCACCGAAAGGAGAATTGCTTCGGCTGTTACCATATTAAATGCGGCATAGAGCATCTCCATTCTGACAACCCACCAGAAAATCACATCGCAGATGTTACAATCGGTGTTTATCTTCTGCTTTTCCTCAGTTATTTTTCTGCCGATTGAATCAATAAGACCTGTTTTATTCTTTGTTCTTTCCTTTTTAAAAAGTGATTTGTTTTTTATTCTCAGATAAATGTAAAGCACACCGGCAGCTACAAATGCAGAAAGCACCGCAAGAAGCATATCCTCATCGGTATCAAGTATTCTTTGCTGATTAGGTATAAGCTCCGTCATACCTTTTCCGAAAAGGCGGTAAAACCAATGGCTGTCATCGGCAACATCCATTTTCATAAGATTTGTACCCAGCTGAAAATCTGTCAGAAATTCAATTATTTCCCTGACACAGGCAACCGTAGCGGAAAATGCCAGGGAAAAGAATGAAGCAAAAGCATATTCCCTGCCCGTTTCAGGCTTGCTGAGTGCCGTACATACATAATAACCGATTGAAACGCCTGCCGCACCCGCAAGCAGATGAAGAAAAATATCATACTCAGCAAAAGCATCGCCGAGGCCTGCGATTTTACCCAGGACCGCCGAAAAAAAGGCGGTAACACACAGAACTGTCTGCAAGCTGTAGCTCAGCGAGCCGAAAAAGCCTTTATTACCGAAAGCTATGCGGCATAAGGAAACAGCACAGCACATTAAAAGAGCACCTGAGATGAACGCCTTTTCCATAGCAGAGCCGGGAAGAAAAAGACCTGAAATAAGAAGCAATCTTGTAATATTCCAGAAAACAACACCGGCTTTTCCTACCTGAGAAGCAGCTGCAGAAAGCTCAGCTCTTGTCCTGTTTTTCATTCTTATACCTCCATTCATCATACCGTTTGAATGTTATGAGGTATTATAGAAGAAAAATCACAGTGAGTAAATAATTGTTAACATTCTGTAATTAAGGTTACTGAATTGTTACCTGCAGATTATTTACTTTTAGCTTCACTTTTTATCCTTTTCGTGATTGTATTTTCATCCTATCAGATTGAGTATACTGTCGATCTCCCTGCTTGTTTCACAAAGAAAACGGCGGCACTCCTCATCCTCTGCAAGAAGTCTTCCCGCCTTTTTTACTCTCATAAGAAAGCCTCTGTCAAAGCGGCTGTGGCTGTGATTTCTCACAAGCGGGCAAAGGCCGTAGCCTCTTATGTCAGGTATAACCTTCATTTCACCCTTCTCGCTTATATAAGGAAAGAAAGGGAAAATCATGCAGGAAAGAGGTCTGTCTGCCCTGTCGCATTTCCCGTCACAGACTGCAAGACGGTTTCCATCCTTTTCTCTTACCTCAAGTGAGGTTTCCTCGTGAGGAAAAAGAAGCATACCTGTGTTTTTATCACCCTTGCAGCAGGCACCGTCGCAGAGCCTTCCGCAGTCCTTATAAAGCGGAGTTTTATCTCCGATAATTTTTTTGGCTTTTTTATACAATCTGTTATATTTCATTTTTGTTCACCCTGCACCATTATACAATAAAATTCATCCATATAACAGTTTCTTATTGAAAAAATTTAATGTTTATGATATATTTATCTTTAGTAGTTTCATCGGAGGTTTTATATATTATGAAAACAGGCTTTGACAACGATAAGTATATAAGAACTCAATCCCAGAGGATAAGGGAACGTCTTTCTCAGTTTGGCGGTAAGCTTTACCTTGAATTCGGCGGCAAGCTTTTTGACGATCACCATGCCGCAAGAGTACTGCCCGGCTTTGAGCCCGACAGTAAGCTTCAGATGCTCCTGGAGCTTAAGGATGAAGCTGAAATTGTTATTGCAGTTTCTGCCAAGGCTATTGAAGAAAAGAAGCTTCGCCGTGACCTTAACATCTCCTATGACAAGGAGGTTCTGCGCCTTATTGACCTTTTCAGAAGCGTGGGTCTTTTTGTCGGCTCAGTTGTTGTTACACAGTATGACGGTCAAGCAGCAGCCGATAACTTCAGAAAGAATCTCAAGGAGCTTGGTATCAAGGTCTTCACCCATTATAAAATTCCCGGCTATCCTGCGAACGTTCCCCTCATCGTTTCCGATGAAGGCTACGGCAAAAACGAATATGTAGAAACTCAGAGAAATATTGTTGTTGTAACCGCACCGGGTCCCGGCAGCGGAAAAATGGCTGTCTGTCTGTCACAGCTTTACCACGAGAATCTCAGAGGTATCAAGGCAGGCTACGCTAAATTTGAAACCTTCCCCGTATGGAATCTGCCTCTTAGTCATCCGGTTAACCTTGCATACGAGGCCGCAACAGCTGATCTTGACGATGTGAATATGATTGACCCCTTCCACCTTGAGGCCTACGGCACAGTTACTGTCAACTACAACCGTGACATTGAAATTTTCCCCGTGCTTCAGGCAATATTCACCAAGATTTACGGTGAATCCCCCTATAAATCACCGACGGATATGGGTGTTAATATGGTAGGCAACTGCATTATTGACGATAAAGCCGTATGCGATGCCGCCTTCCAGGAAATCATCAGAAGATATTACAGCTGTCTTTACGACAACAGAAAAGGCAGCAACACCGCTAAGGAGACAGAAAAAATCTATCTTCTTATGAACAAATACGGCATAAGCCTTAAGGACAGAGCCGTTGCTGTTGAAGCAAACAGAATTGCCAAAGAAACAGGTGCCCCTGCCGCAACAATCGAGCTTCCCGACGGAAGACTTGTTACAGGAAAAACCAAGGAGCTTTTAGGCGCTTCATCTGCAGCTGTTCTTAATGCACTCAAGGCTCTCGCAGGTCTTGACGATGAGCTTCTGCTTCTTCCCGCCTCACTTATTGAGCCGGTACAGAATCTTAAAACAGCATATCTCGGAAGCAAAAATCCCCGTCTTCACGTTGATGAGGTGCTTGTTGCTCTTTCCGTAAGTGCCGCAACCGACGAGGATGCCGCAAAGGCTCTGGACTGTGTTCCTCTTCTGAGAAACTGCGAGGCTCACATTTCGGTTATCCCCTCAAGCGTTGATGCCGCATACTTCAGAAAATTAGGCTTGCATCTCACTTATGAGCCCGAATATGAAAACGACAACCTTTACCATGTTTCCCATTAAGAGCGAGGCTCTTTCAATATAAAAGTCAGGAGAAAACATTATGAGAGATTGGTCAAGATTATTACATTCAATCGCAAAGCTCGACTACGATGAAATAGTTACCACCGGCAAGGAGAAGGCCGCTTCGGTGCTCAGAATCATCGAAAAATATTCCGACAGTGACGCTGCTCCCATTACCCTTGCAGGTCTTGCCGCTTACACCGCAACCGTTGACGAAGAGCTTTCCCGCACCGAGGTACGCCTTATAGAGGATATCATCGGTATAAGAGAAAAGGAGTTCAGACTTTTCATTCATCAGGTAAAAGCCGACAGCAAAATTGTTGACGAGCTTGTTGAAATAGCAAAATGTATGAATGCCGATGAAATGGAAGACTTCAGCTATCTTCTCGCACTCATTTTTGCAGTTGACGGAAAGATAACCGATGAGGAGCTGGACTTCATCAAAAAGCTATGCGAATAAAATCTGTTACATAAAAAACGAGGGGCTGTAAAAAAAGTGCAGACCGCATAAAACAAGATAAATAAAGGGTTTCTTCGGTTATGAGCTGACCGAAGGAACCCTTTAAAATATAAAAAATGATGAAGAACAGACAAAAACACTGTTTTTGTGTTTTATGCTAT
>JAZPZK010000092.1:0-45242 GCA_045544675.1 Acutalibacteraceae bacterium
GATTTCGAGCATTTTTAACACAGTTATGCTCAAAAATAGCGAATTTTAAGGCTTAACTTCCTTATGAAGTGCCGCCCTTCCTTGACTTTGAAGGTCAAAAGGGATATGATGTAATTAATAAGAAACCAGAAGGAGAGAAAAATATGATAACATCAAAGAAAATTGTACTTACCGGCGCTGACAGCGGCATCGGTCTTGAGGTTCTCAAGCTCCTTGCAAAGGACGGCACAAACAAAATTCTTGCCGTAGACATCAACTGCAACAATATGGATAAGATTTCTGACAATGTTATCCCTATGCAGACTGATGTTTCTTCTCAGCAGGCTGTTGATGAAATCTTTGAAAAGGCTGAGGCGGAGCTTGGTAAGATTGATATTTTTTATGCTAATGCAGGCTATCCTTATTATGAGCTTATGGACTACACCGATTGGGACAGAACTGCAAGAATGTTTGAAACCAATGTTTATTCACCCATTTATTCCTATCAGAAGTATGTAAAGCATCTTGACGGAAGAGAAGGTCAGTTTGCAATCACAATTTCTGCAATCGGTAAGATGGCAATGCCCGGCTTTACTACATATTCCGCATCAAAGTTTGCTATGGAGGGCTTCCAGCAGGGTATAAGGTTCGAGCTTCCGAAGAACGTGACACTTACATGCCTTTACCCCATTGCAACAGACACAAACTTCTTCAAAGCTGCCAACGAGGTTGTTTTTGAAAGACCCTTCCCCGTGCAGAGCCCTGCTGTAGTTGCAAGAAAGATGGTTGCAGGCCTTGAAAAGGGCAAGAAGAGCGTTAACCCCAGCTTTCTGTTTACTCTTTCGGGTGTGCTTTTTGCAATTGCACCGCCCATAAAGAAGACATATCTCGCACTTGAAAAGGGCAAGCTTAAGAGATTTGCAGAGAAAATCGGCAAAAAACTTCAGTAATAAAAACAAAAATAAAGCGGTCAGGACTCTGTGTCCTGACCGCTTCAGACCGTCGATAAAGGCACAAGAACAACAATGCATAGATATACTGAAAGAACAGCGATAAAAAATTAAAAGCAAAAATACAGAGAAAGACGGTCGGGATATCGAATCCCAACCGTTTTTGCATTGTTTTGCCCTTTTTTTGCCCTCTCGGAGTACCGATGTACGCCTTCGGGGCGAAGAAAAAGTCATCTTGCACCTTTCTTGCCGGCCTGACAGCTTTTGTATATGCCTGATTATTCGTCGGCCGTTGCTTTGTTTCTGAATTTTGAAATTATCTTATCAAGAAGCTTTTCTGCAACGGGGAAAAGGTACTTAGTAACAAGCACGCCCATAAGTGCATAGATAACACCTACAACTGCACCGGCGATAACGTCTGTTGTGTAATGAACGCCGACGTAAATTCTTGTAAAGCCCATAAGGAATGCGAAAAGTGTTGCAGGGATGCCCATTTTTCTGTTGTAGCAGAGGATTGCAACACCTGCAGCAAAGGCTGATGATGTATGACCCGAGGGGAAGGAGTAGCTGTGAGGCATCTTTGTGATGTCGGGATATACATACTTTCCGAGAGCCTCGTTCCATTCGCTGTATTTATCGGGGAAGGTATCGAAAAGGTTGAAGGGTCTTTCTCTTGCGAAGATTTCCTTAAGCACAAAGTTGTTGCATACAAGCATTATTGCAAGGGAAGCGAGCATTGCAAATCCGATTTTGCGGTACTTCTTTGTAACAAGAAGCACAAGAGCGATTGCGATAAAGAGGATGCCCTCGTCACCGAGTGTTGTGATGATGTTCATAAAGGTATCAAGGAATCTTGTTCTTCCTGCCTGCACGAAGGTGAATACGCTCAGGTCAAAGTCGAGGAAGGAATCAAAGAAGCTGAAGGAATCTGAGGTGATGCAAACCTCGATAACACAGTCGCCGTCAATGTGGATTTCGCCTTCAAATACCTCGTCGGAATCAAGAGGGATGATGGTATCTTCCTCTTCACCCTCGCCGTTTTCTGCGGTGAGAAGAATCTTTCTTATGAAGTAGCCCTCGTCAGCGGTTACCTTGAGTGAAACGGTGTCGCCCGTGTTAACATCCTTTTCGAGCTCTGCGGCGCCGTCAAGAAGCACCTCTGCGTTTTTGTCTGCTTCAATTTCAACGTGGCAGACGCCGTCGTTGTCTGTTGCCATAGCGGGTGCTGCAAGTGATGTGAGAAGCAGCACGGATATGAGCATCATGATAATTGCTTTAATTGTTCTGTTTTTATTTGTCATGATTAACCTTCTTTCTGGTTTTTTATTTTAAGCACCTGGCTAAAAATACTTAGATTGTTTTGTGGGCGATATCGTATTTTCCGTCTTTCACGGAAATAACACAGTACTGTCCGTTGCACAAAGCGCCCGGGTTTACTGCACATACCTCTGTTGCCGGGTCGAAGGATGCCATAGGTGTATGGGTATGACCGTAAAGAGCAACATTGGCTCTCACACCTGCTGCAAAGCTGTAAAGATCCCTTAAAGTGAGCTTTACGCTGAAGCGGTGCCCGTGGCACGCCATAAAGGTGACACCCTCAATGTGCTTGTAGGCTTCGGTGTCAAGCTGAGAGAAGTCGTCACAGTTACCTCTGACACAGATGAAGCTTCTGTCCTTATATGTATCTCTGAGCTGAAGAAACTCTGCTTCACCGTCACCGAGAAAGAAGACGGTTTTGCAGTCCTTTTCCTTTTCAAGAACACATACGGCAAGGTCTTTTCTTCTGTGTGAGTCGCTGAGGACGAGTATGTCCATTCATAAACCACCGCCTTTTATCATAGTTATAATTATATCAATCATATTATCACAAATCAGGAGGTTTTTCAATGTATAATGAAACAAAACTTTCATCTGAACAGATAGACAGTATAATGAAAGAGGCTTCTGAGGGTAAAATTGACAGCGAAAGGTTGATTAGGGAGCATCTGAGCGAAGGCCAGGCGCAGAAGCTCAGAACCATTCTTAATGACCCGGAGAAGCTCAGAAGCATAATGGAATCACCACTTGCAAAGAAAATTATGGAAGCTGTTTCCGGAAAAAAGGAGTAAGCGGCAATGGATTTTAGCGGTATAGACCCTGAAGAGCTCAACAGAATACTTTCCTCACTTTCTCAGAAGGATGTGGAAAACATAACGGGTCTTGCCGCGGAGCTGTTTTCGGGAGAGAAGGGGCAGGAGCAATGTCAGGAAGAGAAGGAAGAGAAGTGCGAATCATCCTTTGATTTTGATATTAACACGGTTATGAGAATAGCATCCCTTATGAACAGGCTGTCAAGTCAGCCTGAGGATCCCCGTTGCAGACTTCTCAGAGACCTTAAGCCTATGCTGAGCCCTGACAGACAAAAGAAGGTTGATGCGGTTATACAGATGCTCAGACTTATGTCTGTTATTCCGCTTTTTAAGGAGCTTGAGTTCTGATGAAGGATTTCTGGTGCGGCAACGGAAAAGAGGGGGAAAAAGAAAAGAAGGATATGCAGAACGTGGAAACGGCATTTATTGTACTGCTTATAATCATGCTTCTTTCTGACGGAGAAAATAAGCTTCTGGTGCTTGCACTTTTGTATATTCTCTCTTGACAAACAGGGCGGATTTAATTATGATATTTGTGTTTATTATCAAGGAGGTATTTATATGCAGTATTCATATAAAACAAAGGGCGTATGCTCAAGAAAAATTGATTTCGAAATAGTTGACGGCAAGGTTACAAATGTACGCTTTACCGGCGGCTGCGGCGGAAATACACAGGGTGTTGCCGCTCTTGCAGAGGGTCTTACACCCGACGAGCTTATTAAAAGACTTGAGGGCATCCGTTGCGGCTTCAAGGGTACATCCTGTCCCGATCAGCTTGCAACTGCAGTAAAAGAGGCAACAAAATAATATATCGCATTTAACACAGCAAAAGAAAAGAAGTGTAAACAAATGATAGGCGTATTAGTCAATGTAGCAACTATAGTTATAGGAAGTATTATCGGTCTTGTTTTTAAAAGGGGTATATCTAAAAGGTTTACCGATGCGGTTATGATAGGCATCGGCCTTTGCACAATGCTCATCGGTGTGCAGGGGATGCTCGAAGGAAAGAATGTGCTTGTGACGATTGTGTCAATGGTGCTTGGCGCTATTATCGGTACAGCAATAGATATAGACGGCAAGCTCGCTAAAGCGGGTGACTTTCTTTCGAAAAAGCTGAAGAAGGACGGCTCGGACAAAACAAGCATAGCCGAGGGCTTTGTTACCGCCTCGCTGGTTTTCTGTGTAGGCTCAATGACCATTGTAGGCTCACTTGAATCGGGTCTCAGCGGAGATCATACAACGATTTTCACAAAGAGCCTGCTTGACCTTTTTTCGTCAATGATGCTCAGCGCATCTCTCGGTAACGGTGTTATTTTTGCCGCTGTATTTGTTTTCATTTTCCAGGGAGGACTTGTGCTTTTATCAGGACTTCTCGCTCCCGTGCTCAGCGAAGGTGCTATTGCCGAAATTATCTGTGTGGGTGCACTTATGATTTTTGCTCTGGGTCTGAACCTTACGGGCATTGCAAAATTAAAGGTTGCTAATTATCTGCCTGCCCTTGTTTTTGCACCTTTGGTATATTACGGCTTTCAGCTTCTCGGGAATTATATTCCTGCCTTTGCCTGAGATGTCAAGTGAAAAATAATTGAGGTTAAAAATGAAAAAGAACAAAATTATAGGCCCCGTATTGCTTATTATTGCAGCTTTTATATGGGGCAGCGCCTTTGTGGCTCAGTCTGAAGGGGCAAAGTATGTGGGCCCATTCACCTTTCTGTGTCTGAGAAGCTTTCTCGGCACAGCGGTGCTTCTTCCCGTGATCCTTGTTTCGGATTTTGCGAAAAAGAAAAAAGGGCTTTATGTGAAAAGCACGCAAAAAGATAAAAAAGCGCTTATTGTCAGCGGGATTACCTGCGGTATTTTCCTTTTCGGTGCATCAGCCTGTCAGCAGATAGGTCTGGATAAGGGAACAGAGCCGGGAAAAGCCGGATTTATAACTGCTCTTTACATACTTCTTGTTCCGGTGTTTTCTCTCTTTCTCGGCAAGAAGATCCGTCCTGTTATATGGGGCTGTGTGGCGCTTAGTATAGCTGCTCTTTATCTGCTTTGTGTGAAAGAGGATAATTCAATAGTTGCCGCTGACCTTTTTGTGCTTTTGTGTGCAGTGCTTTATGCGGTACACATACTTGTTATAGATAAGGTCGCCGCCGATGTTGACGGCGTTAAGCTTTCTGCGATGCAGTTTCTGGTTGCAGGAATCATAAGTGCGGTGCCCGCGCTTTTCTTTGAAGAAATAAGCGTTGAAGCAATAAAGAGTGCGGCTCTTTCCGTGGCTTATGCAGGTGTGCTTTCCAGCGGTGTTGCATTCACCTTCCAGATTATTGCTCAGAAAAGAACAGAGCCTACGCTGGCGTCAATGCTTATGAGCCTGGAATCGGTTTTTGCGGTGCTTACTTCTCTTGTTCTGCTGGGGCTTGTACCTTCGGTAAGAGAGGGTATAGGCTGTGTGCTGATGTTTATTGCAATTGTTGTGGCTCAGCTTCCTGAAAAGAAAAAAGTTAAAGCTTAAAATAAAAAAACGCCCGGTTTCCTTTTTTGGGAAAACGGACGTTTTTTCTTTGTTATTATGCTTCTGCGGCTGTGTCGTCGCCTTCTTCGCCTTCTTCAGCTCCGCCGAACATACTCTCAAATATAGGACCGAAAAATTCGGAGATAACATTGAAGATGCGAGTGAGTAAATCGATAACCTGTCTGATTGTCATTTGTATTTTCTCCTTTCTCAAAATTATATGTATAGCTTTAAATTATGCTTCTGCATCGGCTGCTGATAAAGCAGCGGCTCTCTTTTCCTGAAGCTGTCTTTCAACCTCTGCGGTGTGTGCAGGATCATCTCTGAGGAAGAGGATAACTATAAGGTAAAGTGCAGCACCGATTGCGGGACCGAGAATGAACTGATGCCAGCGGTATTTGAGGAATGTTTTTGAGGTCTGTGCTCTTACGAGAGCAGCACCCTGAAGATATTTTCCGTCGGAGCCCTTGATTTTTTCCTGGAAGCCCATATATTTGAGCATTGTACCCTGAATGAACTTGGGAATTGCACCGGTGAGCTTTGAGACGAAGTTCTGCATTGAGAAGGTGATACCCTCTGTTCTTTCGCCTGTCTTAAGCTCCATTTCGTCAACGGCATTTGTAAGAAGCGAGCGCTCTGCAATAGCCTTCATATTTGTAAGAATCTGTGATGAGCCGATAAGTGCCATTGTTATAAGAATGGGACCGAGATGCTTGTATCTTTCGTTTGTGCCCACAAAGAAGGCAATCAGTCTTGTTACGATGTTTGCACCTTCAGCAAGCACGAGAAGCTTTTTGTTGCTGCCGAGCTTGTTGATAACGGGCACTGCAAAGAAGTTGAGAATAGCACCGGGTATACCCATAACATAGCCGTATAAGGTCATTGCCATATCGCCGCCGATTTCTGCGCCGAAAACGTGGTAAACGATGCCTTCACTCTGGAAGAAGTATTCCCATGCAAGAGTGAGCGAGAAGCTCTGAGCTACTCTTGCAAGACAGATGATTATGAGAGTTCTGTTGTATCTGAGGTTCCATATGGTTCTGAGCATTGCTTTGATATTTTCAATGCCTTTTTCTTCGTTCTGTCCGCCGGTTGTGTCGATAACCTTTTCCTTCATACGGTAGGCGAGCATTGCAATAAGCATACCGCCGAAGCCGAAGATAACGGCGAAGAGAAGGTAAGCATTCTTTTCTGTCATTGCCGGATTTTCACCGCCGACAAGCATATCCTTGAATACGGGGAAAAGACCTGCGATTGTGCCGCCTGCACCTGCGGCGATGCTTATCCACTGAATAACACGGCGTCGCTCGTCGGAGTCGGGGCTGGAAAGTGACGAGATACCCCAGATAGCGGTATCCTGGAAGGAATAAAGAGTATCAAAAAGTACGTAAAGAATCATTACGTAGGCGATAGTCTGTCCTTCTGAGAGACCCAGGTCAAGGAACATAAGGGTTATAAAAATACCTATAAGCGGGGGTGTCCACAAAAGGAAGGGACGAAGCTTGTAGCCCGGCTTATGCCTTCTGTGGTCCATAAGAGAGCCTACAAGGGGGTCGTTGAGGGCATCCCACAAGGTGCTGACGCCGGTGATTATACCGGTTTTTTCTGCAGGGATACCGAGAACGGTGTTAAGATAAACGAAGAGCCTTCCGAGAAAGCTGTAAGCCATATTCTGACCGGTAAGACCGATAGCATGGCTTAAAAGTCTCCGGTTGGAGACCTTGGTATCGGTTTCTTCGTTGGTGAAAAGAAAGAACGGTTTCATAATAATCTCCTCTCCGATATTTTCATCCTTTAAGCCGATTATACATTATATATTCATAAAAAGCAACTTGTTTTATAAGAAAAAAAGAGCCTCTCTTGTGAGAGGCTCGGATATTCTGATTTTATGCCTGGGGGAAGCCGTTAGGCTCATAGGGCTTTGTGAAAAAATCGTCCTGAGGGTCGAAATCATAGTTCGGCATATTGCTGTAGTCGTTCTGCTTTGCGGGGGAAGCAGGTGCAACGGGGGAAGCAGGTGCAACAGGTGTCACATTGGGAACGTTTACAGTTGTGATGTGAGGTGCGGGAGCCGGTGCATAGAATGCTTGGGGAGCGGGCTGAGGTGCATAGGGCTGATAAGAAGGAGCCTGCTGCATAGGAACAAAAGCGGGTATGGGTGCCTGAGGTGCAGCAACAGTATCTGCAGCCTTTTCGGGAATACCGTCCTTGCCGCCGTCAAGAATCTGCTGAAGAAGTCTGATTGCTTCTGCAAGACCCTTGAAGATGCCCATAAATGCAAAGCCTGCCATAATCCAGAGTGAGAACCAGATGAAGGATTTGCTGTCACTTACAATAAGGGAAACAACAGCGGCAGCGATGCAAACAAAAAGGGAAGCTGAGCCTGCCTTGCTCATTCTGATAGCAACCTTGTTTCTGCCTGTTTTACCGACACCGTTGGATGCCTTGATAAGGGATTCATATTCTTCGTCGGTTATTGCAATCGGGGGAGATTTTTTGCCCTTGCCTTCTCTTGCAATGCCCCAGTTTTCAAGGTCCATATCCTTCTGCTTGTAATATTCCTTGCTCTTTATAGACTTTAATTCTTTGATTTTGTTTTCAACCTGTATTAACATCGTATTCTTCCTTTCGGTCAGCCGTTCAGTCGGCGAAATAATCTGTACCAAATAAGATTACCATAATTTTTCGAAATGTTCAATACTTTATTTGAAAAAACGGCATCAGATGGCAAAATTTACACCGTCCGCAGATGCGGATTCTGTGTTATAATCTTCTGGACGCGTCAAAAAACACAGGAGGTGAAGCGATTGAAAAAGCTTCTCTGTTTTCTATATACGGGCATAATGCTCGTTATGTTTTCATTTGTGTGCGGTGCGGCGGATTCTGCAGGTAAGGTTGTTACCGACGGCGGAAATCTTAATGTCCGTTCCTCACCCTCATCCTCTTCAGGAATTATAACATCACTTAAAAATTCAACCTGGGTTACTCTTCAGGAAAAAAGCGGCAGCTGGTATAAGGCTGAGTATGCCGACGGAAAAACCGGCTGGCTTCACGGTGATTACCTGAGAACCTATCCGAGCACCTATGAGATGACCGTTGCGGTAAGCTCGGGACAGCTCAACGTGCGAAGCGGTGCAGGTACAAGCTATCCGGTTACGGATAAGCTAAGCAAGGGTGACAGCGTTGTTATTCTTTACGGAAACAGTCGTTGGAGCCGTATTCTCTACAGCGGAAACAAAATAGGCTACTGCTCAACGGCGTATCTTAAAAGTCCTGAAGAAAGCAAATACACACCCGTAAGCCTGGCTGTTCCTTCCTATAAGCAGACTGACCCGCGCTGGAAAAATCATCCCATAGGCTCCTACGGAGACACCATAGGCACCATCGGCTGCACAACAACTGCACTTGCCATGACCGAATCCTATCATACGGGAGCTACGGTAACGCCTGTGATGATGGCATCAAGGCTAAGCTACTCTGCCTCAGGTTCACTTTACTGGCCCTCATATTATCAGGTGGAGCTTGCTGACGGTGATTATCTTTCGACTGTATATAAGCTTTTAAGTCAGGGTAAGCCCGTAGTTTTCGGTGCGAAAAAGGCAAGCGGCTCACAGCATTGGGTAACCGTTACGGGCTACACAGGCTCGTCGGACAGCCTTTCGGCTTCTTCTTTTACGGTTAACGACCCGGGAAGCGACAAAAGAACAAGACTTTCTGAATTTATGGCGGTTTATCCCTATGCCTATAAGATTGTTCACCGTAAATAGCTTGATTATCGGCGGGGAATGATATATACTTTATGAGAAATATCTCAGGAGGTACCGTTTATGGCTAAAAAAAGAAAAACAAAAACAGTGATTCCCGTCGGTCTGATTGCTCTTATTATAGGTGTTGTGCTTATTGTTGTGCCTTCAATGCTTGCTGCAACCGTGAACAACTCTCTTGCACTTTCCTCGCATACGGACAAAGCGCCCGCTATGGTGGCTCACAGAGGACTTTCCTCTCTCGCTCCTCAGAACTCCCTGCCTGCCTTTGAGCTTGCGGCAGAGTACGGCTTTGACGGATATGAATTCGATATACACACCACCAAGGACGGTAAATGGGTTGTTATCCACGATGATACCGTTGATGCTATGACTGACGGGAGCGGCTTTGTCAAGGACTTCACCCTTGATGAAATCCGTAAGCTTAAGCTCGATTCGGGTAACGGAATTGAGAAATACGATTCTCTGTGTGTGCCCACACTTGAGGAAACGCTTGAAATCAATCTTGGTAAGGATATTTTTCCTGTTGTGGAAATAAAAAGCTGTGATGTGAAATATTTACCTGAACTGAAAAGCACATTGGATAAGTATAATCTCAGCGACAAAGCAGTTATAATTTCCTTTGAGAAGGAGTATCTTGATGCTTACCGTCAGCTTGACGGAAATATAGATATGCTTTATCTTTCCTCTGCACCCACAAAGGATGATATTGACTGGTGCATTGAAAGGGATATGGGCATAAATTTCTATTTCGGAAATCTCTATAAATCAACTGCCGCTCTCAAGTATGCAAGGGAAAATAATGTAACCATAGGTGCATGGACTGTTGACAATACGGTCTATGAGGATGTTATGGTGCTTTTCGGTGCAGAGATTATAACAACCAACAAGCTTTTACCCTGATTTATCGGTTTTTTTCAAGCTTTATTGCCACCACCGTCATATCGTCGGCGGTGGCTTTTTCCCTCTTTAAAGAGGCGAGCTTCAGTATATGCGTGCTCAGTTCCTCCATATTATTTGTGCTCCAGGAGAGAAGCTCGTCATTTATCCAGCCCCAGTCACCCTGAGTCACACCGTCGGAAAAAAGAAGGATAATATCGCCTGCTTCAGCTGTGAAGCGGGATTTCGAAAGGCTGACGTTTCTGAGAATTCCCAGAGGAAGAGATGCTTTTTCCAAAGCGGCGGTACGGTCCTTTTTTCGTATGAGACTGTAGGTTGCACCTGCTTTATAGAAAACCGTTTCTCCGGTGAAAAGGTTGGTTTCAACTGCATCTATGCTTGCGATGCTTTCCTCCTGACCGCGCACTATAAGGGCAGAGTTTACAATTTTTGCCGCGCTTTCGAAGGTGAATCCGCTGCAGACAAGCTTTTTCATAACCGAAGAGGTCATATTGCTGTCTATGGCGGCTCTGGGACCTGTACCCATACCGTCACTTATAACAGCAAAGCCGCGGCTGTCAATTTTTGCGGTAATTGCCACAGAATCTCCGCACACGGCACCGTCACTTGCCGGTTTCTGACAGTAGCCTATCTGCAATCGGTAGGGAAGCTTCTGTGTGTAGGTAAGAGTGGTTGTCAGGTTGTTTACCCTTACCTCGGGCACCTCAAAGGTACGGGAGGTCATCAGGCTTATTATTGTTCCTGTCTTCTTCCAGTTGATATCAAGTGGGCGGTCGATTAGGATTATTTCCACGGTTGCGGCACCCTTCGCATCGGTGTAGTAATTGAGAGAATCAACATATATCCCAACCTCCTTCAGGGCGCTTTTCAGCGAAACCGACCGTGAAGGGTCCTGTATACGGCTGTCGGCAATGCGGTCTGCAAGGGTGCTCAGAAAATCGCCTGTTGTGCTGAACTGATCTGTGAGAAGACGTCTTGTTTCAAACAGCTTCATCCCGAAAAGGGGGTCGAAGCTTTCGCTTTCCTCATTTTGCTTTTCAAGGCGGTCGCTGACACGGCTGATTATATCGCATACCTGACGGATGTTATTTGCGGCTGTTCTGAGCTGACGTGAGGTGCTGCTGTCCTGCTTTTCGCTTTTTATTATGCTGAGCTTTTTTATTGCTTTTTCCGCTTTTTCGGTGAAGGAAGCAGGGACGAGAATGAATATAAGGCAGGCAGCAAAGGATTCGGCAAGAAGAACGAAAAACTGTGTGTCGGCTGAGCATAAAAATGAGGCAAGGTTGAAGAAAAGAAAAAATACGCCCGAGCAGACGGTCTGACCGTAAGAGGAAAAAGCCCCTGCCATAAAGCCGCCGAGAGCAAGAGCAGGGAAAAGATTTGAAAATCCCGGCAGAAAGGAAAGGGTAGCTCCTACAGAGATTCCGCAGGCGCTGCCGTAGGGGGCACCCTTAAGAAGAGCAAAAACCATAACACAGATAAAGGCAGGTATTCTTACGGGCGAAAAGCCGTTTACCGTAAGACCGCAGCCGCAAAGCATAAGAACACAGCTACAGACTGTTATACACAGGCTGTCCTTTACCGAAACAGAACAGCTTTTAGAAAAGAAAAAGGGTGACGAGAGTGCTTTGGCAAGAATCGGGGTGAAAACAAGGCTCAGAAGAGCTTCAGCGAAAAGAACGGCAAAGCTTAAAAGCTCAGCCTTGTTTAAAAGCAGATAAAATGCACCGCTTAAAAGAAGAGGCAGAGAGCTTATAAGAGATAAAAGTGACGGCTTGATTTTTGAAGGAAAATGCTTTTGAGTAAGATATCTTACTGCACAGCAAAGAGCAAGAGCGGCTGCATAGCGCAGTATATTGCCTGCGGAAAGAGTAAGTACATAGCCGATGAGTGAGCCGGAAAAAGCTGCAAAGCACAGCTCGTATGAGATTGCGGCACAAAAGCACACTCCGAAGGGGGATATTCCGTCAAAGGCGTTGAAGCAGGAAAAAAGAAAGGATGCAGAGAAGGTTAAAGCGAATCTGAAATAAAGAGAATAATCCTTTTTTATTTTTTCTTCCCGGAAGAGCTCACTTGTGTGAAGGCGTGACTCTGAAAAGTCGGTTTTAGCCATATTATCAACCTTTCCTGAATTTTGAAAAAAGCCGACGGGGTCGGCTGATATATAAAAGGATTATAGGGGCTTATGTGTGCGAAAAAGGTCACAGTCTGTAGCTTTGCAAGACTTGAAAATTCTGCGGCTTTGTGATACAATAATAAAAATGATGAAAATAACAGAGGAAAATATGATGAAAATTCAGGAATCGGCAGAAAACTATCTGGAAACGATACTTATTTTAAATAACCGTAACGGCTTCTGCCGCTCAATAGATATTGCAAACGAACTCGGATATTCAAAGCCCAGCGTGAGCATTGCGATGAAAAATCTGAGAGAAAACGGATATATCGATGTTATGGGCGACGGAAATATTGTGCTTCTTGAGCCGGGTCTTGAAATTGCCCGTAAGCTTTATACAAGGCATACTATGCTTACCGATTTTCTTGTTGCCGCAGGGGTTACTCCTGAGGTGGCGGTTGAGGATGCCTGCAGAATTGAGCATATTCTTTCAGAGGAAAGCATTCAGGCAATAGCAGGACAGCTTGAGAGAATAAAGAATTCATAACGGAATATAAAAAGGTGCTTACGGCGGCTGAACCGAAAGCACCTTGTTTTTTTATATTCGAATATCAGCTTCTGCCCTTGTAGCTGTAGCCCGCTCTTTCTATCGCCTCGGTAAGAGGTGACAGGTCACATTCTTCGGTAAGACTGATGATTACGGTGCCCTTTTCGTGGCTTGGAATTGCATATTCCACATAAGGGAAGGCTTCCAGAACTTCACGGACGGTCTTTTCGCAATGCGGACACATCATACCGTCGATGTGAAGAAGAATTTCTCCGTCCTTGAGCTGAACGGCTTTTGTGTCAGGAGCTTTTTTGCTTTTTTTTGATGATTTTTTATCCTTGCCGCTTATATTTACAAGGTTAAGCCGCAGAGCGTTTGAAACCACACAGAAGGAGGAAAGGCTCATTGCCGCCGCACCGAACATAGGATTCAGCTCCCAGGAGAAAAGGGGGATGAAAAGTCCTGCTGCAAGAGGAATTCCGAGGGCGTTATAGAAAAATGCCCAGAAAAGGTTCTGATGGATGTTGGTGAGAGTTTTTCTGCTAAGCCTTATAAGGGAGGGAATATGGCTGAGCTTACTTTTCATAAGAACAATATCTGCCGCATCAATTGCGATATCTGTGCCGCCGCCGATTGCCACACCGATGTCAGCGGCAGTAAGGGCCGGGGCATCGTTTATGCCGTCGCCGACCATGACAACTCTGCCTTTTTTCTTAAGCTCGGCTATAAGGAGCTGCTTTCCGTCGGGAAGAACCTCAGCGATAACCTTATCAACGCCTGCCTGCCGTCCGATTTCCTCGGCGGTGTTTTTGTTGTCGCCCGTGAGCATAACAACCTCTATACCCATACTCCTGAGTTCCTTTATAGCTTCGGGACTGTCCTCTTTTATTACGTCTGCAACGGCAATTATACCGATGAATTCATCATTTCTGGAGAAAAAGAGGGGAGTTTTTCCCTGATTTGAAAGTCTGATTGCTTCATCCTTAAGAGTATCGCTGATTTCTGTATATGAGCTTATGAAGGAAAGATTTCCTCCTCTGAGAGTGGAAAAATCAATTTCACCCTGAAGACCCTTTCCTGTTACCGATGTGAATTTCCGGGCTTCAGCAAGAGATAAGCTTTTTTCCGTAGCGTATTTCAGCACAGCTTTGCCGAGAGGGTGCTCACTTTTTGCTTCAAGGCTTGCGGCAAGGAAAAGAAGCTCATCCTCCGATACACCTTGGGCAGGGATGAGGTCTGTAACCTCAGGTTCACCCTTTGTTACTGTGCCGGTTTTATCAAGAACAACAATATCGGCTTTTCCTGCATTTTCGAGGGCGGCGGCGTTTTTGAAAAGTATACCCTTTTTTGCACCTACACCGTTACCTACCATAATAGCAACGGGGGTGGCAAGACCCAGAGCGCAGGGACAGCTTATAACAAGAACAGAAATACCTCTTGCAAGAGCATAGCCCACATCTGCTGAGAAAAAGAGCCATGCCGCTGTTGCGATAAGGGCAATGATAATAACCGTGGGAACAAAAACGCCTGAAACCTTGTCTGCAACCTTGGCAACGGGAGCCTTTGTAGCGGCCGCGTCGCTCACAAGCTTTATTATTTGAGAAAGAGCCGTATCCTCACCGACGGCAACGGCTTCGCATCGGAGAAAGCCGGACTGATTTACCGTGGAAGCGGAAACCTTGTCACCCTTCTTCTTATCTGTCGGAATGCTTTCGCCTGTAAGAGCCGATTCGTCAACAGCACTTTCACCGTTAAGAACAATTCCGTCTACGGGTATGCTTTCGCCGGGACGTACAACAAAAATGTCACCTTTTTTAACAAGACTTACATCAACGGTTGTTTCCTTTGAATCTATTATGACTGTGGCGGTTTTCGGCTTAAGGTCCATCAGGGCTTTTATTGCATTGGTGGTTTTACCCTTGCTTTTTGCTTCAAGCATTTTACCTACGGTGATAAGAGTAAGTATCATTGCCGCCGATTCAAAATAGAAGGAGTGAAGACAGTGCATCGCCTCTTCTGTATTTCCGACGGACTGATGGTAGGTCATCATATAAAGCTCATAAAGGCTCCAGATAAAGGATGCGCCTGAGCCTAAAGCAACAAGAGTATCCATATTGGGCGCCTTATGGATAAGACCCTTGAAGCCGTTTATGAAAAACTTTTTGTTTATCACCATAACGGCAAGGGTTAGAATAAGCTGTGTTATACCGTTTGCGGTGGGATTGCCGTCAAAAAAGGCGGGAAGCGGTAAGCCGAGCATGGTGCTTCCCATAGAAAAATACATAAGAACAACAAGAAAGCCCAAAGAAGAAAAGAGCCTTTTTTTAAGAACAGGGGTTTCTTTGTCCTCAAAGGGGTCAGCCTTGGCTTGCGCTTTTTCAGCACCCTTTACCGATGCTGAATAGCCGGCTTTTATTACGGCGTCAATAATTTTATCCTCTGCTGCCGTGCCTTCAACGGACATAGAATTGGTAAGAAGTGAAACCGCACAGCTTTCAACTCCTTCAACGGCTTTGACCGCTTTTTCAACTCTTGCCACACAGGCGGCACAGGACATACCTGTAACGTTAAACTGCTTCATATATGCCACCTCATTTCATCAGCTTCTGAACAAGAAGCACAAGCTCATCAACCGTTTCCTTTTTGCCTTCCTTTATATCGTCGCATACGCAGGTATATATATGATTGGCAAGAAGCTCCTTGTTAAAGCTGTTAAGCGCCGCATTGACTGCCGCAACCTGAGTTATTATATCGGTGCAGTAGGCGTCCTTTTCAAGCATACCTCTTATGCCTCTTATCTGACCTTCTATACGGCTCAGACGGTTTATAAGGCTTTTATATTCATTTTCGCTTCTTTCTTTTGTTTTCATACAGCAATTATTCATTAAAATCACCTCAGAAATATTATATACCCCGTGGGGGTATATGTCAATAGGCATTGAAAAATGTTTTTATCGACAAAATTCCCTATATTTCATCTACAAGTTGTTGTATTATAAAGTCGAAACAACCACAAGGAATAGTTGTTTTGTAAAAACAGATTTGAAAGAGGTGCAAAAAGATGAAATTGAAGTCAAAGCTTATTTTACTGTCGTTAAAGATGATTTTTGCGGGATATGTTGCCGAAATTGTAAAAAATGGCATAATGCTGAGCATTCTCAGAAGGGAGTGGGTAAGTCCCTACATAATGTATATACTGGAAAAAGTTCACTGTAAAGCAAGGCTGTGTTTCATAAACGCAGAAAAAACATATAATATCCTCATTCATCACAAGAAAGGACTGCTACAGGCGTAGCAGTCCTTTTGAATATTATATCGGTTTAGAAATCAATAATTTTCCTTGCGTACTTCGAAATAGCTCTGAGGATGTGCACATACGGGGCAGATTTCAGGAGCCTTCTTGCCCATTACAAGGTGTCCGCAGTTGCGGCATTCCCACATAGTCTCTTCGCTCTTTTCAAATACCTTCTGCATTTCAACATTTGAAAGAAGAGCGCGGTATCTTTCCTCGTGGCTCTTTTCGATAGCGGCTACCATTCTGAATTTTGCTGCAAGCTCTGCAAAGCCTTCCTCTTCGGCATCCTTTGCAAAGCGGTCATACATATCTGTCCACTCGTAATTTTCGCCTGCAGCTGCAGCTGCAAGATTTTCTGCGGTGTTGCCAAGCTCGCCGAGAGCCTTGAACCACAACTTTGCATGCTCCTTTTCGTTGTTTGCGGTTGTCTCAAAAATAGCGGCAATCTGCTGATATCCTTCCTTTTTAGCTACGGAAGCGAAGTAGGTGTATTTGTTTCTTGCCTGTGATTCACCTGCGAAGGCTTCCATAAGATTTTTTTCTGTTTTTGAACCTCTGAGTTCCATAGTTGTGTCCTCCATGTGTATAAATTGGTGGTTTTTTTCACCTGAATTTACTCTAGCATTATTTTGGTTTTTTGTCAATTATATTATTCCTTAAAATTCAGGAAGGTTGACAAAAATTTTTTTACGGCTATCATTTATTTAGGATGGTTTAAAGAAAACGCATTTATTTTATATAATAAAGAAGGAGGTCAGTATGGATTTTATAATTGCCGTTTCCCGGTATATGCTTCCGATATGTACCGTTATTATACTTGTAAGATGTATTATGTCTCTTCTGCTGGGACATCCGAAGGAGAAGATATACGCCTTTATCACAGACCTTGAAACAGGGGAAAAGCATCCGCTTAATATGTGGGAAACCTCTATAGGACGAAATTCCACAAGTGACGTTGTTGTTCCCGGTATAACAGTTTCCCGTTCCCATGCGGTTATTTCAAGAAGAATAAAGGGCTGGTATATATACGACCTTGAATCGAAATCGGGCGTTTCAGTCAACGGTGATAAGGTTCAGAATAAGGCGACAATCCAAAGCGGTGACGTTTTCACTATTGCAGGAAAGGAATTTCGCTTTGAAATCTTCGACGACCCGGTTCAGAAGGTGGGTAAGAAGAAAAAGAAGGCATCTGTTCCTGCAGATCCCCGTCAGATACCCTCTTCGGGAGCACCTGCTCAGCCCGTAAGGAAGAATGTTACACCGAGGCTTATAAATCCCCGCACAGGTGAAGCGTATATCCTTGTGGGTAACTGCGTTGCGGTGGGCTCGTCGCCGAAAAGTGACATTCGTCTTTACGGAGTGGGTATTTCACGAACCCACAGTATGCTTGTTCTTTATGAGGACGGCTGGGCAATCAACGATGCAGGCTCCACGGGCGGAACCTATCTCAACAGCGGCAGAGTAACCTCTCCTCAGCTGCTTTTTGACGGAGATATACTTACCTTCGGCAGTGAGAGGCTTATATTCAAAACAAGAAACAGATAAGGAGGCGACGAAGTGAAGAATAAAAGTGCGGAGTCTTACCGCGAAAAGCTCAGAAGCAAATATAAATATGTTGATAAAAGCTTCATCCTTTTTCTGATGACCGTTTTTCAGGCCCTTTCCTTTATTCCCGTTGCCTTCAGAGATACTGCTGAAATTCTGCCCGTTGCCCTGCTTGTTGCGGGATACATAATCTTCGAATGGTTCTATGTTCTTTTTATGAGTATAGCACTCAAGAAGGTAAACTTTGAGCTTGAGCTTATAGCTTTTTTTCTCAGCGGTATAGGTGTATGCCTTATCGGGAGCCGCTACGGCTTCAGCGCTATGTTCAAGCAGCTTGTATGCGTCATAGCCGGAGTTTTTATGTATGATATTCTTCTCTGGTTCCTTAAGGATGTAAGAAGAGCTATGGCTGTGAGAAAGTATGTGGCGGTTTTATCTCTTCTCGCTTTTGCTGCCTGCTTCTTTTACATCAGATTCATCGCAAGAACATATATAAACGGTGCATATAACTGGATATACATAGGCGGAATATCCTTTCAGCCCTCGGAATTTGTGAAGGTAGCCTTTATATTTGTAGGCGGTGCAACCCTTGATAAGCTTCTGAGAATGAAGAGCATCCTTCTTTATCTTGCTTTTTCAGGCTGCTGTATAGGCATACTCTTTCTTATGAAGGATTTCGGTACGGCACTTATTTACTTTTTTACCTTTATAATTATCACCTATATGCGCTCGGGGGACCTTCGCTCCATATTTTTCATCTGCGTTGTTGCGCTGATAGGTGCTGTGTTTATTCTTATCTTCCTGCCCCATGTGCTTGGTCGCTTTGAGGTGTACAGACACGTATGGGAGGATGCAAACAACAAGGGCTATCAGCAGACGAGAGTCCTTATGTATGCGGTAAGCGGCGGACTTCAGGGTCTTGGTATAGGCAGGGGACAGCTGAGAGATGTTTACGCTTCCACCTCTGACCTTGTATTCGGTATGATATGTGAGGAAATGGGCATAATTGTTGCCTTTGCCATTGTAATAGCCTTCGCTTTTGTAGCGATCTATGCGGTTAAATGTGCAAGAAGCGCTCCCTCAACCTTCTATTCCATATCAGCCTGCTCGGCGGCGGCTATGCTCCTTTTCCAGACCTGCCTTAATATTTTCGGTATAACGGATATTCTTCCTCTGACAGGCGTTACATTGCCCTTTATAAGCAAGGGCGGCTCAAGTGTTATTGCCTGCTGGGCTCTGTTTGCTTTTATCAAGGCGGCAGACATCAGAGCATATCCCAAGGTCTATAAGACCTGAAAGGAGGAAATATGAGAAATACTACAAAAAGAACCTATGTGATTTACCTTCTTGTTGCTGTTTTCTTCCTTCTTCTGGGGTATATGTTTTACGGCTTTGCATCAAAGGGCGACCAATGGGTAACCCACAGAGGCAATGAGCATATTTACGAGGGCGGAAGACTTACTGTTGCAGGCTCGGTATTTGACAGAAACGGTGCTGTTCTTGCAACGACCGAAGACGGTGAAAGAGTTTTCAACGAGGATTCCTCGGTGCGTAAGGCCACACTTCACGTTGTCGGAGATACCTCAGGTTATATTTCAACGGGAATACACAATCTCTATCACGCAAATCTTCTCGGATACAATATAGTAAGCGGCATTTATCCCATTATGAGCGGTGACGACTCAAGCAACATCACTCTTACACTTGATTCTGTCGTATGCAAAAGGGCATACGAGGCAATGAACGGCAAAAAAGGCACGGTAATAGTATATAACTACAAAACAGGTCAGACGGTGTGTATGGTTTCGGCACCTACCTATGACCCGGAAAATAAGCCCTCAGATATAAACACCAACACAGGGAAATATGACGGTGTATATCTTAACAGAGCCCTTTCCGGCGTTTTCACTCCCGGCTCAACCTTCAAAACCGTAACCGCTATTGCGGCAATTGAAAATATTCCCGATATTATGACACGTACCTTCAACTGTACGGGTAAGTATCATACGCCTACCGGTGATGTTATCTGCAACGGTGTGCACGGAAAGCTGAGCTTCGAAAGAGGCTTCAATGTTTCCTGCAACTGTGTTTTTGCGGAAATTGCCATTGAGCTGGGCTCGTCAACTCTTACAAAAACCGTAAGAAAGCTGGGCTTCACAAAGCCTGTTACCGTCAGCAAGGCAACAACTGTCAGAAGCACATTTGATGTTTCCGAGGCCACAGACCTTGATCTTGGCTGGGCGGGTATCGGTCAGCATACCACTCTTGTCAACCCCACACAGATGCTTCTTCTTATGGGTGCCATAGCAAACGGCGGTGAGGCGGTGAATCCTTACCTTGTTGAGGAATGCTCGGAGCTTATAAGCTCAAAGGGAGAGGTCAGTTCGTCAGTCAGTCTTTCGTCGGAAACTGCAGCCAAGATTTCCGCACTTCTTCGCTCCAATGTGGAAAACTATTACGGCGACAATAAATTCCCCGAACTTAAAATGTGCGGAAAAACAGGTACAGCCCAGGTTATGAACAAGGAAAGCCACGCCTGGTTCGTCGGCTTTTCACAGCGCGAGGATTTCCCTTATGCTGTTGTAGTGTGCCTTGAAAACGGCGGCGCAGGTTATAACGATGCTATTCCGGTAGCCAACAAAACAATGCAGGCACTTCTTAAATCTGAAGGTGTCTGACGGCTTTACAAAAGTAATTTATTGTGATAGAATTAACCGGTAGACACCTATCGGTTAATTTTTTTATGAAAGGTCAGATATCAATGAGCGTTATAAAAACACTTTTTGACACAATGCCCGACGGAAGAGAAGTCCATCTTTTTACAATTGAAAACAATAACGGCATTTCCGCAGGCATAATAACAAGAGGTGCAACCCTTCAGTCCTTTGTTTGCCCCGATAAGGAAGGCAAGGCAGGGGATATCATTATGGGCTTTGACAAAGTTGAGGACCATATAAAATCAGGCACCTATACAGGAAATATCATCGGCCAGTATGCAAACAGAATCTGCGGCGGCAGATTCACCGTTGCAGGCAAGGAATATCAGGTTACACAGAACGAAAAGGGCAAGACCTGCCTTCACGGCGGCGGCGAATTCAACAGCGCAATATGGAAAGCTATCATCATTGACGATGATGCAGTTGAATTCTCCTATAAGTCTGCCGACGGCAACGAAGGCTTCCCCGGAAATATTGACGTTACCGTTACCTATGTTCTTACAGACCGTAACGAGCTTGAAATTCACTATAAGGCTGTTACCGATAAAGAAACGGTTATCAATATGACAAACCACGCTTATTTTAATCTCGGCACAACAGCAGGCGGAGATGTGCTTGACCACGAGCTTCAGCTCTTCTGTGATTATTACACCCCCACCGATGAGGACAGCATCCCCACAGGTGAGCTCAGGGCAGTAAAGGGCACCGCCTTCGACTTTACCGAGGGCAAGAAAATCGGCAGGGACATCGGCGCAGATGACGAACAGCTTATTATGTGCCGCGGCTATGACCACAACTTCTGCGTAAACGGTGAAATCGGCAAGCTCAGACCCGTTGCAAAGGTAAGAGATGAAAAAAGCGGAAGAAAGCTTGAAGTTATGAGCGATCTTCCCGGTGTTCAGCTTTATACGGGCAATTTCATCGACGGCACGGAAACAGGTAAGGACGGTATTGTTCTTCAGAAGCATTACGGCTTCTGCCTTGAAACCCAGTATTATCCCGATACACCCAATCAGCCCTCGTTTCCTCAGTGTACCTTTAAAAAAGGCGAGGCCTTTGAAAGCCTTACAATATTCAAAGTATAATTGAAGAAAGAAGGATTATTATGACAATGTTCTATCCGCTTACAAAGCTTATCTCAAAAGTTCTCACAATACTTATGCTTTTCCTTTCTCTTACATCAGGAGCAGGTGTGGCTCACGAAGCAAAGAAGCCCGACGAGCTTAAAACAACCTTCTCCGTCCTTTCAGACTGTCATATCGAAGGTCTTGACAAGGAATTCACATTCATTGATACATACAAGGTTTTCTCAAGAATTCTTGATGATGCAAGCAAGATGGAGGGCGGTAACGACGCAGCTGTTTTCCTTGGTGACAACACAATGAACGGTCAGCACATCGAAAACCTTCTTTTCTTCGGTGCAGTTGATACTGTAAAGCCTGCAGAAAAAATTATCGTTGCAGCGGGCAACCACGACCTTAGTAACGGCGAGGGCACATACGAAGAATTCAAGCAGCGCTTCCTCGGCTACAACAACGCTTTCTTTACAGACGGCATTGCAGAGCCTTATTTCTATAACATCGTTGACGGAAGCTATATTATCTGCCTTTCAAGTGAAGATGCAACAGTTGACACTATGTATCTTTCAGACACACAGCTTGAGTGGCTTGAGGATGTTCTCGACGAGGCTTCAGCAGCAGGCGCACCTATTTTTGTTATGGCACACCACCCCGCAACCTATCTTGAAGGAAGAGATGTCTATGATCTTGTAGAGCTTCTTAACGACTACGATAATCTTCTTTACTTCTGCGGACATACCCATGAGGAATTCTCCGAAAGCAGTGTTTATACAGTAGGCGGAGTAAACTGCATCAACCTTCCCAGATGTACCGAATACAAGAGCGAAGGCTATGACACCGGTATCGGTGCTCAGGTTGAGGTTTATGAGGATGAGGTTGTTGTAAGAATCAGAGATTTCTACGACGGCAAATGGGTTGAAGGCGCAGAATATACCTACGCTATTGACTGATAACAAAAAAATAAAGTTAAGGCAGCAGAGTTTTCTGCCGCCTTCGGCTTATCGGAAAAGTATTTTCAACAGACTTCCGTTTAATACACAAAAATCTGCCATTCGTACAAAAAAACATAAAAAATAATTATATTGTGATAATCTTATTATGCCGTTTCAAGGCTTAAGATTCTTTCTGTAATATTGACAGAAGGTAGATTTTATGTTGTTTTGAAACATAGAGAAGGTATTATAAAAATAAAAAAGGAGATAGCAATTATGAAAAAAATATTGATTGTTTTTCTGACATTCTGCATTGCTTTTTGCTTTGCGGCATGCGGTGCATCGGGCGGTGAAGGCTCAGGAGATTCTACGTCTGAGCCGGACACAACTGTAGCTGAAACTACAGAGAAGGAAGTGTTCGATGAGGTTCTGCTTACGGAAAATGAGTATCTTACAATGAAGCTGATTGATGTTGACCCCGTGGGCGAAGAGGGTTATACCCTTAAGGTTAACATTGAGAATAAAAGTGCAACGGATTATTGTTATTCAATTGAGGAATGCTCGGTAAACGGTGTTGCGGTTGATGTGTTTTTCTTCAGCGAGGTAACCGCAGGTAAGAAGACTATTGAATCAGTTGTTCTGAGCGATGAGCTTCTTAAGAAAAACGGCATTACGGAATACACGGATATAGAAATGATTCTCACCGTTCAAGCGGACATACTGGATGATGTTATATATACACAGACTCTTCATTATTATCCTCTCGGACAGGAAAAGGCTGCGGTATACGAAAGAAATGTGCAGACGGATACACTTCTTGTTGACAACGAATATGTAACCATA
Organism: Acutalibacteraceae bacterium; assembly: GCA_045544675.1. Classification (GTDB taxonomy): domain Bacteria; phylum Bacillota; class Clostridia; order Oscillospirales; family Acutalibacteraceae; genus UBA6857. The sequence goes on from JAZPZK010000092.1 coordinate 23,303, forward strand.
ACTGCAGTAGGTGTAAGCCATGACGAGGAATGGGAATGTCAGAGCCTTGTTTTTTACATAACAAACAAAACCGACGGAACTCTCAGTCTTGACGGTGAAACAGGCTCGGTAAACGACATTATGTGCGATCCGCTTTATTATGAATCCATACCTGCAGGAAAGAGCAAATTCAGCTCAGTAGATTGGTCGGATTACGACCTTGAGGAAAAGTGCATTGATAAGATAGAGAAGCTCGAGGTTGAGCTTGCCGGCTACGGTGAGACTGACTACGAGGAGGTTGTAGGAGGCCTGATAGGTGACATTCTCAGCGGTGATGTTGAGCTTGATGACTTAACAGAAGCTGATGACGGTGCATTGTTTAAACTTACAATTACATATGCTCCGTAAAAGAATATGTGAGGCAGAGGGAATAAACTCTGCCTCTTATGTTTACATTTCGGACCTTTTACCTATATCCGTTACTACATCGCTCTATATCAGACCAATAATATTGTTTAGTAAGTCTATTATTAAAAAAAGGTGTAAAGCCTTTGTTTTTGTTAAGAATTACAAATCTTTTAAAAAATCCAAAAAAAGGTTGAAAATTTCTGAGAAATCGGGTAATATAGTAAAGGTTAATTTTTAATTTCAAAAAACTTTTTGGAGGTAAATTATTATGTCAGTAAAAGTTGCAATCAATGGTTTCGGTCGTATCGGTCGTCTTGCATTCCGTCAGATGTTCGGTGCAGAAGGCTACGATGTTGTTGCTATCAACGACCTCACAAAGCCCTCAATGCTCGCTAACCTTCTCAAGTACGATACCGCTCAGGGCGGCTACTGCGGAAGACTCGGTGAAAATCTTCACACCGTAACAGCAGACGACGAAGCAGGCACAATCACAGTAGACGGCAAGACTCTTAAGATCTATGCTATGGCTAACGCTGCAGAACTCCCCTGGGGTGAAATCGGTGTTGACGTTGTTCTTGAGTGCACAGGCTTCTACTGCTCAAAGGCAAAGAGCCAGGCTCACATCGATGCAGGTGCTAAGAAGGTAGTTATTTCTGCTCCCGCAGGTAACGACCTCAAGACAATCGTTTACAGCGTAAACGAAAACACTCTTACAGCTGAAGATACAATCATCTCCGCTGCTTCCTGCACAACAAACTGCCTTGCTCCCATGGCTAAGGCTCTTAACGACTACGCTCCCATCCAGAGCGGTATCATGGCAACAATCCATGCATACACAGGCGATCAGATGATCCTTGACGGTCCTCACAGAAAGGGCGACATGAGAAGAGCACGCGCAGGCGCTGCTAACATCGTTCCCAACTCAACAGGTGCTGCTAAGGCTATCGGTCTTGTTATTCCCGAGCTCAACGGCAAGCTTATCGGTGCTGCTCAGAGAGTTCCCGTTCCCACAGGTTCAACAACAATCCTTACAGCTGTTGTTAAGGGTGACGACGTAACAGTTGACGGCATCAACACTGCTATGAAGGCTGCTGCTTCAGAATCCTTCGGCTACAACGAGGATCCCATCGTTTCTTCAGACGTTATCGGCATGAAGTACGGTTCACTCTTCGATGCTACTCAGACAATGGTTGCTAAGATCGCTGACGGTCTCTATGAGGTTCAGGTTGTTTCCTGGTATGACAACGAAAACTCATACACAAGCCAGATGGTTCGTACAATCAAGTACTTCGCAGAGCTTGCATAAGTTTAACGACTGATAATAAAAATGCTCACACGGTTGTGTGAGCATTTTTTGTGCTTTTTATCCGTAAGATTAACCCTCTTTTTTCAGAAATTCTCTGAGAGCCTGAAAATCGCTGAGGGCGGCAGGCTTATTGGCAGGGTTTCTCAGAAGTGCAGAGGGATGAAATGTTCCCATAAAGTAAATGTCACCCTTCTTTATAAACTGTCCGTGCTGTGAGGTTACCCTGAAGTCGGGAGAAATAAGCTTCTGTGCCGCAATTCTTCCGAGGCATACTATAACCTTGGGTTTTATTATTCTTACCTGCTGACGCAGCCAGTCGATGCAGATGCTCTGCTCCTCTTCCTTCGGGTCGCGGTTGTTTTCGGGTCTGCACTTGACAATGTTTGCAATATATATGTTTTCATGACGGTCAAGGTCGATAAGCTCAAGGTATTTATCAAGCAGCTGACCGCTTCTTCCCACGAAGGGCTCGCCTTGAATATCCTCTTGCTCGCCGGGACCTTCGCCCACAAACATTATACGGGCATTTTCGTTGCCTACACCGAAAACTACCTGCCTTGCACCCTTACGGAGAGGGCACTTGGTGCAATCGAGACACTCTTTTCTGAGTTCTTCAATCTTTGACATATTATCGCCTCACTTTTGATATATCTTTGCGGATACGGCATGGCAGTGCATCTCACTTCAGAACCGTATTGTAAACTGTCATTTTATTATATATTCGAACACCGAATAATTAAAATCTTCTGAGATCGGGGTGTTACAGACATACAGAGCTAAAACAGTTGTAAAAATGAAAATCACAGCAAGAAATAAGGATATCTTACAAAAAGATATATTTTTACTTGCTTTGTCTTCGCTGACATTTTTTAGTTTAAATGACAACACAAAGCAACAGATACATATTGGTAAAGATATAAATTCTGCCAGAAAAAATGTGAAATCCGAAAAGCGGAAAAAATCTGATATGTTTGCAAAATCGGCAATTGATTCAAAAATCAAATAAGCAAAGGGATAATAAATTCCGTTAAAAACAAAGGGGATCAATGACATGATTAAATTTGCATATCCGAGTGCTTTTAATTTATTAGGTTGATTATTTCTGTAAGAGCAAATAATGACCAGTAAGCTGAAATAAACAACAGAAACGCTAAATATAAGGCTTTCAACACTGGAAAACATATCTATATCAACAGAATAGTGGAAAATAAACTGTGCACCGCCAAAGCCTAACATCGCAGCAAGTAAATCAACCGTTAAAGCTGAAAAGAATAATAAAAATGCGTGAGTTTTTTTGTCTTGATTGAAGAAACCGGATTTTTTCATTTTCAATACACCTCCTATGATTTTATTATAGCATACAAACAAAAATCCGCAAGAGACATATCTTTTATGTAAGAAATTTTTAAGATTTGCATTTTCGGTGAGCGGTCGATTCGTGAACGACCCTATTAATCTTCATTCTATCACATTTTCAACTTTTTTCAATTTCTCTGTTGAATTTAATATAAATATGTTGTAAAATAGCAAGGTAAATAATTTCTTGGAGGATAAACAAAATGAACAGACCCGTTTTAGTTGAAACATCAGCAAGACATGTCCACGTAAGCAGAAGAGTTCTCGATATTCTCTTCGGTGAAGGTTACGAGCTTACAAAGAAGAAGGATCTTTCCCAGCCCGGCCAGTACGCTTGTGAGGAAAGAGTACAGGTTATCGGCCCTAAGGGTTCATTCCCCGGCGTTTCCATTCTCGGCCCCGTACGTCCCGAAACACAGGTTGAGCTTTCAGCAGGTGATGCACGTTCAATCGGCGTAAAGGCTCCCATCCGTGAAAGCGGCGACCTTGAGGGCAGCGGTCCCTGCAAGCTTGTAGGTCCCAAGGGTGAGGTTGAGCTTAACGACGGCGTTATCATCGCAAAGAGACACATCCATATGACACCTGCAGATGCTGAAAAGTACGGCCTTGCAGATAAGCAGATTGTTAACGTTAAGGTTGAATCCGACGGCAGAGCTCTTATCTTCGGTGACGTTATCGTAAGGGTAAGCCCTTCATATGCTCTTGCAATGCACATCGACACAGATGAAAGCAACGCAGCTTCTTGTACTCCGGGCCTCGAGGGAGACATACTCTGATTCCAAATCAAGAAAGGGACTGTCGCACAGTCCCTTATTTTAACTCAGGAGAATAACTATGAGCTACAGCTTCTTTGCCATGCACGGCAGAATGAAATATATTAACCGTTGGGCTCTTATGAGAAATACGGTCAGTGAAAATATCAGCGAGCACAGTAACGATGTGGCGGCAATTGCCCATGCTCTTGCCACTATAGGAAATGTACGCCTTAAAAAGCAGTATAACGCTGAAAGAGCGGCCTTTCTCGGGCTTTATCACGATATGCCTGAGATTATCACGGGAGATATGCCGACCCCTGTAAAATATCACAGCGAGGAAATGAAAAAGGCTTATCTTGAGGTTGAGGATATGGCAAGCAGCAAGCTTCTTTCCATGCTTCCCGAGGATATACGTGAAAGCTATGAAAGTGCCTTCTTCAGAAAAGAAGAGGATGCTGACTTATGGCTTCTTGTGAAGGCTGCCGATAAAATTTCCGCACTTGTGAAGTGTATAGAGGAGCAGAAGGCAGGTAACGGCGAATTCGGCAAGGCTCTTGAAAGCACCGAAAAAGCGATAAGGAAAATGAACTGTCCCGAGGCTGATATGTTCCTTGAGGAGTTTATCCCTGCGTTCTATCTCAGTCTTGATGAGCAGAACGGATAACAATGCGCAATTCGCAATTCGCAATTCGCAATTCGCAATTCGCAATGCGCAATCGCGGGAAACCGGTGTGATAATGGGTAAATATTACCCGCCGGGTTTGTGCTTTAGTCCGATGTGATTTTACGGTAAACAATAAACGGCAGAGGGAGATTGACTTCCTTCTGCCGTTATTTTATTTCCTGCTCAAGATTTCTGAACTCCTCTGTGGAAAAGAAATCGGTTATGCTGATTTCAAGACCGTCACAGAGTTTTTTTATCGTTACAACACCGGGATTTTTGCTTTCTCCGTTGAGAATACTCTTGACTGTTGACTGAGATACACCGGACATATAGCTGAGAGCGTTGGGTGTAATATTCTTTTCCTTGCAGAGCTCATAAATGCGCTCTACTACTAAATCGTAAATTCCCATATCAACACCCCTTTGTCATAGTATTATATGAAGATGATATATCACTAACATAATTATTGTTAGTGATATATCACTACAAAATAGGAAATATCTGTTGACAGAAGCGGTTTTTGGTTCTATAATTATTGATATATCACTATGAATTTGATATAAAATACCATAGGAGGTTATAAAAATGAAAAAATCAATACAAAAAAATCTTTTGACATCGCTTTTTGTACTCTTAATTTCTTGCCTTGTCGCTGTAAGCTTTGCTGCAAGTGCTGAAACTCTGGAAGGCACCTGCGGTGATAATCTGACATGGGAGCTTGACACGGAAGCCGGTGTGCTCACAATAGACGGGACAGGGGAAATGTGGAACTTCGGAAATCCTTACACGGAATATTCCGCTCCGTGGGCTCTTAAAACTATTGAGAATATTGTAATTTCAGACGGAGTAACAACAATAGGGGATGGAGCTTTTTATGGTTGTAATGATATTAAATCTATTTCTTTACCTGACAGTGTGATAAAAATCGGCGATTATGCTTTTGCTTTTTGTAATAAACTTACAGATATCGGATTCGGTTGTAACCTGATAACGATTGGTGATTATGCATTTCGAGATTGCAAACTTGATACTATTGTTATTCCGGATGGTGTAACTGCTATAGGAGAACAGGCTTTTTACACTTGCAATGAGCTTGAAAGTGTTTCTTTGCCTGATAGTGTAACAATCATAGAGAGATCGGCGTTTGCTGGTTGCAGTAGCCTTAAGAATATCAATCTTCCTGCAAATCTGAACAAAATAAGCGATGAAGTGTTTAGCAGTTGCGGGTTTACTAATATTGAAATTCCCGAAAAAGTAACGGAGGTAGGAAACGGAGCTTTTTCCGGGTGCCGCAACCTTGAAACTGTTGTTATTCCCGGAAATGTCAAATCAATCGGGGGAGCAGCTTTTCGTCAGTGCGAAAAATTAAAATCCGTAACTCTATGCAACGGAATCGAGACTATTGAAGCGGGAGCGTTTTATGAGTGTCACAGCATAGAAAGCATACATATTCCTGATAGCTTGAAGGAAGTTCAACGTCAAGCTTTTTCGGCGTGCGATAGTCTTGAATGCTTCAATGTAAGTCAGGGTAACAAATACTTTTCAACAGATGAATACGGAGTTTTGTTTAACAAAGACAAAACTGTTTTAGTACAGTGCCCAAATAACCTTGCAGAAACAAGCTATGTTATTCCTGAAAGCGTGAAGATAATTTCTGATTTTGCTTTTGAAGAATGTAAGGCTCTTTCTTCAATAGATATTCCTCAAGGCGTTACAAAAATAGGAAATGGAGCTTTTCGAGGTTGCCGTGCACTTACAAGTATTGTAATTCCTGAAGGCGTTACACATTTGGTCGGCTACACATTTGACTATTGTGTCAACCTTGTAGAAGTAACCATCCCCTCAACAGTAATCACCACTACCTACATAGAAGACAACATACATACAGACTCTCCCATTGCGTTTTCCGATTGTACATCTCTTAAGGATGTTTTCTACGGTAGCTGTGAAGGCAATTGGAAAAATGTATGTTGGAATCTCGATGACAGCGTAACTTTGCACTGCATAAGACACAACGGACCTTGTGATATTTGTGGTGAAGGAACTGACTCGGGTGTTGATGAACCTAAAGAAAAAACATTTATTGAAAAAGTAAGAGACTTTTTCAACAGAATTTTTGATTGGTTAAGAAATCTTTTCAAATAAAAACAACAAAACAACAAGCCATCGGATTCCTTTTCGGGTTTCCGATGGCTTAAAATTTATATTCACGTTTGCGCAAGCAAACATTTCACATCCCGAAGGGATATTTCACACACCGCAGGGTGTATTTCACATAGCCGAAAGGCTATATTTCACCTGACCGAAGGTCAGCTCTGCTTGCCCGCTCCGGGTCTGCCGCAGCACTTCTTATACTTCTTACCGCTTCCGCAGGGGCAGGGATCGTTTACGCCGACCTTTTTCTTGTCGTTGCGGACTGTTCTGCCCTTTTCGCTGCCGTCGCCTGAGCCTGTGGCTGAGGTTTCCTTTGCAACCTGCTCACGCTTAACCTCTTCATCAGTCTTGAACTGAGCGGCAAGAACTGCCTTTACCGTATCGTCTCTGATGGAGGTGGTCATTTCGTCGAACATATCATAGCTCAGCTCTCTGAATGCCACAACGGGATCCTTCTGACCGTAAGCGAGAAGACCTACGCTGCGCTTGAGCTCGTCCATTGCGTCGATGTAATCCATCCATTTGAGGTCAACGTTACGAAGGAGCATTGCTCTTTCAATTTCTCGCATAGCCTCTTCTGAATACTTCTCTTCTCTTTCTTCGTGAAGAGCGTGAGCTCTGTCGGTGAGCATTGTGTAGATTTCGTCGGCACTCATCTTTTTGTCAGACTTGAAATCGTTTTCGTTTGTGAGCCAGCCCAGATATTTTTCTCTGAGTGAGCCTAAGTGCCACTCGTCATAAGGGATATTTGAGGGACAGAAGAATTCAACGGTATCACCGATGGATTCATCAATCATCTTTGTGATGATAGGCTTGATGTCCTCGCCCTTGAGAACCTTGTCACGCTGGCCGTAGATAATTTCTCTCTGACGGTTCATAACGTCGTCGAATGCAAGTACGTTTCTTCTTACCGCAAAGTTGTTTCCTTCAACCTTCTTCTGGGCTGATTCAACCTGCTTTGTGATCATACCGACCTCGATAGGTGTATCTTTATCAACTGGCATGCTTTCCATAATTGCAAACATTCTGTCTCCGCCGAAAAGACGGAGAAGGTCATCCTGCATTGAAAGGTAGAAGCGGCTTTCACCCGGGTCGCCCTGACGTCCTGAACGTCCTCTGAGCTGATTGTCAATACGTCTTGAATCGTGACGCTCTGTACCGATGATGTAAAGACCGCCTGCCTTGCGTACCTGCTCAGCTTCATCGGCAATTTCTGCTTTGTATTTAGCCTCAAGCTCCTTGAATTTAGCTCTTGCCTCAAGGATATCCTCGTTATCTGTTTCACCGAAGGCGGTTGCTTCAGCAATAAGCTCCTCGGTGTATTCAAGCTTTCTCATTTCGCTCTTTGCAAGGAACTCAGCATTACCGCCGAGCATAATGTCGGTACCTCTACCTGCCATGTTGGTGGCGATGGTAACTGCTCCGAGCTTACCTGCCTGAGCAACGATTTCAGCTTCCTTTTCGTGGTGCTTTGCATTAAGCACGTTATGCTTTATGCCTCTCTTTTTAAGAGCTGCTGAAAGCTTTTCACTCTTTTCGATAGAGATAGTACCTACAAGCACGGGCTGTCCCTTTTCGTGGCATTTTAAAATCTGCTCGATAATAGCGTTGAACTTGAACTGCTCTGTCTGATAGATAATGTCGTTGTTGTCAATTCTTGCAAGAGGCTTGTTGGTGGGTACCTCAACAGCATCAAGAGAATAAATCTCTCTGAATTCGTTGACCTCGGTCATAGCTGTACCTGTCATACCCGAAAGCTTCTTGTAAAGACGGAAATAGTTCTGGAAGGTGATGGTTGCAAGGGTTTTGTTTTCTCTTGCAATTTTAACATTTTCCTTAGCTTCAATTGCCTGATGAAGACCGTCGTTATAGCGTCTGCCTATCATGATACGGCCGGTGAATTCGTCAACGATAAGCACCTCACCGTCTTTAACAACGTAGTCGATGTCTCTTCTCATTATACCGTGAGCTCTTACAGCTGTGTTGATATGATGTGAAAGAGTAAGGTTGTCCGGGTCTGCAAGGTTTTCAACATTGAAGAAGCGTTCTGCTTTTACGATACCGCTTTTTGTAAGAGTAGCTGTTCTTGCTTTTTCGTCAACAATATAGTCTGCACCGGTTTCCTTTGCAAGCTCTTCAAGGTCAGCCTTTGAGTCTGTTTCTGCAATCTTATGGGGCTTGAGAGTTTTTACAAAGGCGTTGGCGATTGAATAAAGCTCGGATGAGCGTCCGCCCATACCTGAAATGATAAGAGGAGTTCTTGCTTCGTCGATGAGAATTGAGTCAACCTCGTCCACAATGGCAAAGTTATGGCCTCTCTGCACCTTCTGATCCATATACTGAACCATATTATCACGAAGATAGTCGAAGCCCATTTCGTTGTTTGTGCCGTATGTGATGTCTGCGGAGTATGCCTTGCGGCGCTCCTCGTTTTCCAGTCCGTTTACGATAAGACCTACGGAAAGGCCGAGGAAACGGTAAACCTTACCCATCCATTCGTTGTCTCGGCGTGCTAGATAGTCGTTGACGGTCAGGATGTGTACACCGTCGCCGGAAAGAGCGTTAAGATATGCGGGAAGGGTAGCAACAAGGGTTTTACCTTCACCGGTTTTCATTTCAGCGATTCTGCCCTGATGAAGAACAATACCGCCCATTATCTGAACGGGGAAGTGCTTCATACCGAGCACACGCCATGAAGCCTCGCGGCAGGTGGCAAATGCTTCGGGAAGAATGTTGTCTAAGGTTTCACCCTCAGCGAGTCTTTTTTTGAATTCGTCGGTTTTTGACCTGAGCTCTTCGTCGGAAAGCTTTGAAAAGCTTTCTTCATAGGAAAGAACCTTGTCAACGGTCGGTCTTATTCTTTTGATTTCCTTCGATGAGTAGTCACCGAAAAGCTTTGATAATAAGCCCATTTATATCACCTCATTTTAATTTTAGAAATACATTATAAAGTGTATAATCATCTAATTGTAACATAAATAAGAATGTATTTCAACACTTTGAAACAATTTAAATAGAAGACATATTGCTTATAAAACCCTGTCTGATGAATCATAATAAATTATCTATTGCTTTTTTACGGGAATATCTGTATAATAATGGTTGATTTCTAAAATAACTTTAAAGGAGCGAAATGCTATGGAGCCTATTAAGGTTGACTTTACAGGTAAGGACGGTAAAGGAAAGGGCAGCGGCAAGGATGCTTATCTTACCCCGAAGGGATCGGTCAAAAAGATAATCATCAGCCTCATCGGTACTGTTATCGGTGCATTTGTTCTTTATTACTTTATGCTTCCGCCACTTAATTTCAAAAGCACAGACACCTATTTTTATCTCGGTCTTGTGGCTGCGATTTTTATTGCCCTTCTCTTTGTTACAAGCGGTGCTTATAAGCAGCCGGAGTATGTGCCTTATGTCAAGAAAAAATCAATCATCCCCATAATATTTATAGGTGTTCTTATCGTTGTTGTTGCAATCGGTGCGGCAACCTCTGCAACTCTTTTCAGAGCGAAAACCTACAGTGAAATTATTAATGTCGATGAGAGTCACAGCTTCTCTGAGGATATTGAAGAAGCAGACTTCGCAAGTGTACCTGTGCTTGATACGGCTGCTGCAACGGTGCTTGCAAACCGTACTCTCGGTGACCTTGCAGAAATCGGCAAGGTTTCACAGTTTGAGCTTTCAACAGAGTTCACGCAGATAAACTACAAAAATACCCCCGTCAAGGTTACAACTCTTGCATACGGCGACGTTTTCAAATGGCTCAAGAATACAGGCACGGGTCTTCCGGGCTATGTAGTTGTGGATATGGTTACCCAGAAGGCTGAGCTTGTAACTCTTCCTGAGGGCGAATATATCAGATATTCGCCCAATGAGCATTTTTCAAAGTATCTTATGCGTCACGTGCGCTTCAGCTATCCCACATATATTTTTGATATTCCCAGATTCGAAATTGACGAAAGCGGCAGACCCTTCTGGCTTTGCCCCGTGCTTGATAAGACCATCGGTCTTTTCGGCGGTACAGATGTAAAGGGTGTTGTTATTGTTGATGCAATCAGCGGAGAAATGGTTGAATACACCGTTGAAGAGGTCAGAGAAAGCAAGGAGCTTCAGTGGATTGACGGTATTTATTCCGATGATCTTCTCATTGAGCAGTTCGACTACTACGGAAAGTATCAGAACGGCTTCTTCAACTCAATTATAGGTCAGTCAAACGTCAGACTTACCACAGAGGGTACAAACTATATTGCAAAGGATGATGATGTTTATACCTACACAGGCGTTACATCAGTCAGCAACGACCAGGCAATAATCGGCTTCGTGCTTATGAATATGAGAACAAAGGAAGCTAACTTCTACAGCGTATCAGGTGCTAAGGAAACCTCAGCTATGTCCTCTGCACAGGGTGACGTTCAGGACTATGCTTACACAGCAAGCTTTCCCATTCTTCTCAATATCAGCGGTCAGCCCACGTACTTTATGTCGCTTAAGTCTGAGGATAATCTTGTTAAGCGTTATGCAATGGTTAACGTTCAGAACTATCAGGTAGCCGTAACAGGACCCACAATTGCCGAATGTATGAAGAGCTATGCAGAAAAGCTTGAGCAGAACAACATCAGCATCAAGGTTGATATGGATGAGCTTGAAAATCTCGGAGACGGAAGCGGTGAAGCAACCGTACCCGGTGAAGAGCTTACTGCAACCGGCGTTGTGACAGATATCCGCACAGCAGTTATCGACGGCAACAGCGTATATTTCATTGAGCTTGACTCAAGCGGAGTCTACTACTCAATCAAGGCTTCACAGCAGGAAAAGGTAGTAATTCTCAATGAAGGTGACGAAATCACAGTTTCCTATGCCGAAGGCGAGGGCGAAATCATCGAGGCAAAGTCAATGGATAAAAAGGCGTCAGAGACTAAGCTCTCCGATGAAGAAGTAACAGAATAAAATCACAGACGGCAGAATTCTCGTATTCTGCCGGCCTTTTTTTGAAAATGCTGACAAAAAGTATTTTTTTGTTCTGCGTTATTTTAATATTTCTTTAACAATTCTATTGCTCTTATAGAAAAAATGTAGTATAATACCCGAAGTGTGTTTTCCGAAAAAAGGAAAAGGAGAGTTTATAATGGATTTCAAAAAAATAACAGATTTATTTGATGAAGCATCAAAAAAGCAGCTTAAGGTTGCTGCGTGGATGCTGATTGTTGCTATCGTTTTCACAAGCGGTGTTGTTACGGGTGGCTTATCGGCGAATAAACCCATAACCCTGGACGGATCAATTTCATCTGAGCTTAATGTTGATGCTCCGGCAAGTCAGACCCCTGCCACTCCTTCTGTCGGTCAGCCTTCAGAACAGCCTTCGGGCGGCAATGCAGGCGGTTCACCCTCTCAGGGCACAGCAGGCGATAACGGTGCTTCAGGAGAAAACAGCGGTGAAATGTCAAAGGCTGAAATTGTTGAGCTTTTCAACACCGGTGCAAACAAGGTCAAGACAGATGCCGTGAAGGTTACAAAGAACTTTGAAGACCGTACACATATGGAAGAGCATCTTATTCTTCCCGGTGTTCTTGAGAGTATGGCAAATGATCTTATGGCAGAAGCCTTCAAGGATGATACAGAGCCCATAGTTTATGCAACAAAGGAAGAAATTATTGCTAACTATCAGGTTCCCGGTCAGACCTGGGTAAGTCAGCTTACCGAGGCTGAAGTTATGGAAGCAACCGTTAATGATAACGGCACGGAATACGAAATCCATATAAAGCTTAACCCCACCACAAATCCTGAGCCGGGAGTCGGTGTTGCAAAGGCTTTCGATACCATTACAGCTGAAGAGGTCAAGGCAAAAGCACCGTCTATTCTCAAGGATTTCACAACAGAATACTTTGACTGTGTAATCGAGTGTAAAATCGATAAGGCAACAGGCAGAATGACCTGGGCAAATTACGATTCACCCCTCATTCTCAAGCTTAAGGTTGAATTCTTCGGTTCTCTTGATGCTCAGGTAGGACTCAGATTTGAAAAGGATTACACAATTGAATATTGATTTTTAAGGCCGCCTTTGATAAGGCGGTCTTTTTTTGTGCTGTATAGTTATATTTATATTAAAAATTAATAAAATTACTTAATTTTTTGTTATAAGTCTATAGAAGCATTGACATGAAGGTTAACTTTTGTTAAAATAATTCAGTATAGAATTTGTAATTGTTGCCATTTAAGGTGAGCAGTTACTCACATAAAGGAGGATATTTCTATGATGACAGATTCAAGAACCCTGGCATATATCAATATGTATGCTGTTCTGGGTGCGATCGAAAACCTCTGCGAGCTTGATAAAGAGGCAAGCGACCTTGTTAAGACAAAGAAGCCGGTAGCTATCGGCCTTGATGTTACAAACGGTCCCAGCGCTACTCTTATTTTCAAGAACGGCAGATGCAGAATGGAACAGGGCATCAAAAACTGTGATGTGCTTCTTCCCTTCTCAACACCTGAAAAATTCAATGCAATGGTTGACGGAACCGGCTCCGCTCTTCCCATGAAGGGCTTTACAAAGATCGGCTTTCTTCTCGGTAAGTTCATTCCTCTTACCGATATGCTTTCAAAGTATCTCAGAGCTTCAGAGGAAGATCTCAAGGATGAAAAATTCTTTGAAATCAGCACAAAGCTTATGTTCTACGTTATCACCGTTGCTCTTTCACAGATAGGTAACAACGATGAAATCGGCAAGTTCAGTGCTTCACTTATTCCCGACGGTATTATCGACGTTTCCATTAAAGACTGCGTAGGCGCAACAATCCGTGTTAAGGACGGTCATATGGTAACAATCAAGCAGAAGCCCGAAGCATTCCGTTCACAGATGCAGTTTGCAGATATCCGTATTGCAAGAGCACTCTTTGACGGCAAGGTTAATGCTATCGCTTCAATCGGCGAGGGCCTTATTGAAATGCACGGTCTTATCAATATGATCGATAACGTAAACAGAATTCTTGACAGAGTTGCTCTGTATCTTGCATAAGGAGGTATTATAAAATGAGTTTTCCCGTTTATAACACAGAAAAATCAAGAGAGATGTTCTCAAGAGCAACAAAAGTAATACCTTCAGGTATTTACGGTCACCTCGGCCCTGCAGAGGGTCAGTTCATCCCCGTTAACAAATGGCCTATGTTTGCTGAAAAAGCAAAGGGTACATACGTATGGGACGTTGACGGCAACAAGTATATCGACTATATGTGTGCATACGGTCCTAACGTACTCGGCTACTGTGACCCCGATGTTGACGCTGCAGCAATGAAGCAGATCGCTCTCGGTAACTGCACAACTCAGCCCGGCAAGGTTATGGTTGAATGCGCAGAGCTTCTTGTTGATACAGTTGCTACTGCTGACTGGGCTTTCTTTGCAAAGAACGGTAACGATGCTACTCAGGGCGCTATTATGTGCGCAAGAGCATATACCCACAGAAAAAAGATTATTATGTTCTCAGGCTACTACCACGGCGTTTCACCCTGGTGTCAGAAGATTGACTATCCGGGCGTACTTCCCGAGGATGTTGCAAACAACATTATGCTTCCCTGGAACGATATTCCTCTTCTTGAGAAGACAATTGAAGAAAACAAGAATGAAATCGCTTGTATCATAGCTCAGCCCTATGATCACGGTAACTTCCACGATAACGCCTTCCCCGAAAAGGATTTCTGGCCCAAGGTAAGAGAAATCTGCACAAAGAACGATATCGTTCTTATCGTTGACGACGTACGTGCAGGCTTCCGTCTTGACCTTGCAGGCTCCGACCACTACTTCGGCTTCGAGGCAGACCTTATCTGCTTCTGTAAGGCTCTCGCAAACGGCTACAATATGTCAGCTATCTGCGGTAAGGAATTCCTTAAGGGCTCAATGAGTGCTCTTGCATACACAGGCTCCTACTGGCTCAGCGCAGTACCCTTCGCAGCCTGTATTGCAAACATCAACAAGATGAAGGAGCTTGACATTCCCACAATGTTCAAGCAGAAGGGCGAAAAGCTCTGCAACGGTCTTGTTAAGGCAGGCGCCGAGCATGGCATCGACCTTGTTGTTTCAGGTGCTCCCGCACTGTTCTACTTAAGAATTGCAAACGATGACAGCATGCTTCTTCATCAGGAATGGATTGCTGAAATGGTTTCAAGAGGTATCTTCCTTGCTTCTCACCACAACCACTTCATCAATGCTGCTCTTTCCGATAAGGATATCAAGCACACAATCGCTGTTGCTGAGGAGTGCTTCGGTATCGTAGCAAAGAATCATCCCGAAATTTTCGGCTGATAAAATGTAAACCGTACCCCTCGCTATGAAGGGTGAGGGGTATTATATAATAATGAAATATGGAGGAAAACATTATGCCACTTTCAAAAAAAGAATGGCTTGCCCTCGAAAAGAAGGCTTATGAGCTTCGTAAGCTTACTGTTCAGACAACAGTATGGGCAGGCAGCGGACACTTCGGCGGCGGTATGAGCGTCATGGACCTTCTCACCGTTCTCTACCACAAGTACCTTAACATCAAGGTTGACGATCCCAAGTGGGAAGACAGAGACCGTTTCATCCTTTCAAAGGGTCACGCAGCTATTGCTTACGCTCCCGTGCTTTGCGACAAGGGCTTCAACGATGTTGAAATGCTCAAGTCCTTCAACCTTTCAGGCTCAAAGATGGGTATGCACCTTGACTCAAACAAGGTTGTAGGTGTTGACGCATCAACAGGCTCACTCGGTCACGGTCCCTCAATCGCAGCAGGTACTGCTCTTGCAGCAAGACTTATGGGTAAGGATTACCTTACATATGTTGTTACCGGTGACGGTGAACTCGGCGAAGGCTCATGCTGGGAAGGCTTTATGACAATCAATCACTATCAGCTTTCCAACTGTATCGTATTCATCGACAGAAACCACAACATGATCGACGGTAACACAGAAGACATTATGAAGCTCGAACCTCTTGCAGACAAGATGACAGCTTTCGGCTTCAACACAATCGTTGTTGACGGTAACAACATCGGCGAGCTTTGCGACGCTATCGACGTAGCTATCGAGCGTTCAAAGGAAAAGTGTGCTCCTACCTGTATTCTTATGGATACAAAGAAGGGCGCAGGTATCAAGTCAATTGAAGGCGACTACACATGGCACTACGGTGCAATCGACGATGCTCGCTTTGAGAAGTTCAATAATGAGCTTGAAGAAGATTATAAGGCTCGTGTTGCTCGTGCAGAAAAGGAGGGCAAATAATTATGGCAGGCGGATTTGTTTATACAGCAGTTGACCAGACTGAGCTTTCCACAGCTGAAATTTACGGTAAGGCTCTTGCTGACATTATTTTAAAGGACCCCAAGGTTGCCGCTATCACAGCCGACCTTGCAAAATCAACAAAGCTCGGTGACGTACTTAAGGTTTGCCCAGAAAGAGTTATCAACGTTGGTATCGCAGAGCAGGATATGTTCGGCGTTGCAGCAGGTATGGCAAGAGCAGGTATGATTCCCTTCCTTTCAGGCTTCTCAGCATTCACATCAATGAGAGCTTGTGACCAGCTTCATACAGACATCTGCTATCAGAATGTTAACGCAAAGATTATTGCTACCCATTCAGGTACATCCTTCGGTCAGGCAGGCTCAACTCACCACGCTATCACTGACCTTGCAATCACAAGAGCAATGCCCAACCTTACAGTTATCGTTCCCGCTGACGGCTTTGAAACAGCAAACGCTGTTAACGCAGCTTACGAAAACTTCGGTCCCTACTACATCCGTATCAACCGCGGCTTTGACCGTGTTCTTTATGAGAATCAGGACTACGGCTTTGAAGTAGGTAAGGCAGTAGAGGTTCACGAGGGTACTGATATCACAGTTATCGCTTGCGGTTCCTGCGTATTCCAGGCTCGTGAAGCAGCTAAGTTCCTTAAGAATTCAGACGGACTTTCAGTTCGCGTTCTTAATATGCATACAATCAGCCCCATCGATGTTGAGGCTATCCAGAAGGCAATTTCCGATACAAGAAGAATCGTTACAGTTGAAGACCATCTTGTTACCGGCGGTCTCGGCTCAGCTGTTGCTGAGGTTATGGCTCAGTACGGTAAGGGCTGTGCATTCAAGATGCTCGGTCATAAGGGCTTTGCAATGATCGGTCTCCATGAGGATATCATGTCCGATGCAGGTATCGATGCTAACGGTATCATCGCTGCTGTTCGTGAAACAATGAACGCAGACTTCGAAGAAGACGACAACTGGGACGACGAGTTCTAATAATATTACAAGGAGGCAAACGATATGGCTCATACACAGGAAGCCTTATATTCAAATAAAATCTTTCTCAACGCTGCTTTGCCGCTTGTAAAGGTTATCGCAAACGATGTACCCTCCCTTAAAAAGAAGTTTGAAAATGCACATGCAGTTATTCAGGTAAGCTGCCTTGATCCCGAGGTAGAGGGCGGAAAGCGCGGTATGCACTTCGTTGTTAACAGCGGCGAATGGCTTGTACATACCTGCCTTACAGAAGATCCTCACATCGAGCTTGAATTCAAGAGCGTTGAAAATCTCAACGATTTCTTCAAGGGCAAGATTACCCCTGCAGGCATTCCCAAAATCAGAGGTATCAAATATGCAGGCACACTTGTTTCCTTCGTAATGGTTCTTCTCAAGATGGCTAACCTTCTCGGTGCTACAGAGCCCCCGAAGGATGAGGAAACAAAGGAGCTTCTCGTAAAGTGCTACTTCTATCTTCTTTCAAGCGGTATCAGCCAGCTTAACAAGATGGGACATCCCGAAATTCACGACTGGACATCAAAGAGCCCTGACCGTGTTTACGCTTTTGCAGTTGACGGATATCCTCAGGTTTCAGCTTTCATCCGTATCAAGGCAGGTAAGTCAAGAGCAGGCCGTGGCGAATACAAGAGAGCAATGCCTTTCTTCACCCTTCGCTTCAATAACCTTGACAGCGCACTCGGTATTCTTATGAGTATCGACGATATGCTTGAGGCAACAAAGAAGGGTCGTCTTGTTATGGACGGCGGTCCTGAATTCGGCGCACAGATCGGCGGATTTATGCTTGAAATCGGCGCACTCGCAAAGTAAGATAAAAAGGTCGGCAGATGCCGACCTTTTTTAGTAGTCAGTAGTCAGTAGTCAGTAGTCACGCGCTGACGGGATATAAAGAAATAAGAGTTTTCCCGCGCAGTTTAATATACAAAAGCAAGCGGCACATCTCCGCTTGCTTTTCGTATTTTCAGTTGACTTTTAAGCGACTCCTTTGAGAGCCGTTTCCTGACTACTGACTACCGGCTACTGACTACTCAAATCAGACTTTATTCTCGTCAAGGTCAATCATGAGGCTCTTCTTACCGCACTCGATTTTAGTAAGCTTCACGCCTGCAGCATTGAACATTCTCTTTGATGCCCTTGTTGCCATTGTGTCAGCGTACTTATCTGAAAGATAAACGACCTCTTTTATGCCGCTCTGTATAATTGCTTTGGCACATTCGTTGCAGGGGAAAAGTGCAACGTATATTTTAGCACCCTCAAGGTTCGCTCCTCTGTTGTTGAGGATAGCGTTAAGCTCAGCGTGGCAAACATAAGGGTATTTTGTGTCGTAAGCGTCACCGCTTCTTTCCCAGGGGAATTCATCATCGTCGCAGCCGTAGGGGAAGCCGTTGTAGCCGACGGACATAATACGGTTTTTATCGTTTACTATGCAGGCGCCTACCTGTGTGTTGGGGTCCTTGCTTCTGTAGGATGAGAGAAGGGCAATGCCCATAAAGTATTCATCCCAGGTTAAATAGTCTTTACGCTTTGACATGTTTTCTTCGTCCTTTCTTATAATACACCTCTGTAATAAAGTCCTCGTGTGAAGTCGCCCTTCACGCCTCTGCCTTTACGGTAAGCATCAAGCACCGCCTCACAAAGCTCCTTCTTTTCCTTTGTGAAATAGAATGTTATGAAGTCGCAATTTTTAATTTCTGTGAGTCGGTCACCCATATAAATAGGCTGACTGTTGAGAATTTCGCTGCAACCCCATGAACATACCACGGGGAATTTTTTATCCATTCTGTCGGTAAGAAAGCTGTTGCTTTTACATTCGTTACAGCTCTTTGCGTTCTTTATCGGACAGTTCCTTGTGAGCATAAGAGGCAGTCTTCCGTAGCCGATTATACCCTTTGCTGCTTCGGTGTGAAGCTTTTCTATCTGATCGAGTGTAAGCTCGGGTGACAAGGTTAACACCTTTACACCAAGACTTTCCAAAACCTTTGCAGAATAGCTGTTGAAAAGGTTGAGAGAGAAGCCGCCGTGAATTTCAAAACCGAGATTTCTTGCAATGGCAACAGCATCAAGTGTTGAGCAGTATGCTTTGTTTATTCCACATTTTTTTAAAGAGGAAAGCTTCTTTTCCACAGCCTTTTCCATGCCGAAAATGCCTCTGGGAACCTCAATTCCTATAGAAACAGGCAGGTTTTTCAACTTTTCCACCGAGTTTTCCTCAGTATTCAAAGGTATGTATAGGTTTTCCACATTTTCAAGGTTATCGGGAATCTGGCTTAAAGAAGCAACCCTGATGTGATATTTCAACTCAGAAAATTTCTTGTTTTCAAGTATTTTTATATCGGTTGCTGTAAAGTTGATTTCCTTTACAGATGAGAGCTTCTTTTCAAGCTCTGAAAGTGCTGTTCTTCTGAGGTTGTTTATCACGCTTGCGGGCACGATAAGACCTTCGTCAAGGTCGATTTCAATTTTATCTGCATAAAACTGTGTGCCGCCGCATTTTGCAAGTCTTTCTGCAAGGCTCTCTTTTGTCATAGGCTTGCTGATTGCTTTTTCGGGGATATATTCATCGGTGACAAAGCAGGTTTTACCCATTGCAGAAGCAGAGAGAGAAACCCTTTCGTCTGTAATCACCGTAAGATAAAATTCAACGGGAATACGGGGTGCTTCCTTGTCGTAAAGAAGAGCGAGCTTTTTAAGCACATCGGAGGAAGCTGCGGTTACATCCTCTTTTTTTCGTGTGCCGAACATTTCTCTGCCTCGGCTGTCGGTAAAATATCCGTCGGTGAAGCCTGAGCGTGAGAATACCGCCTGAAGCTTATCTTTTATATCAGGGGCATCCTTGCCCTCTTTTTTTGCTTTGAGAGCCGATACTGCTGCTGCGACGTATTCGGGTCTTTTTAGTCTGCCTTCAATTTTAAGAGAGTTTACTCCAAGGTCTCTGAGCTCCTCGTAACGGTCGATAAGAGAAAGATCCTTGAGGCTCAGATCGTATCCTGTTCCGCCGACGGCTGAGAAGGGGAGTCGGCAGGGCTGAGCGCACATACCTCTGTTACCGCTTCTTGAGCCGAACATACCACTCATATAGCATTGTCCCGAAACGCTCATACAGTGAGCTCCGTGAACAAAGGCTTCAATTTCTGCCTCACAGTTTTCCTTGATATGACGGATTTCTTCCTTTGTCATTTCACGGGGAAGAACAACGCGTCTGTATCCAAGCTCTTCGAGAAGCTTAACGCCGCTGAGTGTCTGCACAGACATCTGGGTGGATGCGTGTCTTTCAATATCGGGTGCGCATTTTCTTATAAGCTGTGCAAGGCCCAAATCCTGTAAAATAAGCACGTCTGCTTTGCTTTTACAAACGTGCTCAACCACTTTAAGGGCAGAGGGAAGCTCGCTGTCGCTTATAAGTGTATTCATAGTTATGTTGACCCTGACACCGTGACTGTGGCAGTAGTCAATAGCCTCGCCCAGCTCCTCGTCGGAGAAATTATCCGCCTTGGCTCTTGCATTGAAATGCTTCGTTCCGAAATATACGGCATCGGCACCTGTTCTTACGGCTGCCTTCACACTTTCAAATGAGCCTGCGGGGGCAAGGATTTCAATATTATCTGATTTCATATTATCTGTCAGTTGCTGAGAATCTTACTGAGCTCTGCTTTAAGTCTTGCGTTTTCTGTTTTGAGAGCTTCGTTTTCTTTTTTGAGGTTTTCTGTTTCGTGACGTGCCCAGTCAGCCTTGCTCTTTGCAGATGATGCATCGTCAAGGTAGTCCTTTATCTGGTCACGGAGTCTGTCTGCGGTAAGGGTTGCCTTTGAAGCAGCATCAGCATAGTCAAGGGCGCAGAGTACGGCGGCCTGAGTTGTTGAAACTCTGGAATTTGCCTTCATAATCTCAGCCATTTTGAGGTCAAGCTCTTTGCCGAGAAGCTGAACGTATTTAACATCCTCTTCTGCAAGGATTGAATACTGAGCGCCTGCGATGTTTAATTTAACCTTGTTTGTTGCCATAAATATCATCCTTTCCGGTTAAATTTTTCAATACAGATTCATTATACAACAATATTATATTATAATCAAGTTTAAAAATAAAATAAGAAAAGCTTAAGAATTATTTAATGTTTGCATTTTATCCTCGTAAGTGGTATACTATCTTAGTAAAATATCAGTAAAAGGGAGTGAAAAGAGCGTGGATACAATTACACAAGCCGTTAAGACTTTTTTTCAGTATGAAGAAGTGCGCTATGCTCTTGACGCCATTTTCAAAATGGTGCTTGCTGTTGTGTTCAGCGGCTTTATAGGCTATGAAAGAGAACATTCCCACCGACCGGCAGGCTTCAGAACTCATATTCTTGTTGCAGTAGGCTCTGCTCTCGTTATGATGACTTCGGGCTATATTTTTAAGGAATTTGAAGGGCTCGGCAATTTTGACCCGACACGACTGGGTGCTCAGGTTATAAGCGGCATCGGCTTCCTCGGCGCAGGTACAATTCTTCGTGAGGGCTTTTCGGTTAAGGGTCTTACCACCGCTGCATCTCTCTGGGCAGTTTCCTGCATAGGACTTGCCGTGGGCGGCGGATATTATATCGGTGCATTTATTGCGACGGTCTTTATCTATCTTACCCTTAATACCTTCAAAAGATTTGTTACAAAAGGCTCACCTGCAAAGAATATTTACATCGAAGCGGAGAATATGTCGAAGCAGGCGGCTGATATCGGTGCTATCGTTAAAAGATACGGCGGTAACCTTCATACCCTTGAGGTGCTTTATGCAGATATTTCTGCCGACAGACGAAGCAGCGATGCTATCGTTATGAAGGCTGTTGTTTTTCCGAGGGATGAGGAAAGCCTTAATCTGACTATTTCATCCATAAGAGCTCTTGAAGGAATAAGAGATATTTACATTGATTAAAAAGAAAAAAGCTGTTACCGTAAAAGGTAACAGCTTCTGTTTTTATTTTGTTGCTTCGTCTTCTTCTTTTGAGCCGAAGATAAGTGAAAGGTATTTTGCAATTGTGTCAAATATCATCTGGATGAGGCTGAGTACTTCTTCAA
>JAZPZK010000093.1:0-7973 GCA_045544675.1 Acutalibacteraceae bacterium
CCTCGGAGTACCTTTGTACGCCGTCGGGTAACCCAAAATAAAGCTTTTCGCTTTATTTTGGCTCGGTTTGTTCATTCTGCGCATTTTTTCCGAGCCCCTTAAAAAGGAGCTGTAAAAACTTTCGTTTTTACAGCTCCTTTATTTTTTCGTCAGCCTCAGCCCATAAGAGCCATAAGCCATCCGATATTCACATAGTTATAGCCCTTGGGGATTTCAAAGGTTGAGTCGTCAACATTTCCCGTAAAGCCTGAAATTACCATTCTTGAAACAGTGCCGTCACTATCGCAGTCATCTCTTCCCACAAGTGTTCCGCTTGCATCAAAGTAGTATTTGTTAGTAACACCGTTAGAGTCAACAAAGCTTTCGCAGGTAACTACGGTTCCCTCAAAATTTTCCTTGCTTACGGTTATTTCACCGGGAATATTGATTTTGAAGTCCTTTGTCAGCTCAGACATATCCATACCGTCGCCCATCATATCCTCGGTAACGTCACAGTACATTTTAAGTGAATCGAAGAGCATATAGGTGGTGTCCTTGGAAGCATTATAGAGCATTGTTGCTTCTATATCATCCATTGTAGTGGTCATATAAATGCTGCCGTTTTTAACAGCCATTGTAAAGGTTGCTTCGTCTGCAGTGCCCTTGTCTGTTGTAACGGTCATTTTATATGCGCCGCTTTCAAAAACAGTTTTGCACTTATTTACGTTATAGCTCTGAGCCTGAGGAGTGTTGCCGCCTGAGTTCTGGCTGTTGTTTCCGTTTTCTGAATTCTGATTGTTATTTGCTGCGGTGGTCTCAGTTTCGTCCTTTGTGCCGCTCTGGGAAGACGAGGTTGTTTCCTCCTGCTTTTCGGTTGTTACTGTTTCCTGATTGCTTTCGGTTTCAGGGGCAACATATTCCTTACCCTCGTAAGCTGCACAGAAATCCTCATACAAGGGATTTACCCAGTTTGTTGCATCATCAAAAACGCAGGACACGGGAATCGCCTTGATAATACTGATGTTGTCGGAAGCATCGTTAAACACATTGAGAACCGTGCTGTCACCGAAAATGTTTCCCTTTGGAACGTTCAGATTCATATAGGATATTCTTACAACGTATTCTCCGTCGTCACCGCTCTTTGACTTTATAAGAACAGGCTCGTCCTTATCGTTCCATGCGGCAAAAGCAACAACTGCATAGGTAACGGCTTTTTCAGAGCTGTTCATAATATAGGCGCTGACAACATCGTTCTGAAATGTATTGGCAGGATCGCCCTTTTTAAGATAGTTTGTTGTCAGCACAACAAGAGGCTGCTTACTCAGCTCCTGCTCAAGAGCATTTACATCCTGTTGCTGCTGAGACTGTGTTGTTTCCTGATTATCAGGCTCTTCTTTTTTGGAGCAACCAAAGAAAACACAGCTGATAACAAGAATAAGCATAAGAAGAATTGCTATGCTTTTTTTCATATTAGTCACCTTCCTCAAAATTACTTAAAAAGACGCACCGCGCAGGATTATTCCTATAGCCGTGCGTCTGATTTATTTTACTGAGCCATAGAAAGAAGCCAGCTTATATTAAGATAGCCGTAGCCCTTGGGAATTTCAAAAAGGCTGTCGTCAACGTCGGTGGTAAGCTGTGAGAACAGCATCATATCCGTATTCCCGTTAGGAGAAAACTTGTCTCTTCTTACAAGCATATCATTCTGATCGAAATAATAGCGGAATTCGGAGCCGTCGTCGGCTATGTAGCTTTCGCAGATAACCTTGTTGCCGTTAAGCTCGGTTTCTTCAACGGAAACCTCGTTGATCTTACCCACATTGAAATCTGTAGCAATAGCGGCCATATTCATTTCGCCGCCCATCATATCCTCAGGCACCTCGCAATACTTCTTTATGAAGTCAAGAAGCATATACATTGTGTCGTTTTCCGCTTTATAAATCATCTGAGCTGACATATCGTCAACGTTCATACTGATATAAACATTTCCGTTTTTTACCGCCATGGTTATAGGCTCTTCCTGCACACCGTTTTCAATCATTGTAACGGTCATAAGATAGGTTCCGCCCGTTATAACATCCTGATATTTCTGAATTCTGTATGCCTCAAGGCCGTTATCCGGCACTTCGGGAGGAATCTGACCTTCGTTTTCATTGCCTTGATTTTCACTTCCTCCCTGTTGGGGCTGATTATCAGGCTTCGGGTTAGGGTTGTCCAGATAAGCATTGGGGTCAACGGTGTAGTCAACATGCTCGCCGGTGAACTGAGTAGGAATATCTTCAGAATTGTATTTCTCATTAAGGTTGACTCTTGTTCCGGTAAGATCTACTGTATTACCGTCAAAGTCTGCACCCCAGATATCTCCGTTTTCATCGGTAACGACAGCATAGGTTGTATCCTTTTCTATATGTACACGGTATGTACTGCCGGCAGCATCGGTAACAATGCTGCTGGTTACGGGCTTATTTGCATTATTTCTTACGGCAACAGCAATTGATACCGAAACAATAATAAGAGCAAGAACTCCCAAAAAAGTCCTCTGAAGAATTTTTTTCATTAAGGCTGTCTCCTTTTGCAGAGGGATTTACAAGTTTAGATTACAATAAATCTTCTTAAAAATCAATATTATTGATGTTAAACTTATATGAATTGCTTTACAGCTCTGTTTCAACTGTTATAAAAATTTGTGAACAGTTAAAAACTCACATAAGCTTTGAAACAACATCCCCGAAGACATCTGTATCTGCAAGCTCAATTGCACCCTTATCGGCAAGTGCAGGAGTTTTTGTATCAATAGGAAGCTTTGCAAGAACGGGGATACCGAACTTTGCTGCAACCTCCTCAGTTTTGCTTTCGCCGAAGATATAGTGCTTTTCATTGCAGTTGGGGCAGGTGAAATAGCTCATATTTTCAACAAGGCCCACAACGGGCACGTTCATCATATTTGCCATATTGATTGCCTTGGAAACGATAAGACCCACAAGGTCCTGAGGGGTTGTAACAACAATGATGCCGTCAACCTTAAGGCTCTGGAAAACAGTAAGAGGTACGTCGCCTGTTCCCGGAGGCATATCAACAAACATAAAATCAACATCGCCCCAGGCAACATCGGTGAAGAATTGCTGAATAACACCGCTGATAACAGGTCCTCTCCAGATTACGGGTGCATCCTGACTTTCAAGAAGAAGATTGACACTCATAAGTCTGATGCCTGTCTTTGTCACGGCAGGAATTATGCCGGAAGCGTCAGCTTCGGCTCTGCCGTTGATGCCGAACATCTTGGGAATTGAAGGGCCGGTAATATCTGCATCAAGGATTGCAGTCTGCTTGCCCATTGACTGAACAGCTGTTGCGAGCATAGCTGTAACAGACGATTTACCTACGCCGCCCTTGCCGCTTACAACTGCATATATTTTTTTGATGTCACTGTATTCATTCTGCTTGAGATGAAGATCCTTTTCCTTGCAATCGGATGAGGAGCAGGTTGAACAGTTACCTGAACATGAACTCATTTTTAAACACGCCTTTCTGATAGTAAATGTGTAGCTGAAATATAATGTATCACAATTATATGTAACTTATATAATAATACAATTTTTTTGATATGTCAAATTAAAGAATATATTTCTTTTATTATAATAAGCTTTTTTCTCTTGACCGAAAAAGACGGTGATGATATAATCAAGCTGTAAGCTATTCAGTAAGAAAAAGGACGTGAAATTTTGGCTAAGAAAAATAAAAAAAGAAGACCTGCTTCATCAAACGATGCGGCAGTCAAGGTTCTGCTTATAGCTATTCTGGCAGTTATCATTACAGTTATCGCAACAGTTGCCGCTTTTGTTATGACATCGGGTGAAAATCCTTCCCCTATCATCGGAGTTCCGAAGGAGGAGGAAACCACCGAGGAGGACAAAACGCCTTATCTGCTTTCAACGGTAACCGTGGGCTCTGCAGGTGATATTCTTATTCACAATCCCCTTCTTGAGGGTGCGGCACAGGGTGACGGAAGCTACAATTTCGATAAGCTTTTCACATACGTAAGCCCCACAGCGGAAAGCTACGACTATTTCGTGCTTAACCTTGAAACCACCCTTGCAGGCAACGAAAACAGAAAATACAGCACCTATCCCCGCTTCAACACTCCCGACAGCATAATCGACAGCCTTTATACAATAGGCACCGACTGTCTTCTCACCGCCAACAACCACTCCTACGACACAGGCGAAAGCGGTTTTCTGCGTACTGTTGAAACTGTTGATGCAAAGGGCTTTGATCACACAGGCACATACTCTGCAGTTCCCGAAAAAAGATATATAATCAAGGATGTGGGCGGAATAAGCTTCGGTCTTGCCTGTTATACCTACGAAACATCCTACGATTCCTCAACAGTCAAGGCACTCAACGGTCTGCCTATGAACAGCAGCACCTCACCCCTCATAAACTCCTTCGACTATGACCATATCGACACCTTCTACACAGAAATCGAAGAACAGCTTAAGCTTATGAAGCAGGACGGAGCCGATGTGCTTACCGTATATATGCATTGGGGTGATGAATATAAGCTTTCAGCCAACAGCTGGCAGAAAAAGATAGCTCAGAAGCTCTGCGATATGGGTGTGGACGTAATCATAGGCGGACATCCTCACGTTGTTGAGCCCGTTGAGCTTATCACCTCCTCTGACGGAGAAAGCAAAACCGTATGCATTTATTCCGTAGGTAACTTTGTTTCCAATCAGAGACGTAACCTTATGGGTCTTAAGACAGGTCACACCGAGGACGGTGCGATTTTCGAAATGACCTTCTCAAAATACAGCGACGGCTCTGTTTATTTCGAAGAGGTTGATGTAACTCCCACCTGGGTGCATCTTTATAAAGAAAGCGGCAAGCAGGTACACTCCGTTGTGCCCCTGAGCGAGGAAATGGATGCCGAAGCACTCGGACTTAACAAAACCGATGCAGGTCTTTCCAACGCCAAAGCCTCCTACGAAAGAACAATGGAGCTTGTAGGTGCAGGACTTAAGGATTGCAACGATTATCTTGACACAATTGAAAGACCCGATGAACTTTACCGCAAGGCTCAGCAGGGCGAAACCACCGCACAGACACAAGAAAATCAGACAACCTCTGCTACGCAGGAATAAGGAGCTAATTATGGAACAGAAGAATATAGGCGAGCTTTTAAAGCAAGCTGACAAAAAGGATGATTTTTACCTTCCCCTTTGCGATTACAGCCACGATTACGACGGTGCAGTTTATAAGGAAGACATCTGCAGCTGCGGCATCTGCATAAAGGACGGTGCCTACTGTCTCAAGCAGGATTACAAAGAAAAGCAGGACTACGAAACCGTTTCCGACACCACGGATTATATCCCCTTAACAGATGAGGAAATGAAGCTTGGTAAAGCTGAATTCTGTAAGCTTCACTGCAAAAACGAATGGGCATTCACATATAACATTTTCGAGCGTATTAAGTAAGAAAAATAAAAGCACCGCACCCTTGTAAAAGCAAAGGTGCGGTTTTTTCATCAAGCCGCAGGAGGGTTTATGCATGGCTATGCCGTGATGATATACCATTGCAAAGCGATGGATGATATACAGCCCCGTTGGGGCTGATGATATGCCAAGCCTGCGGCTTGGATAAAAAAAGAAGTAACTTTTGCTAGACAAAAGTTACTTCTTTTTTGTGAAAGAACGCACAAACGTACACTTTTTGAGGTAAGAACACACAAACGTAACGGGCAATAACAGGCTTTAATCAATGTCGGTTTCGTCTGGATAATCCGGATCGGGCCACTGCCTTAGCGGAAGCATTTCTTGTCTTGAACACGAATTCTCAAAAAACTCCATAAGTGTATCTTCACATAAGCCATCGCTACATTTTCTTATGGAGGAGTAAACTTCGACAACATCATCGCCGTCGTATACGGAAAAGCAATCCGAAAAAGAAACAACTTTAGATTGCACACGCTTTCCGAACATATTTTCGTATGTGCAATTGATTTCATTGTTTTTCACATATTGTTCTGCCTTGCTATATGCATCATCAAATGAAGAGGCATCCAACATTAAAATGGATTCCTCGAGAAAAACATCGCCTGTCTCTACTGTGTGCCTAACGACCATTTTTACGCTATATTTCATTTACTCAACCCCCTTTTTTCAGTTGTAATATTATACCATTTTGAGTTATGAAAAACAATGAACAAAAAAACCTCTCCTGCCATGGTGGACAAAAGAGGTTTCTTTGTTGTGTTGCCACTACAAAATAGATCCATACAAGGCTATCGTACAAAAACAGTCCGTGAGTTTTGTCGTTAGGATAGACTTATCCCTTGGCGACGATGGGAGTTGCACCCCGCCGCTATCTTCCGGGGTGCAACTCCATGCTTACAAACGAAGCTATGTATTTGATTTCAAGAAAGCGTCAAAGCGTCTTCGATTTGCTTTTTCCACTCCTTGTTGTGAGAAACAACTATTGCAATGGTTTTACCATTTGCACTAACTAAAATCTGATTTTTATTGGTTTTTACCGATTCTATTGTATTTGTCGGTATTACGATTTCTTTTGTTGAAATATTTATCTTGTGAGGATAGAATTCAATGCCATTCTCTGTGAAAAACATCCAACCACCATTTCCGTTGATAGTTGCTCCGCCATCACAAATTATTTTTCTTTCTTTTGCAATTTCTGTGCGCTTTTTATCGAACTTTTTTTCTTGATATTTAACAAAAAGAAATATCAAGAATGCAAAAAGGAATCCACACAAAAATCCTGTGATTACTCCAAGCAACAAACTAAGCTGCCTAAGGCCGAATAAAATTCCCATTGGAACCCCGAACATTACTCCAGTAAGCGCATATTCCTTTATTCCGTTTTTGTATGTCATATTTTTCTCCTTAAAAAATGGGTTTTTATTATCATAGCACGGATCTGTGAATATTTCAACCGTTTCGCGCCCAAATTACGCCGAAGGCGTGCATATCATCAAAACGAAGTTTTGTATATCACCAAGGCGAAGCCTTGTATATCATCCGCAACTTGTTGCGGTATATCATCAACACGCAGTGTTGCATCTCATCAAGCCGCAGATAAATACACGCTGGCGCGTGATGAGATACAGCCCCAAAGGGGCTGATGATATGCCAAGGAAAGCGGCTCGGATAAAAAGATCCGATGCTTTCGCATCGGATCTTTTGAAGACTAACCCTAATTTTGATACAAATGCACCCCCTTTTGAGGTAAGGGGGTGCAAAGTCATTTTAGGGGGTGCATTTTTTAGTCAAGGCGTGCAACATAAATGTGTAAATGTATCTTGTTTGTGATTAGGTTACTTCAGGCAAACGTACATTATGTGCATCACGC
Source organism: Acutalibacteraceae bacterium (assembly GCA_045544675.1). GTDB lineage: Bacteria > Bacillota > Clostridia > Oscillospirales > Acutalibacteraceae > UBA6857. Next base: position 7,343 of record JAZPZK010000093.1, read on the forward strand.
AAATACTTTTCAAATTTTCTAAAGAAAGATTCAAAGGCGTATGCATCATTGTTGCCGCTGGTGTATAAAATATGATTCCACCAACATGCATACCCGTTTAGGTCTTTGATAATTTCTTCGTGATACCACGTAACAAATAAATGGAAATACTTAAATGGACTTTCTTGGCAGTAAAAAGAAAATGCGTAGTCCATACCAAACAACTGATCTCGAAAAGACAGCAAAGAGGGCTTCCCCAAGAAAAGGCCCGGCCTCTTTTTAATCTGCGCAAAAAACACCAACTCATTAAAACTTCGTGCCGTATTTGCCAAGACAATCACCTGCTTTCTAACAAAATTATACCATAGAATTGTGTATAAATCAATATTTCAACGATTATAGGCTATGATGTAACGATTATCTGTGTTTTAACGATTTGAAGTGGAATTAAATTGCCATTTTGGAGATTTCTCTCCCAAAAAGTTCTCAGAATTCTGATTTTGAGTATAAAATACCCGTCATTCCGTTGTATCAGAATGACGGTTATTCTTTGGTGGAGCCGAGGGGAATCGATTTAATCAATGAGTCGATGCGGTCCAGCCCGCAACGAGCAACAGTCCACCGGACTGTTGCATTTTAATTTTCAAATCCC
>JAZPZK010000094.1:0-18567 GCA_045544675.1 Acutalibacteraceae bacterium
CAGAAGCGTGTTTTTGCTTCCTTTTGTCACAACCGACAAAAGGAAGTGCAAAGCGGCATGAGCGTTACCACGTTAGGAGTATCATACCTACATTAAGGTGAAAAAGCACAACCAAACGGCATCAGCGTTACCACGGCAAAAGGCTGATTAAGCATTAAGATGAAAAAGCACAACCTACCCATCATAGCTGTAACCCGAGTAAAAGCGGCGGGCAGAATTTACCTTTTACCGCCTGATTAGAGCGCAATTTTGCATTTTGCACTTTGCATTCTGCATTAAAAAAAGCCACCCGAAGGTGGCTTTTTCTGACTTATTTATCAAACATAGGTCTTGCAACGTATGATGTGTGGAGAAGCTCGTGAGCCTTGTGGCTGTTGGGCTCGCCAAGGTATTCAGCGTAAACTGTCTTAACATCCTCGTTGTCGTGGCTCTTTCTGTGAGGACGCTTTGCGTCATTTTCATAAAGTGCCTTTGCTCTGAGAGCCTTGAGGTCAACTGTGTTGCGTACTGATGCAGGCTGTACGGGCTGACCGCCGCCGTTGATACAACCGCCGGGGCATCCCATAATTTCGATGAAGGTATAGTCAGCGGTGCCGTCCTTAACCTTATCCATAAGAATCTTTGCATTCTTTGTGCCTGATGCGATAGCAACCTTGATCTGTGTACCGTCAAGGTCATAGGAAGCTTCCTTAACGCCCTGCATACCGCGTACATCGTGGAATTCGGGGTTGTCAAGGCTCTTGCCTGTGATAACCTCAGCAGCAGTACGGAGAGCAGCCTCCATAACACCGCCGGTGGTACCGAAGATAACTGCAGCACCTGTACCCTGACCGAGAGGAGCATCACATTCCTCGTCGGGAAGTGAGGTGAACTTGATGCCTGCTGCATCGATCATTCTGCCAAGCTCTCTTGTTGTGAGAACGTAGTCTACATCAGGATAGCCTGCGCCTGCTTCGTCAGCTCTGCCGCATTCGAACTTCTTAGCTGTACAGGGCATAATAGCAACGGATACGATATCCTTGGGATCAATGCCGTTCTTTTCAGCGTAGTAGCTCTTGATGATAGCGCCCTGCATCTGCATGGGTGACTTGCAGGTTGAAAGATGGTCAAGCTCTGTGGGATAGTAGTGCTCGCAATATTTGATCCAGCCCGGTGAGCAGGATGTGATCATGGGAAGTACGCCGCCGTTCTTAACTCTGTCGAGAAGCTCGTTTGCTTCCTCCATAATTGTAAGGTCAGCAGCAAAGTTGGTGTCAAATACCTTATCGAAGCCGAGGCGACGGAGTGCGGCAAACATCTTGCCTGTTACGTCTGTACCAACGGGCATATCGAAGCATTCACCGAGAGTTGCACGAACTGCGGGAGCAGCCTGAACAACAACGTGCTTTGTGGGATCACTGATAGCTGAGAATACCTTTTCGGTGTCGTCCTTTTCATAGATAGCACCAACGGGACAGTTAACGATACACTGACCGCAGGAGATACATGAGGTCGAACCGAGGGGAAGCTCGAAGGGTGAAGCGATGTGAGTGTCAACACCTCTTGCGTTTGCGCCGATAACGCTGATGCCCTGATTGTCGCAGGCAGCAACACAGCGGCGGCAGAGGATACACTTGTTGTTATCTCTTACCATATGAGCAGCTGAGAAGTCAAGCTCGTAAAGGGGCTTACTGCCGTCGAATCTGTCTTCTTCAGTTACGTTGTATTCTTTGCAGAGTCTCTGAAGCTCACAGTTGCCGCTTCTTACACAAGAAAGGCACTTTCTGTTGTGTGTTGAAAGGATGAGCTCAAGAGTAGTTTTTCTTGCCTTACGAACCTTTTCGCTGTTTGTGAAGATTTCTGTTCCTTCTCTTTCGATGGGGAATACGCAAGCTGCAACAAGGCTTCTTGCACCTACAACTTCAACAACACAGAAACGGCAAGCACCGATTTCGTTCATTTCCTTGAGATAGCAGAGAGTGGGGATTTCAATACCTACCATTCTTGCTGCATCGATGATTTTTGTACCGTAAGGTACGCTGCAAGGAATATTATTGATTTTAATGTTAAGCATTTTTTCCATTTTTACGTACCTCCTTATTTCTTAATAATAGCCTTGAACTTACAGGAATCCATACATACGCCGCACTTGATGCACTTTGATGTATCGATGGTGTGAGCTTCCTTGACCTTACCTGAGATAGCGCCGACGGGGCACTTCTTAGCGCAGAGAGTACAGCCCTTACACTTATCAGCCTCAATTGAGAATGAGAGAAGACTCTTACATACGCCTGCGGGACACTTCTTGTCAACAACGTGAGCAACATATTCGTCACGGAAGAACTTGAGTGTTGCAAGAACAGGGTTGGGAGCAGTCTGACCGAGACCGCAGAGTGAGTTTTCCTTGATGTAGTGGCAGAGCTCTTCGAGCTTGTCAAGGTCTTCGAGAGTAGCCTTACCCTCTGTGATCTTATCAAGCATTTCAAGAAGACGCTTTGTACCTACACGGCAGGGAGTACACTTACCGCAGGATTCGTCAACTGTGAAGTCGAGGAAGAACTTAGCGATGTCAACCATACAGTTGTCCTCGTCCATAACGATAAGACCGCCTGAGCCCATCATACAGCCGATTGCTGTAAGGTTATCGTAGTCAATGGGAGTATCCATAAGTGAAGCAGGGATACAACCGCCGGAGGGACCGCCGGTCTGAGCAGCCTTGAAGGCCTTACCGCCCGGGATACCGCCGCCGATTTCATAGATAACGTCACGAAGAGTAGTACCCATGGGAACCTCAACAAGACCTGTGTTCTTGATCTTACCGCCGAGGGCGAATACCTTGGTACCCTTTGACTTTTCGGTACCCATTGATGCGAACCAGTGAGCACCCTTACGGATGATGGGAGGGATGTTAGCGAAGGTTTCAACGTTGTTTTCTGTTGTGGGCTTGCCGAAGAGACCCTTTACTGCGGGATAGGGAGGACGGGGTCTGGGCTCACCGCGGTTACCTTCGATTGATGTCATAAGAGCAGTTTCTTCACCGCAAACGAATGCGCCTGCGCCAAGTTTGATGTGAAGATCAAAGTCAAAGCCTGAATTGAAGATGTTCTTACCGAGAAGACCGAGCTCCTTAGCCTGATTGATAGCAATCTGAAGACGTGCAACAGCGATGGGATATTCAGCACGAACGTAAACATAACCCTCGGTAGCACCTGTTGCATAGCCGCAGATAGCCATAGCTTCGATGATGCAGTGGGGGTCACCCTCAAGAACCGAACGGTCCATAAATGCACCCGGGTCACCTTCGTCAGCGTTACATACAACATACTTCTGGTCAGCCTTGTTGGCAGCTGTGAAGCTCCACTTGAGACCTGTGGGGAATCCGCCGCCGCCGCGTCCGCGAAGACCTGAATCCTTGACTATCTGGATTACCTGCTCGGGAGTGAGCTCTGTCAGACACTTTGCGAGAGCCTGATAGCCGTCGTATGCGATATATTCGTTGATATCCTCGGGGTTGATAACACCGCAGTTTTTAAGAGCAACTCTGTGCTGAGTCTTATAGAAATTAGTGTCGTTAAGACCCTTGATTTCTGTGGGGGTAACTGTCTCGGTGTAAAGAAGACGCTTAACCATACGGCCCTTGAGAAGATGCTCCTCAACGATTTCGGGAACGTCTTCAACCTTAACCTCTGAATAGAAGCAGCCTTCGGGATAAACGATCATAATGGGGCCGAGTGCGCAAAGACCGAAGCAACCGGTACGGATTACCTGAACTTCGTTTTCAAGGCCTCTTGCCTTGAGCTCAGCTTCCATTGTTTCGATGATTTTCTGTGAGTTTGAGGAGGTACAGCCGGTACCGCCGCAAACAAGCACGTGTGAACGATACATTAAACTTCCTCCTTATTCTTTGATAGCGCCGATTGTGTATTCAGCAACGGGCTTGCCGTTAACGATGTGGTCAACGATGATTTTTGCAACCTTTTCTTCGTTGAGCTGAACATAGGTAACCTTTTCCTGACCGGGAACGAGTACCTCTGCGATGGGCTCATACTGACACATACCGATACAGCCTGTCTGAGCAACGGTAACGTGCTGAATGTTACGCTTTGCAATTTCTTCTGTGAATTTGTTCATAACGGGTCTTGCACCTGCTGCAATACCGCAGGTAGCCATACCTACAACAATTCTTGTTGCTTCTGTTGAGCCGTCACGTGTTGTCATATTGAGCTTAGCGGCATCTCTGAGAGCCATAAGTTCTTCAAGTGATTTCATTTGTATTTACACCTCCGTAAGTTGATTGGTATTTTCTTTGATATAGTCTGTAAGCCAGCTTACTATGCTTGGCTCGTTCATGGGAACATCGCCGAGAATTTCTTTAAGCTGTCTTGTGTCTACGGTGAATTCCTTTGAGTCAAGACTTCTTTTATAAATAAAGTCTGTATGCAGATTCATCGTGATGAGAATTACGACAGTTGAGGTAAGGTCACCGATGGGAGTGAAATCCACATGGTCTGTTTTAAAGGTGGCACGTACCTTTGTGCCGACACCAACCTCACTTTCAATTTCAAAGCTGCCGCCGGTCATTTCCGCCGCCATTCTGAAAAGGGGAATACCCAGACCTACCTTTCTGGTGGTACGGGTGGTGAAGAAGGGATCGGTTACAGACTGTACCTGCTCCTTTGTCATACCCTTGCCGTTGTCGTAGATGCCGATAAGAAGCTCCTTTTCTACGCTGTTCTGACTTACCTCAATTTCTATAAGCGATGCATTTGCCGAAATAGAATTCTGGGCAATGTCAAGCACATTCAGGGAAAGCTCTCTCATCAGTCCTGATATTTAGCAAGAATGCCTGCAATATCAGCTGCAGTGATTTTACCGTAAACGTCGTCGTTAACGGTAATAACAGGTGCAAGACCGCAAGCACCGATGCAACGGCATGCAGTAAGAGAGAACTTACCGTCGGCAGTGCATTCCTCTGCACCGATACCGAGCTGAGCTGAAAGCTCGTCGAGAAGCTCCTGAGCGCCTTTAACATAGCAGGCGGTACCGAGGCAAACGGAAATTGCGTACTTACCCTTGGGTGAAAGAGCAAACTGAGCGTAGAATGTTGCAACGCCGTATACCTTTTCAAGGGGTACCTTCATTCCGTCGGCGATTTTCTGCTGAACTTCAAAGGGAAGGTAGCCGTAGATGCCCTGAGCTTCCTGCATAACGTGCATGAGCTTACTCACGTCAGGTGTGCATTCAGCGATGACTGCATCAAGCTTTGCTGCCTGTTCAGCGGTGTCTTTGAACGGGATTGTGCTGATTTTCTTAAGCATTGACTTTTATCCTCCTTTAACGGTTTTTCCGTATAAGTTTGTAAGTTATGAGCCGATAGATTTATACAGTCAACTCATAATATTCCATACTCTGAAATAATAACATATCTGTGACAAAAAATCTACTGGTTTTACAATAAATAAAAGGAAAAAAATGGATTTTTACAAAATGACCAAAACCTTTGTACATTTTGATATATATAATTGTATATAAGAGTAATGCATATGAGGCATATCGGGAAGCGTGGTGCAAGCCTTGGGGGCGGCTCCCTTGCCGTGCAGCCGCAGGCTGCACGGCCCTTCCGGCAAAGCATCTTTGCCGGAAGACACAAAGGCACCCCACCGGGGTGCCTTTGTGAAGGGAGCCGAAGCTGACGGCTTCATCATTTTTTAGTTTTAATATTCGCACTTGAAGCAGGGAACTCATCAGCACCGTAGCCCATTACTCTGGCAATCTGAACGGGAATCTCACGGTTCTTGATTTCTATATCGCTGGTGAAGCCTGCATCCTCAGCGGAAACGTAAACAGGTACGTCGTCAAAGTCGTGCTGTCCGCTTGTGAAGTAGTATTCATCGGTTTTTTCGTTATACTTTATGCCGCCTGTGCCGTGGTCAGCAGTTACAACAACAAGGGTTTCACCGTCTTCTTCTGCAAATTCAAGAGCAGCAGCAACGGCCTTATCGAATTCAACGGTACATTTTGTAACACCGTCCATAATGTTGTTGTGGGCATTTTTATCAATGCAGGCGCCTTCAACCATAAGGAAGAAGCCGTCTTTATCTTCGCTGAGAAGGTCAATAGCCTTGACTGTCATTTCCTCAATAGAGGGAGTATTATATTCGTCTGTGCAGTTGTAAAGGTCATCGTAATTGAACTGAGCAAAGGAGCGTGAGCCTGCCTTAAGAGCCTTCATATCCTTTTCGTTATCGATATAGGTCCAGCCGTTTGCTTCAGTATTTTCTTTTGTGATGCTTTCCGTGTCGCCGCCCCAGATAAGGTCAAAGCCGCTTACAAGCTGGTCGTCGGCAATCTGAGCCTCGTTGCCTCTTGCAAAGGTATGTGCTGAGAAGGCGGAGGGGGTTGCACCGCTTGTTTTATCTGTTGTAACAACGCCTGTTGCCTTGCCGTCTGCCTTAACAAGCTCACCAAGGTTAAGAGGCACGTTAACGTCATCAGCTGATAAGGGATCAAAGGGGAAAACGCCAAGGGAGTTTATCCATACTCTCATACCTGTTGAAAGAGCGGTGCCGCCTGCAGCTGAATCGGTGTAGGGGATGATGAAGGAATCAATGTCGCTTGAAAGCTGAACAGGCATATCGTTCATAACAAGGTCAACGCCTGTGAGAGCTTCTGTTGCCTTTACGGTGTTGAAGCCCATACCGTCACCGATGAGAAGGATGACATTTTTGTATTTGCCCTCGGTGTAGTCGTCGCTGACGTTGCCGGTAAAGCCGATAAGGTTGAATACCGACATAGCAATTGCCATAAATGCTGCAATAATTTTCTTCAGAATATCCATAATTATTTTGCTCCTTTCTTATGTAAAAAGAAAAATTCCACAGTACGATTATACACAAACCGGCTGCGGAATTCAATAATTTTTAAAACTTTCATTCTCTTTTTTTATTGCAATTCTGCCTGCGACCCCGATGAGAAAATATCCGAGAGAAGCGCCTGCAAGATTGAGTATAAGATCGTCAATATCGCAGGAGCCCAACAGTGTGAAAAACTGCAGAATTTCAACGGCAGATATTATAGCGGTTACGGTAAGAATGAAGGGGATGAATTTTTTCAGACGGGGAAAAATCTCTCTCAGAAGACCCAAAGGCATAAACAACACAATATTTCCTAAAAGATTGCGCAAAGCAAGAGATACCGAGTGAGAATCTATGCTGTATTTTGCAAGTCTTATAAAAAGACGTACCGTTTCGAAGGGTATGAGATTGATATTCTGCCTCAGCTGCTGAAAATAATCCGAAAAATCTGTTCTGCCTATTCTCTGTCCGAATAAAAGCCAAAGCATAACGGCACAGTAAATTATGAATATGGGCTTTATATATTTTTTCATACCGTACCGCTCACCGCCTTAAAGTTTACTGAAGAATTCTCTGATTTCCGTTTCACTGCCCGTGATACTGCCCTGAATGATTTCGGGTCTTCCGCCGCCTCTGCCTGAGAAGGCTGAGTTAAGCTGCTTGGATAAAGGACGAAGATCAAGGCTTTTACTCACGATGCAGTATCTTTTATTTTCACCCTCGTCACAGAAGCAGGCGGCAAAATCCGACGCCTTATCCATAAGAGAAAGTGTGAAATCACTTAACAGTTTATCCTTGAGCCTTGAATCGAAAATTATTATCTTATCCGTGGGTTCAATCTTTTCTGCTTCTGCTTCAAGGAAGCGTCGGTTGAGGCCGACGATTTCATATTTGAGTCTTTCGTTTTCTTCAAGCAGTCTTTCAACGGCAGCACCTGTGTCAGACTGCTTTGCTTTTGTGGTAACGGAAACCCTTCTGTTTTCATTGAGCTTATGACGTATGTCTTTGAGGGCTCTTTCACCGCAGAGAATTGATACACGGGTACCGCCCTTGTAGCGTTCATAATTCACAACCTCAATAACGCCGATTTCTCCCGTTCTTTTAACGTGGGGAGCACAGCAGGCACACATATCCACACCGGGAATTTCAACAAGGCGGGTCTGACCCTCTATTTCAATTTTACTGCGGTACTGAATTTTTGAAAGCTCCTCGTCCAAGGGGAACAAAATCCTGATTTCAAGGTTATCCCATACGGCTTTGTTGACAAGGTTTTCTACTTTACAGATATCATCCTCAGCGAGAACTCCGTCAAAATCAAGAGTAACAACCTCTGTGCCGAGATGAAAGCCAACATTATTATATCCGTAAAGCTTGTGTACAATTCCGGAGAAAATATGCTCGCCTGAATGCTGCTGCATGTCAGAAAAACGCTTTTTCATATCGATTTTGCCTGTCAATGTCAAGCCTTTTTCAAACTTTTTAACATTTTCCTCAGAGTTTTCCACGAAATGTACTATCTTTCCACCAAGATTTTGTATATTTTCCACATTTACATTTTCAAGCCATCCTTTGTCGCAGGTCTGGCCTCCGCCCTCGGGGAAAAAGGCGGTACGGTCTAAAATGAGGTAAATATACCGTTCGTCTGCGTAAAGGTCTATAACTTTACACTCAAACTCACTCAGATAGCTGTCGGTGTCGTATAATTTTTCAGTCATACACATATTTTTTCTCTTTCAGCTGAGCTTATGGATGAAAAGTCCGCTTAAAAGCTTTGGCTCAAACCAGGTTGATTTGGGTGGCATAACCTCTCCTGCATCGGCAATTGCCATTAAATCCTCAAGTGAGGTTGGATACATTGAGAAAGCGATTTTCATATCGGTGCTGCATCTTCTTTCAAGCTCCGTAAGACCTCTTATGCCGCCGACAAAGTCGATTCTTTTATCGGTTCTCGGATCTGAAATTCCGAAAATGGGAGTGATGCAGTTATTCTGAAGAATAGAAACATCAAGTCTGTCAACCGGGTCATTTTCGTCGAAGGTGCCTTCCTTTGCCGCAAGCTTATACCATTTTCCGTCAAGGAACATACCGAAGGTGTGCTTTGCTTCAGGCTTATACTGACCTTCTCCTTCATACTCTTCAAGTGTAAATTCCTCACCGAGATTTTCGAAGAAACCGTCCTTATCAAGACCGTTGAGATCCTTGATAACTCTGTTGTAATCCATAATTTCAAGCTCGTTTTCGGGAAAGGCTACTGCAAGGAAAAAGTTGAATTCCTCATTGCCGTTGAAGTCGGGATACTGCTCTCTTCTCTTCTGACCCACTCTTACTGCGGATGCACAGCGGTGGTGTCCGTCGGCAATATAAAGATAGTCTATATCTGCAAAAAGTGCAGAAAGCTTTTCGTTGGTTTCGTCACAGTCAACAACCCATACGGTGTTTGCTATGCCGTCGTCGGTGACAAAATCATAAACGGGAGCGTGGTTATTTTTCCATGAATTGATAATATCCGAAAGAGCATCATTTTTTCTGTAGGTGAGGAAAATCGGCCCCGTATTTGCATCGCAGTAATCGACGTGGCGGATACGGTCAGCCTCTTTGTCTGCTCTTGTGAATTCATGCTTTTTGATAATGTTATTCATATAGTCGTCAATTGATGCACAGCCTACAAGTCCTGTCTGACTTCTGCCGTTCATAATCTGACGGTAGATATAAAAGCAGTTTTTCTCATCGGTTTTACAGATACCGTTGCTTTCGAGTGCATCAAGGTTTGCCCTTGCCTTAAGATAAACCTGCTCACTGTATAAATCCGTGCCGTCGGGAAGATCTATTTCCGCTTTGTCAACGTGAAGGAATGAAAGGGGATTTTCCTTTACCATTTCCTTGGCTTCCTGACTGTTCATAACGTCATAGGGGAGAGCTGCAACCTTATCGGCATATTCTGCTGTGGGTCTTAATGCTCTGAACGATCTGAAAATTGCCATATTAAACATCTCCTTTAATGCATACTGCTTTAATTTTAAAGGTTTTGATACGGTTTGTCAATGTATATTTTGTCAAAGCAGGCAAATCATAATAAAAAAGAAAGGATGATCCTATGTCTGTATCAAAAGAAGAATACGGCTCGATGGCAAGGAGGGCATCTCCGCCGTCGCCGGTGCTTAAAAACTGTCTTACTGCCTTTGCTGTTGGCGGATTTATATGTGCCTTAGCAGAAGGCATATTCATCTGGATGTCCTTTTACGGGCTTGATGAAAAGCAGGCAAGAAGCGTCGGTATGTTAAGTATAATCCTGATTACGGCAATACTTACGGGCGCAGGTGTGTTTGATAATATTGCAAAGCACGCAGGTGCAGGGACAATGGTGCCCATTTCGGGCTTTGCAAACTCGGTGGTAGCTCCCGCTCTCGAATTCAAGGCAGAGGGTACAATCACAGGCACGGCGGCACAGATGTTTTCCATCGCAGGACCTGTTATAGTTTTCGGCTGCTCAAGTGCGGCACTTTACGGGCTGATAATCTACCTTCTCGGATTATACTGAGATCTGTAAAGGGAGATACTGCAGGACTGGCCCCGGCTCCCGCGACGCGCCGCGAAGCGGCGTGGCGCCTGCACTGCCCTTACAGGGACAGCGCAGGAACGGCACCGCAGGTGCCGTATCGGGAGCCGATGTACAGCCTTCGCAAACTTTAATCTGAAAGGAGCACTTATGGCATTTAGAAAAGGTAACACGGTCATTTTAGAAAGCAGACCGAAGATAATATCAAACGCTGCAGTAGCGGGCAAAAAAGAGGGTGCAGGCCCTCTCGGTAAGGAATTCGACAAGGTGTATACCGACACCACTCTCGGAGAGGATTGCTGGGAAAAGGCAGAAAGCGGACTTCTCAAAACTGCAGTATGTACCGCTCTGGAAAAATCGGGTAAGTCTCTTGAAGAAATCGATGCGGTTTATTCAGGTGACCTTCTTAATCAGTGCATCGGCTCTACCTTCGGACTCAGGGAGCTGAATATGCCCTTCTGCGGTCTTTACGGAGCCTGCTCGACTATGGCTCTGAGCCTTGTTCAGGCGTCTCTTGCTATAGAAAGCGGCGGCTTTGACTGCTGTCTTGCCGCAACAAGCTCCCACTTCTGCTCGGCGGAAAAGCAATTCCGTTATCCTCTTGAATACGGCGGACAGAGAACGCCCACCTCCCAATGGACGGTGACAGGCTCGGGTGCGGCGGTGCTTTGCAGGGAAGAAAAGGGTGAGCATCCCTATATTGACAAGGTGCATCTCGGTACAATTCAGGATTTAGGCATAACCGATGCAAATAATATGGGTGCGGCAATGGCACCTGCCGCAAGAAAGACGATTGCAGATTTTCTCCGTGATACAGCCACAGCCCCTGAGGATTACGATCTGATACTTACGGGCGACCTGGGAGCGGTTGGAAGTGAGCTTTTATATGAGCTTCTGAGAAAAGAGGATAACATTGATATTTCATCGGTGCATAAGGATTGCGGACTTCTTATCTATGACCGTGAAAATCAGGATGTCCATGCAGGGGGCTCGGGCTGCGGCTGCAGTGCATCGGTGCTTTGCTCATATATACTCAACGGTATGCGTCAGGGAAAGTACAGCAACATACTTTTCATAGCCACGGGTGCGCTTATGTCTACGGTTTCCTCAAAAGAGGGCGAAAGCATACCGGGCATAGCACATCTTCTGAATATACGGAAGGGAGAGTGAGAAAATGGATGCGATAAAAAGCCTTAAATGCATAATCTGTCTTGTAAAGTGCAGCAAATATCTTTACTTTGCAAAGAAGCTTATCTGCATTATGACTATGCTTATTTCTGCGGTAATGCTCATAGGAATTATCCGTCAGGGCAAGGGCATACCGGGTCTTGTCAAGGGGTTGATGTGATATGGAAATTTTTCTGAGTCTTCTTAAGGCGTTTCTTGTAGGCGGAGCAATATGTGTAATCGGTCAGCTTCTTATTGATTACACACGGCTCACCCCGGCAAAAATACTTGTATCCTTCGTTGTTATCGGTGTTATTCTGGGCGGCACGGGTATTTATGAGCATATTGTATCCTTCGGCGGTGCAGGTGCCACAATACCTCTTATCGGCTTCGGATATAATCTTGCAAAGGGTACTAAGGAGGCAATTCAGCAGGAGGGGTTTATGGGTGTGCTCAGCGGACCTCTTTCATCCTCGTCGGTGGGAATAATGGCGGCGGTGATATGCGGACTTGTCTGCTCGGTGTTTACAAGAAGCAAGGATAAGCAATAAAAAGAGCGTGCGGATATGCCGCCACCCCTATAGGGAAGTATTTCTTTAAAATGTGAACTCAGTACACAATAATCGCGTTAAAAATCACCGATATGCGTCAGCATTATCGGTGATTTCTGCCTTTTACTGCATACTATTTCGCATTTTAAAGTGCTTCGCAGTTTCGTAAGAACTGAAAATTTCTTGTATTGAAGCCACAAAATGCAGCAAGGCTGTCGCCTTGCGAGGCTTTTGGCAAAAATACGGGGAATTTTGTTCGAGAAACAAATACTTCCTTATAAGGTGGCGGCATAGGCACGCTTTTTGTCTTTTCAGATCCTTTGCAGGGCAAAAACGAGTCATAATTCCCAATGCGAAAAAGCATAGATAAAAGGGTCACAAAAAGACGATTTTTTCTGCTGAAAGTTAGTAAAACCTATTGATTTTATTGCTCTACGATAGTATAATGATACAGAATGCATAACTGCGGTTTTTGTCTTGTGGTTATATAGTATATATTATAATAATAAACTGACAATAAAATTTATTATGAATAAAAGCTAAGGAGTTTTAACGACTTATGGAAAAACAAAAAAAGGAAGCAATGGATTTTTACACCATCGATATTCTGCATGTCGTAAGGTATCTGTTTAAGAAGGTCTGGATAATTATTCTGTCCGCACTTGTTGTGGGTGCGCTTACATTTTCGTTCTTTGCATTTATGGTTGCACCGAAATATTCATCATCAATAATGCTTTATGTAAACAACAGCTCCTTTTCACTGGGTAACACAAGCTTCAGCATAAGCTCATCTGAAATCACCGCTGCACAAAGCCTTGTAAAGACCTACGGCGAAATTCTTAATAACAGAACTACCCTTGAGCGTGTTATTGATAAAACAAAGGTGGATTACGATTATGAAACCTTATCGGATATGATTAAATCCTCTCTTGCCAACAACACAGAAATCATGAAGGTTACCGTTACTTCGGAGGATCCTTATGAGGCGGCGAAAATAGCCAACTGCATTGCAGAGGTTCTGCCTATAAGAATTGCCGAAATCATTGACGGTGCATCGATGGAGGTTGTTGATGCGGCTGTGCCCAACACAGAAAAGGTTTCACCGAGTATCACAAAAAACACAATCATCGGTGCAATGGCAGGTGCAGTCCTTGCTGCCGCAGTGTTAGCTCTGATTGCGGTGTTTGACGACACTATTTACAACGAAGAGTACATTATGAACGCATATGATTATCCGATTCTGGCTAAGGTACCGAATCTCCTGCAGTCGGGCACAAAACAGTCTGAATATTACTATTACAGCGGTCGTTCGGCTAAGAAATAAGTTGAGGAGACAGATGAAATATGGGATTATTTAAGAAAAACAAAAGAACTAATCCGGTTGTCGCAGAAAACAAGAACACGCTTCATAAGCATCTGAAATTCACGGCAATTGAGCAGTATAAGCTTCTGAGAACAAATCTGAATTTCACACTTCCCGAGGGTGAGACCTGTCCCGTTATCGGTGTCACAAGCTCCATAAGAGGTGAGGGTAAAAGTACAACTGCAATCAACCTTGCCTATGTGCTTGCCGAAAGCGGAAGCAACGTTGTTCTTGTTGACGGTGATATGAGACTTCCCTCCGTTGCCAGAAAAATGCGCATCAAGAGCACACCGGGTCTTACAGATCTGCTGATGAAAACAGAGGAAAATCTTGAAGGGTTTGAAAATCCGCTGCTCAATAATTTATACGTTATACCTGCAGGCCAGATACCGCCCAACCCGTCAGAGCTTCTCGGCTCCTTCAGAATGAAGGCAGTCCTTGACGATCTTAAGGAAAAGTTCGACTATATTGTTATCGACCTTCCGCCGGTAAACATCGTATCCGACGCCTTATCTGTTTCCGATCTTATTTCCGGTATGATAGTGGTTGTCCGTGAGGATTACACCGGAAAGAAGGAGCTTGATAACTGTATAAGACAGCTGAAGCTTTCAAACGTGAATCTGCTCGGCTTTGTTATGAACGATTCAAAGAGCAGCGACGGCTCTTACGGCAAATACAGAAAGAACAGGTATTACAAATACGGCGGCTACTATAAAAAGAACTCAGGTACAAAAGCATGACAGACTGGCATAGTCACGTGCTTCCCGGTATTGATGACGGCAGCAGAAGTGCGAAGGAAAGCCTTGAGATGCTTAGCCTTCTCAGAAAGCAGGGCGTTGATAGGGTAATTGCCACTCCCCATTTTTATGCCGATAACAATACCGTTGAGGAGTTTCTTGATAAAAGAGAGCAGTCTCTTGCAAGGCTGAGAAACGAAATGAATGAAGAGCTGCCTGAGGTGATACCCGGTGCCGAGGTGTGCTACTACCCGGGCATATCAAAGCTTAAAGGACTTGAAAGGCTGTGCACAGAGGGCACAGATGTGCTTTTACTTGAAATGCCCTTCAACACATGGACGATGCAGACGGTAAACGAGGTTCTTGAGCTTGCCCTTTGCGGCGAATACACAGTTCTTCTTGCGCATATTGACAGATACATAAGGCTCGGCAACGATTCGGCAATTGAAAAGCTGTGCCGTGCAGGCGTTTATTTCCAGGTGAATCCTGATTTCAGAGAAAGCTTTATAACCCGCAGAAAGGTGATGAAGCTTATTAAAGACGGTTACGGTGTGGTTCTGGGCTCCGACAGCCACAATATGAGATCCCGCAGACCGCAGATTGACGAAGCGATCAGTTATATCCGAAAAAAATCCGACGATGAAATATTCGGCAGATTTATGAATACGGATATTTTTGATAAATAAAATTCAGTATATTATTTTTGAAAGGATGATATAAAAATGAAAAAAGTATTAGCAATTTCCTTAACAGTTCTTATGGTTGTATGCATGAGCTTCACCGCTTTTGCAAAAACAGGTGAGTTTGTTTACAGCCCCTCAAACAACGGTGCTCCCGAAATCGTTGATTCAAAGCCCGGCAGTGAAGACTGCGATGCAACTATAGTTGTAACTCCCTTCCGTGACAGAGAAAATCTTTCAAAGTCTGCACGCGATCTTCTTGAAAAGGCATATAAGGACATCGCAAATTCAAAAAATCTTGCAGACTTATGTGACGGTCTTGATGAGCTTGCAAAGAAGAACAACATTCCCGAGGAAAACCTTGCAGTAAGCGATCTTTTTGATGTTAGCTTAAAGGGCTGTGACGAACACGGTAAGCACGGCAATTATGATATTACACTTGAAGCAGATACCTTCGAGAATTTCGTCGGTCTTATGCAGCTTACAGATGACGGCTGGAAGCTTGTTGACGGTGCAAAGGTAAATAAGGTCAACGGTGAATATCACCTTACATTCAGCACAGCAGTATTCGGCCCCTTTGCAGTTGTTGTCAATTCCCACGTTATTGCAGACGGTATCCCCGAAACAGGTGACAAGGGTGTAACCTTCATCTATGTTCTTCTTGCTGTATCTTCAGTTGCAGCAATTGCAACATTCCCCAGAAAGAGCAGAAAAGAAACCGTATAATTTCCGAAAGGATGAAAAAACAATGAGCCACAACTCAAAAAAGAGAAAAATCAAAAAAATCGTCAGATATACTGTTTTAACCGTGGCTGTGCTCACTTTTGCTGTTTCTTTGCTGATGCTGATGAACACCTGGGAAAAGAACAGAGGAGTTTTCAGCAACACAGATGCCTATGAAAACTCTGAAGCGGTATATAACGGCAAAAAATATGAAATCAGGGATAATGTAGAAACCTTTTTGGTTATCGGCCTTGATAAATTTGATAATTTCAAGTCTGCTGAATCATATAACAACGATATGCAGGCCGATTTTCTGATGCTTCTTGTTTTTGATAATGAGGCAAAAAAATGCACAGGTATTCAAATTAACCGTGACACAATGGTTGATGTGAATGTTCTCGGAGTTGCAGGCAACAGAGTTGATACGGTAACTGAGCAGATTGCCCTTTCCCACACCTACGGCAACGGCAGAGACGTGAGCTGCAGAAACACAGCAGATTCCGTGTCCCTTCTTCTCAACGGCATAAAGGTTAACCATTACATTTCGCTGACCATGGATTCTGTTGCAATAATGAACGACAGCATCGGCGGTGTTGAAGTCACGGTGCTTGACGATTTCAGCGGTATAGACAGCAGTCTCGTCAAGGGTGAAAAGGTTACTCTTATGGGCGAGCAGGCTCTTACTTATGTCCGTTCACGTAAGGGTATGGAGGATAGCAGCAACATTTCACGAATGAAGCGTCAGCGTCAGTATATAGAGGCTCTTTACAGTAAATTCACCGAGCTTTCCGACGGTGATAAGAATTTTGCTTTTGAAGCAGTCAGGGATATATCTGAATATATAGTTTCAGACCGTTCAATCACTCAGCTTCAGGAGCTGGCTGAGAAGTTTATGCAGTATGAATTCACCGGTATCAGAGCTGTTGAGGGTGACAGCCTCAAAGGTGAAAAATATATGGAATTTTACGCCGACAGCAAGGCTGTTGATGAAATAGTTTTTGATTTATTCTATGCCGAAAAGGCAGAATGAGTCTGAAAACGCCCTTTAGATAAAATATCGGAGGTTTGCGGAAAAGCAATGAAAAACTTCAGCATCAGATGGCAGCTTGTTGCCTATGATATGTTAATACTTATTTTTGTTAATCTGATCTTGTTTGTTCCATACGGTGCAAACAAGATTTTAGATGTTATTACGATATTGTTTCATTTTACCGTTGCTGTAATTTCGGTGTTTGCGGTGAGATTTTTCGGCAATATTTATAAGCAGGTATGGCGATACGGAGGCATTCAGTGCTATATAAGGTTGCTCATAGTTGACGGTATATCTTTTTTAATCACCTATGTTATTGAGGTTGCAGTATCGCACCTTGCGGATATAAAAAGAGCACCGTTTCTGTTTATTCTGTCGTCTGCCTGCCTTAATCTTCTGCTTGCACTTGCAATGCGCCTGATGTACAGATACGCATATAAATGCTCAAACAATTACAACGTATCCGGAAAGCTTCTTAATATGCTTCTGAGAATTTTTGCGGGACTTAAAACAAAGAGAATTGCAGAGGATGAAGCACATAAGATTAAAATTGCAATTATCGGTGCGGGCAGCGTGGGTGTGTCTCTTGCAGAAGAGCTTCTGGTAAACAAAGCCGCATCATATATACCGAGATGCTTTGTTGATGCCAGCGCATCAAAGGCAAACAGAGAAATTCACGGTATACCTGTTCTTTATGAAGACGGAAACACCGTCGATACCCTCAGAAAGCTTGAGGTTCAGGAGGTTATTTTCGCAATACCTGACCTTGACAGAGAGCGCAAGAAAATTTTGTGTGACGGGTATCTTGAAGCAGGCTTCAAAATCAAGGTTTACGACTACCCCGTAATGCATACCGAGGGTAAGAAAAGGCATCTGAGAGAGTTCGATATTGAAGAGCTTCTTTTCAGAAAGCCCGTTGAAATTACAGACAGAAAAACAAGAGATTATTACCGTGACAAGGTTGTTTTAATCACCGGCGGCGGTGGCTCAATCGGCTCTGAGCTTTGCAGACAGCTTGCAAAAATGAAGCCGGAAAGAATAGTTATTCTTGATATTTACGAAAACGGAGCCTACGATGTTCAGCAGGAGCTGAGAATCGCCTACAACAACTCCGTGAAGGTTGACATTGAAATTTGTTCAATAACAAACAGAAAGGCTCTTGAAAGAGTTTTTGAAAAATATAAGCCTCAGATTGTAATCAATGCGGCGGCGCACAAGCATGTTCCTCTTATGGAAAATAACTGTGTTGAAGCTGTTGAAAATAATGTTTTCGGCACGATCAATATTGTTGACGTATGCGAAAAGTATGGTGCAGAGCGCTTTATGATGGTTTCAACCGATAAGGCGGTAAATCCCACCAATGTTATGGGTGCAACAAAAAGACTGTGCGAAATGATTGTCAGAACTGCAAGTGAAAAGGGAAAGGTCAGATACAGCACAACAAGATTCGGAAATGTGCTTGGCTCAGCAGGCTCTGTTATTCCTCTTTTCAGAAAGCAGATACTTAACGGCGGTCCCGTAACGGTTACGGATAAGAGAATTGTCAGATATTTTATGACGATTCCCGAGGCCTCACAGCTTGTTCTGCAGTCAGGTGCAATGGCTCAGAACGGTGAGCTTTTTGTGCTTGATATGGGTCAGCCCGTCAAAATTATTGACCTTGCCGAAAGTATGATCAGAATGTCCGGCTCTGCGGATATTGAGATTATTGAAACCGGTCTTCGTCCCGGTGAAAAGCTTTATGAGGAGCTTCTCATAAAAGGGGAGAGCCTTGAAAAAACAGAAAACAGCCTTATCTTTATAGAAAAGGATGAAGTTGTTGAATTGGATGAACTGAAAAAATATATCGGTTTACTCAGGGATGCCTGTGATTCGGGCAACGATGAAGCAGTAAGGCAGACACTTAAAAGGGTTGTGCCTACCTACC
>JAZPZK010000095.1:0-25963 GCA_045544675.1 Acutalibacteraceae bacterium
TACGATCCGACTTATCCACATCGTCCATATTGGCGTTACGTATTTCAAAACCGCTGTTTACCATTGCTATCCTCCTGTTATTCACCCATCGTCATAGCCATTACTGCTTTTTGTGCGTGAAGTCTGTTTTCTGCTTCGTCAAATATCTCTGCTGCATGCTCCTCGAGTACTTTATCAGTAATCTCCTCACCCCTGTGAGCAGGCAAGCAGTGAAGCACCATTACGCCTTCATTTGAAACAGCAACTGCTTCATCATTTATCTGATAGGACTTGAATATTCTCTGTCTTATCTTAGCTTCGCTTTCCTGACCCATCGATGCCCATACGTCAGTATAAAGCACATCTGAGCCCTTAGCAGCCTCGAGGATGTCCTCTGTAACAAGAAGATCGCCATTTTCCTTTGCCCACGCTACAATACTTTCATCAGGCTCATAACCCTTCGGACAGGCAATAGCAACCTTCATACCAACCTTGATGCAGCCGACAATAAGGCTGTTTGCCATATTGTTACCGTCACCGATGTAGCAGAGCTTCTTACCTTTAAGGTCCTTACCCTTATACTCACGGATTGTCTGAAGATCAGCAAGCACCTGGCAGGGATGGCAGAAATCGGTAAGACCGTTGATTATGGGGATTGAGCCATACTTTGCAAGATCCTCAACCTCCTGCTGATCGAAGGTTCGAATCATAATACCGTTGAGAAAACGTGAAAGTACTCTTGCCGTATCCTGAACAGGCTCGCCTCTGCCTATCTGTAAATCCTTTGATGAAAGGAAGAGTGCGGTACCGCCAAGGTCATACATACCGACCTCAAAGGATACTCTTGTTCTTGTTGAGCTTTTTTCGAAAATCATACCGAGAGTTTTACCCTCAAGGATATGATGCTTTATACCTGCCTTCTTTTCAGCCTTAAGCTTGTCGGCAAGGTCGAGACAATCAAGGATTTCCTCGCTTGACCAGTCTAAAAGTTTAAGTAAGTGTTTCATTTTGTTTACTCCTTTCATGTAAGGGTGCTACGGAGCAAGAGAAATATATGAATATAGTTTCTCATATAAATGCTTTCGGATGCACTCATATTTTTCTTTAAATTATATTATATCTAAAAATATACTATATTTCAATATTTTTCGCATAAAAATGCAAAAAAATAACGGGTAACAAAAAGTCACCCGTTAAAAGAAAAAACAGAACAACAAATAAAAGTATCAATCGGAGAAACAACGGAAATGAAAGGTGTTTTTATCTCGTTCATACACATTTTCATTACCTCCTCGATTGATTTCGATGTAGTATAGCACATCAGAAAATAAATTGCAATAGAATTTACAAAAAAATAAGCAAAATTGATTCAAAAAAACTCCCGTCGGTTTATGTGTAATGCACAACTGACGGGAGCGAGTTTTAATAGAACATATTCTCAATATCGTAGAAGATTGCGCCGCCCGAAATAAGAGCAAGTACACCGAATATAAGTCCGATTGCAAACAGAATTACAAATATACACCAGAATGAACGTGCATAGTTTCTTCTGTTGATGTTTTCGTTACTTAAAGAGAAAACTATGAGACATATAAGTCCGATAAGCGGAATTGCAAAAAGCAGATTATAACCGAAATATGCCCACGCCGATAATGGCTTATACTTGGATGGAATAGTATTCTCATTGATCGGCTGGCTGAATGTCGGCTGTGCCGGTACCTGAGCATAATTATTCTGATAGCTCTGCTGTGGTGCGCTGTAATTCGGTGCAGGATTAACGCACGGAGCACCGCTTCCGGCAGGAGCACGGTTAACAGGCGCATTGTTTACCGGGGCATTGTTTGCAGGCTCAGCTGCAACCCTTTCACCGCAATAGTTGCAGAATGTGATATTATCAGCAATCTGACGTCCGCATTTTTTACAAATCATTTTTAACTCTCCTGTATTATCAGTAGTGAATTATACCATAGCGGCAATCTTTTTGAAAAACTCGATAAGAAGCTGAATAGCAACCTTGATGAAATTGAAGAGCATTGCGAACTTATCTGCATCTGAGCCGGGCTTAGGAAGATCCTCGTCCTTTTCAGTTACGGGTGCAAGTGTTTCACCGTCAATGCTTGCATCAAGATACTGAGGATATGCCTCATCTGAGAAAACAGTCATACCTTCTGTTGTAAGGAATGTGTTAATAAGTTCATCAATGCTTTCGGGGAAGTTGTCGTGGTAGCTGTTCTTGATGAACCATGTTGTATCGGGAAGGGCACATGCTGAAGCATCAATTTTTTCATCAGCTGAAAGATACTTCTTTGCAGCCTCGTCCATAGCATCAATATAATCTGCCTTGAAGCCTGAACCGAACTTTGCTGTTGTTGCGCCAACAGATGTATAGTATGTTTCTGCAACGCCGTCACCTGTAGCATTGTCCTTACCGAATACAGGTGCTGAAGGAAGGTTATACTTGGAAATTACAGACACGTCAAACTTCTCACCCTGTGCGGCAATCTTAGCCTTAGCATCATCCTGAACGAGCTCATTATACTCTCTGATAAGAGAGATTGAGCCTTCATATTCAGCTTTAAGCTCATCTGTATTGTATACAAATTCGATTGCATCATCAAGATATTCATCAGGAACCATTGACCAGAATGAAAGGAATGAGCCATAGGAATCTCTTACAAGTCTGGGAATAAGGTTATCCTTAATATCATCAATGAGGCCCTGAAGCTTATCAACACCAAATCCGAGAATCTCTGCCTGGTCAAATATGGAAACCATAACAAGAAGGAAGTCCTTTACAAGACCGTCATCCATAATGTCGAGGTAGTCCATCATTTCATTTACATAAATATCTGTGTTGTTTGAGTCAAGCTTGATGTCGCCTGAGAAAATAGCACCGACGAGACCGATACCTGTAATTGACGGTACGTAATATACGATGTTGTTTACATTTTCTTCAGCATGAGTTCCGTAAAGCTCAAGATAAGCTGCAACAACATTTGCACCGAAGCAGCGGCCGACAAGATTAACTTTTTCAGCATTATACTTATCAAGAACGATGTCGATAGCATCCTTAAGATCAGCTGCAAGTGTGATAGGTGAAAGACGCCAGTCATAGCTATAGTGAATCATACCGTATTTGCCGTAGCTCATTGAATAGGAATTCTTCCAGGAACCGGAATTATCCTTAACTGTTCCGTCAGGATTAAGTCTGAGATCATCGTAAATAGGTGCAATTGAATCGTAAAGCGCGTCACAGTATGCGCTGTAATCGCCTGTTGCGGAACCGATCGCAAGTTCCATAAGGCAAGGTGCAAGTGCTTCCTTAACACTTGAGGCAACATCAACACCGGTGGGATAAAGCATTTCAGAATTATGATTACCCTTCTCTGTGAAAATCTGCTGACCGTAACCTGTAAAATAAATAACAGGATATGAGTTCTCCTTCTCAACAGCAGCAACACCTGCAAAGGCACACATGCTGAAAAGCATTACCACAGTAACGATAACTGAAAGGATTTTTCTGGATGTACGGAACATAAAAACACTCCTCATACAATAAAAATTTATCACGGCAGATTAACTGCCTCATATCTCATTCATACTATCAAAATTTTAATAAATTGTCAACATAAATAACCGAAATTAACACAACATATGCTAAAAAATTAAATTTCCGTAAGAAAATGTACTAATTATTTTAAAAATTTGTAAATTCTGTATTGACTTTTGATTCTCTCAAGTATATAATGTTCACGAAAGCAGATTACTCTGCGAAATCTATTATAAAAGGAGGTCAATTCAATGAAACTCGAAAAAGATGTAAACGTAAAGGTTTCTTGGGACGGCGAAGATTATGAAATGAACATCACTCCCATCATCAATGCACTCTTAGCTTTCCTCACAAAGCTTCTCAATGCATACCTTCCCGAAGAATTTGACGAAATCCTCGGCGAATAATTAAAACTCGTTATCATTAAAATTTAACAGGAGGTAAATTAAAATGGTAGAATTCATCAACAGCCTTATCAATGGCGATTTTGCTGAAATGTCAGCAGACGACAAGGCACAGTGGTTCGCAGACCTTCTTGGCAGAATCTTTGCATATGTTGAAAAGGTTATGGGCCTTGCTGAATAATTTATATTCAAACATAACGCCGCAGTTCAACTGCGGTTTTTGTTTTTTATAAAAGAAAATCCTTGACAATAAACTGACGATAATATATAATTACAAGGCATTGGAATTAGCCGGTGTGTTGGAATTGGCAGACGAGGCGGACTCAAAATCCGTTGGTAGCGATACCGTGCGGGTTCGACCCCCGCCACCGGCACCAGCAAAAAAGCCTGATTTGTCCGGTAGACAAATCATGCTTTTTTGAACTAAGTGTTCCGCAAGCGGAACGTGAAGTATGCTTCGCAAGTGAAGCGCACTTCGTGCGTGAAGTGTGCCTTCGGCACGATATGCGGAACACTTAACTTCACTTTGCGCCCTCGGCGCAATACTTCACTTGGGCGATAGCCCAAACTTCACTGCGGCACAGCCGCAACATCACTATTGAAATATTTGTAAGTATCTGGTATGATATTGGCGAAAGTGAGGTGCATATCATGTCCGATTCAAAAATCCGCACACAATCCATGGATTTTGCAGTTCAAATAATAAATCTTGTAAAGGCATTAAAGGAAAAGCGAGAATCCATCATATCCAATCAAATAGGCAGAAGCGGTACCTCGATTGGCGCCAATATCCGTGAGGCACAGTATGCTCACGGTAAGGCGGATTTTATTGCCAAACTTCAAATTGCACTCAAGGAAGCAAACGAAACGGGATATTGGTTAGAGTTATTGTATAAAACAAACTACATTACCGAAAGCGAATACAAAACGCTTGATTCCGCTTGCACGAGTATCAGAGTAATGCTTATATCTTCCATCAACACCGCAAAGGAGAACACAAAATGATAACCGAAAAATCCTGCGGTGCCATTGTTTACACATGCGAGAACAGTACAATAAAATATGTAATTATCCGTTCCAAAGAAGGTATATACGGATTCCCTAAAGGTCATATAGAAGGAATAGAAAGTGAATTAGAAGCCGCTTTACGCGAAATCTCAGAGGAAACAGGCTTGACTGTACGGTTGATCGACGGTTTTAGAACTGAGGATACTCACAGTTTTATGCGTAATGGTGAAACAAGGTTGAAGCATATAGTATATTTTTTAGCTGAATATTCCGACCAAGTACCAACTGCACAGGAGGCAGAGTTAAGCAGTGTGCAATTAATGGATTATGAAACTGCTATATCAGTGTTTCAGTTCGAGAGTTCAAAAAGACTGCTGACTGAAGCTCACAATTTTCTGATGCGACAGTAGGTTTACACTACTTTTAGGCTTTCTTACCTCATGTTATACTACTTTTGGTCAGCCTTTCACAATAAAAATTGACTCAATAGCAAATGAAAGTATCGTAAGCTCCATTCCGCTGAACTCAAACAAAAACCCCCGGTTTTTCCGGGGATTTTTTATACCTTTTGTTTATGTATGTCCCTTTCAAGAACATAAATTATAGCCGCAGAAGCAACAAGAACAACAGTAAAAATTACAGAGCTAAAGTTTCCGCTTTCCGCATCAGTAAATACACTCAGCGCATTTACCAGAGAATGAGTTATGATGCAAGGGATAATGCTCTTACTCTTTATGAAATATACCGTGAATATATAGCCTGCCGCAGCGGCATAAACAATCTGAAGAGCAGTACCGATAAGCTCAGCTCCGTTCAGGAGGTTAACAATATGTCCTATACCGAAGGTTACCGATGAAATTACAACTGCAAACCCCGGACTCTCTTTATATATTGCCTTGAAAAGAAATCCTCGGAAAATTACTTCTTCAATCAGACCAACAAAAAGCATACTGATGATATAGCAAACCGTACCGGACAGATTATAGTTAATATGGAAGCCGTCCTTCAGATTATAGGCAATCATAAAAAGAAAGATGATTATAAAAAGCACGTTTCGTTTTATGCGCTCAGGCTTTATAAGACCGTATTTTTCATTCAGACCCTGTCTTCTTATAAATATAAGTAAAACCAAAGACAAAGCAAATGACGAAACAGCCGTTATTGCTTTTTCAATGCCGATCTGCTCTGAAATCATATCAGAAAAACTGAAAAGCACAACATAAATTCCTATAAAAGCCAGAGAAAATCCAAGCTCGTTTTTATTATAAAGCTTTTTCAAGGCGAATACCCTTTCTTGTTTCAATATTTATTTTCCGTAGGGACATACCTTCATACAAATTCCGCAGACGGCTCCTCTACCTATATGCTTGAACTTATTTTTCATATAGGTACTGCACTTTTCGGGATCAAACATATCCTCACGCTCGCAACCGATGTCCCACTCTCTCCCGCTGATAGCACCTGACGGACACGCCTCGACACAGAGATTGCAATCCTTGCAGAGTGATGCAGGTTTGATATCGCTTACATCAAACTCGCAGTTTGTGAACACAGAGCCGAGTCGTACATTAGCTCCGTACTTTTTATGAAGGAACATAGAGCTTTTACCGATGGTGCCGAGACCTGACAGTGCTGCAACCTTCTTATGTGAGTATCTGCCCATATAATTCCATCCGTCTTTATTTATACTCTGAGATGCAGCAACCGTAATATATCGGTAGCCCTTTCTTTCAAGGAACATACCGGCTTTCAGAAGAAGGGAATCAATAAATGAATTGACACCTCTGTAATGGTTGAAGTAAGTGTGAGTCGGCTCAGCACCGATTTCATCAACTATTGCATCGGACAAGTGAACAATTATGCTCACACCATATCTGCATTCACCGAAATCACCGTCATCAATACGACAGAAGCCGACGTCGCTTGCCCCTTCATTTATAAGATACTCTCTGATTTCATCCTGTATTCTCATATTTTCATCCCTTATAGTTAAACATAAACTTACATTTATCAATCTTGGTAGGATCGCTATTTTCAAAAAGAATAGTACCCTCCTCAGATGAATCGTTAAGAAGTCCCTTAGCGTCAAGAAGTCTCTGACACTGTTTTGCCGCACCTAACGAGCCGTCAAACACAAGCACCTCATCACCGAGAATACGTTGAATCTGTCTTCTGGCATAAGGAAAATGGGTACAGCCAAGAACAACCGCGTCAACCTTGTTATCAGCATAAGGAGCAAGAATACGCTCAAGGTATTCAATCTCCTCAGGTGAATCAAGATTACAGGACTCAACAAAACCGACAAGCTCCGGCGCAGGAAGCTTTATAAATTCAGCTTCATTTTCAAAGCGAGCCATGAGATCATTGAACTTTTTTTCCTTGAGTGTAAGAGGTGTTGCAAGCACAAGCACCTTAGGCCAATCGCCAGAAAGAGCCGCGGGTTTTATAGCCGGTTCAAGCCCGACAAAGGGGTAGTCCGGATATTTTTCACGAAGAAATGCGGCGGCGGCACTTGTTGCCGTATTGCAGGCAATAACAACGCTTTTTGCTCCCCTTTTCATAAGAGCCTCAACTGCACTTACAGTAAGATCTCTTATCTGTTCAGTAGTTTTTGTTCCGTAGGGTGAGTTTGCGGAATCACCAAAATATATATAATTCTCGTTCGGCATAATACGGTAAAGCTTTCTTAAAACCGTAATACCGCCCATACCCGAGTCAACAACCGCAATAGGAGATGACGAAGTATACTCAGGCAATAAACTAATTTTTCCCATAAAACAACCCCTTGAATCAATTATATAATTAAGACTATTTTAACAATAGCTATAAATTCATCACGAAATGCCACCGAAAAAACGGTGGCATTCAAAATCAGGCCTTTAAATAGTTGCTGTATTTGCTCCACTTAATGCCTTCAGATGTTCTTGTGTAAGCACGTACAGTATAATAAGTTTTTACGTCCGGATTTCTGTCAACAGTATAACTGTTTACATCTTTACCTACAGTTGTGACACGCTTCCAGCTGCCACCGGCTTCCTTTTTGAATATGCGATAGCCTCTTGCACCGTCAACTGCGTCCCATTTAAGAGTGAGAGTGCTTTCGTTGATATCCTCAGCAGTAAGCACAGACATCTTCTCAAAATTAAGCTCATAAGCAGGAATTTTAACAGTATTACTGTAATTCGTCCACTTTATACCGCTGTAGCCGGTTTTAGCATACGCACGCACAATATATGAAGTATTTGACGCTTCTCTGAAATTCACATTATAGCGTAATGTGTTTTTACCCACAGTAGTTACTCTCTGCCAGCTTCCGCCATCTGTTTTCTTGAAAATACGGTATCCCGTTGCTCCGGGAACCTTTTCCCAAGTAAGTGTGAAGCCTGTATCATCAAGATTTTCACATCTGACATAGGACATTGATTTCATATCGAATGTACGTGTGCGAATTGTTCCGTAAAGTTTTGCATTAACCTTTTTGCCGTCCTTGATGTAAAAATGCTTAACGGCAAATTCGTACCAGGTGTTGGCTGTTAAACCGTTTATCTCACAGTAATTATCATTGACATTCTTTATGAATTTCCATTTATTGTTTACCTTCTGATAAACACGGTAACCGTCAGCGTTTCTGATTTCATCCCATTCGAGCTTTATAGTACCTGCAACATCAACACCTGTATGGTTTTCATTTTCTATAATTCGCTTTGGCACTACAACTTCCGGTAAGGTTTTAACCTTGATTGTTTTATATTCGGGATTAAGGCTGTTATTAACACCGAAATAAGATGCTCTTATACCGAAGGTATAGGTTGTGTCCGGCTCAAGATTTTTAACAACATAACCGCTCCATCTTCCGCCGTAGATTTCAACCCACTTGCCGTCTGTTTTCTGATAAAGCTTATATAAATAATTCTCATTAGGAACATCCCACAGGAGCTTTATACTGTAAGCAGAAGCTTCGCCTCTGAACCCTAAAGGATTAGAGGGATAAATGGCATAGGAACTGAATCCGCACATCATAAACAATGTTACTGCGCAAAGAAATACCGCTAAAAATTTTGATATTTTTTTCATAACTTCTATCTCCTTTTTCATTTTTTATAATACCTACTCTTTGTTTTAAAATATCATAAAATCTACTTTCTGTCAATATTGCAGAAAGAATCTTAAGATTTAAAACGGCAGAATAAGATTATCACTACATAACACTTTTTTGCAGCTTTTTGTACGAATGGCAGATTTTCATGTATTAAACGGAAGTCTGTTGCAAAACATTTACAACATAAAATAATTTTACCGATTCTTTTCAGAGCAATAAAGCAGTAATTACAACCGAATTACTGCTTTAAACACGATATGCTTATGCTCTGTGCCACTTGACTCCCTGAGGTGTATCCTCAAGCACGATGCCCTGAGCCTTGAGTTCGTCACGGATGCGGTCTGCTTCTGCCCAGTTTCTGTTCTTTCTGGCTTCGTTTCTTGCAGCAATAAGAGCTTCAATTTCATCGTCAAGGCTTGAACCTGCCTTACGGTTATAAAGAAGGCCGAGAACATTCATAAGCTCATCGAATACGGTAATGGCATACTCAACAAGAGGCTTTGACTGAACACCGTCATTTACATTTGTGTTGATATCTCGGACAAGCTCAAATACAGCACCAAGAGCCTCACCTGTGTTGAGATCATCCTCCATAGCCTCAATAAACTTTGCCTTCTTGCCGTCAATAAGTGCAATGATTTCAGAATCCTTCTCCCCTGCTTCATCCTTTGCGTTCTTAAGTGCAAAATCCATATTGTCACGGCACGTATAAAGTCTTTCAAGAGAAGCCTTGCACTGTGCAATAGCATCAAAGCTGTAATTGATAGGACTTCTGTACTGGCAGGAAATCATAAGATAACGGATAGGCTCATAGCCGTACTGCTCAGCAACATCACGTACTGTAAAGAAGTTTCCGAGAGACTTTGACATCTTAACCTTATCGACTGTAATAAAGCCGTTGTGCATCCAGTATTTTGCAAAAGGAGCACCATTGCAGCATTCACTCTGGGCAATTTCATTTTCGTGGTGCGGGAATATAAGGTCCTGACCGCCGCAGTGAATATCAATGGTTCCACCGAGATAACGTCTTACCATAGCCGAGCATTCAATATGCCATCCGGGTCTGCCCTGACCCCAAGGTGAATCCCAATAGGGCTCTCCCGGCTTTGCACTTTTCCAGAGAGCAAAATCCATAGGCTCTCTCTTGACATCACCGACATTGATTCTTGCGCCTGCCTCAAGATCTTCAAGAGGCTGATGTGAAAGCTTGCCGTATTCGTTAAATTTCTTGGTGCTGAAATAAACATCACCGTTTACTTCGTAAGCATAGCCTTTTTCAACAAGAGCTGAAACAATATCAATAATTTCACCGATATTTTCTGTTGCCTTGGGATGTGTTGTTGCTTCACGGATGTTCATGCCTTTTGCATCAACCCAGAATTCCTCAATATATTTTTCGGAGATATCCTTGAATGTTACACCCTCTTCATTTGCACGACGGATGATTTTATCGTCGATATCTGTAAAATTCTGAACAAAATTAACCTTATTGCCTCTGTATTCGAGATAGCGGCGCATAACGTCAAACACGCAAAGAGGTCTTGCGTTACCTATATGAATGAAGTTATACACGGTAGGACCGCAGGCGTAGATTTTGAATTCGCCTTCCTTTAAAGGTATAAGCTCCTCTTTGTTTCTTGTAAGTGTGTTGAAAATTTTCATTTTGTTTCCTCCAGTTCTTTAATATGCTTTTCAAGTTTTTCAATTTTTGATTTTAATGCACAAAGCTCCTGTGATACCGGGTCGGGGGTATGAACATGGTCAAGACGGTCAACACGTCTTCCGTTCTGCTTGACTACCCTTGCAGGCGAGCCGACGGCAGTGCAGTTTTCAGGTATGGCAGAAAGAACAACTGAGCCTGCGGCAACATTTGAGTTGTCACCTATTTTAAAAGGGCCGAGCACCTTTGCACCTGCACCGATAAGAACATTGTTACCAAGGGTCGGATGTCGTTTTCCGTGATCCTTACCGGTACCGCCGAGTGTTACACCCTGATAGATGGTACAATCATCTCCTATAATTGCTGTTTCGCCGATTACAACCCCTGTGCCATGGTCAATAAAAAAGCGTCTGCCGATTGTTGCACCGGGATGTATTTCTATATTTGTTTTTTTTGCGGCTGACTGTGATATAGCACGGGCAAGAAAAAACATCTTATGATTATAGAAAAAATGAGCTCTTCTGTATGCTCTGACGGCCTTATAACCGGGATAAAGAAGCATAATTTCAATATTACTTCGTGCAGCAGGGTCTCTGTCCTTGATGCACTGAAGATCTTCTTTCATTCTTTCAAACATAGTTTATCACCTTATAACAAAAAAATAAACCCCTGCACCAAAAAAACGGTACAGAGGCGTTAAAATACGCGGTTCCACTCTGACTTATAACTCAGCTACTTCATAGCTTAACCGTTAACGCCGGTTTACGCCCTCGGATACTGTAGTTCCCCTCGGGTGCTGACGGGTGCATTTCATCGCTTCTTCAACAGAACACTTTCACCTTGCTGTTCCTCTCTTGTGATGAAGTCAGGGCGATTACTTCTCCCTTTAAACGCATTTGAAATATTTGCATATTATATTATACACAACTGATAAGAATTTGTCAATGATTTTAAATACTAAACATATAATCATTTTCGCTGAAAAAATCTCTGTAAACCCGTACACAGTCAAGCTCTGTCCACTTGCATTGTCTTACAGGATTAGAGTCAATGTCATATATTCTTGCACCTTTAAGAGAAAGCAAAAATGGCGAATGGGTTGAAATAACAAACTGACAGCCGTGATTTCTCACACAGTCCTCTATGAAATATTTCAGTTCAAGCTGATTTGCCGGTGATAGACTGTTTTCAGGCTCGTCAAGAAGATATAAAGCATCGTCAACTATACTGTCAACAAAGAGTGATAAAGAGCTTTCACCGTTAGAGCGTTCCTGAACATTTCTTATAAGACGTGAGCGGATAAACTGTGATTGGGTCTTGTTTCTGTTTCTTGCATCGGAAATCCTTTTCCAGCGTTCATAATCGTCAAGTCCGTGAAGGGTTGTATCTGCATCATCACTGTTACTGTCAAGCCATTCACGCAGTAAGTCTTCCCTTTTGGCATCAATGCCGTTATTTACACGGCGAATATCAAGAACTCTGTCGAAAACATCATCACTTGTAATCACACGGCTGTTGCATGACAGCGTTCTGTCAAGTGTATAATCACAAAGCTTAACGTAGTCCTCAAAGAAATCACTTCTGTTAAAGGGAGAATTACGTTTAAGATTAAGCTTTTCAGCAATTACGTTCAGTATGGTGCTTTTACCGCTTCCGTTGTTTCCACAGATGATTGTTATGTCGCCAAATTCAAATTCATCAGGCAACCCTCTATCCCTGAACATCATAAAAGGATATTTTGTTGTATATATGTTACGCATATTTTTCGGATTAAAACCGTAGAAAAAGTTTTCATCCTCATCGCGGGAGGGCAAATGAAAAGTTGACAGATATACCATAATGCACCTCAGAAACAAATAATCTTATTCTGATTAAATCAACAAATAACTTCACCTACAAGGTCGCAGTCATCAACACCTATAATCTTGATTTGCACAAACTGACCGGGAAGAAGCTCATCCTCGGTGGAAATAATCACATTAGTATCTATTTCCGGGGCATCCATATAGGTTCTGCCCATATAAAGCATATTATCCTCATCAAAGTAATCGACAACAGCTGTCATAACCGAGCCGATGTGTTCTTCCTGCTTTGAAATAAAGATTTCGCTTTGCTGCTGCATAATTATCTCAGCACGGTGATTTTTGATTTCATCATCAAGCTGACAATCCATCTTAGCGGCGATTGTTCCCTCTTCAGGAGAATAAGCAAAGCATCCTAAACGCTCAAATTTCACATCATTTACAAAGCGTGAGAGAGTATCAAAGCTTTCCTCAGATTCACCGGGGAAGCCTGTAATAAAAGTTGTTCGGATAACAATTCCGGGAATTTTTGCTCTTATTTTGTCTATAAGCTCAGAAAGACTCTTTTCATCTCCGGTTCTGTTCATTTTTTTAAGGATTGCGCTATCAGCGTGCTGCAAGGGTATATCAATATATTTACAGATTTTATCCTCCTTAGCCATAACACCAATAAGCTCGTCAGTTATGCACTCAGGATAGCAATAAAGAATTCGTATCCATTGGAGTCCGTCGATTCTGCAAAGCTCAGTAAGAAGCTCAGCAAGCTTTAATTCACCGTAAAGATCTATGCCGTAACGTGTTGTATCCTGAGCGACAACAATCAGCTCTTTAACACCGCTTTGGGCAAGCTGCTTTGCTTCCTCGATGATATTTTCCATTTCACGGCTTCTGAATTTGCCCCTGATGGACGGGATAGCACAATAGGTACAGCAGTTTGAACATCCTTCCGCAATTTTCAGATATGCATAGTGCTGCGGTGTGGATAAAACTCTGCCGCCCTCAAGAGGCAGACAGTATTTTGACGGAAAGGAATTCATCTTCTTTCCCTTCAGTACATTTCTGCAGATTTTCGCTATATCACCGTTTGCACCGATGCCTATAACTGCGTCAACCTCAGGCATTTCCACGGAAATCTCATCCTTGTAACGCTCAGCAAGACAGCCGGTGACAACAACAGCACCGACAACACCCTCTTTTTTCAGCTCACTGACATAAAGAATAGTGTCAATTGCCTCCTGCTTGGCGCTGTCAATAAAACCACAGGTGTTGATTATAACAATATCAGAATTTTCAATTTCCGGCTGTATTTCAAAACCGTCCTCAATAAGCAGGGATAAAAGCATCTCAGCATCAACCTGATTTTTCGGGCAGCCTAAGCCTATCATCGATATCTTACTCATCAGTATATTCAGAATCCTCTCTGTCAATTATATCGTTTATTGCATCACGTATCTCGGAATATGAATATCCAAGACGTAAAAGAGCGTTTACGGTTTTGTCAACGCCCTTTTTATCGGATAAATATTTATAGTATTTTCTTTCAATAAGCTGAGCTGCTGCTTCAGCAGGAAAATCACATTCATCAAGTGTTTCCTTTATTATGTCTCGGTCAATGCCTTTACGGTAAAGCTCCTGTTCAACACGGCGTTTTCCGTAAGATTTGAGATTTATAAGCTCGTTTGCAAAGTTTAAAGCAAATCTTCTGTCATCAAGATATCCGTACCTCAAAAGCTTTTCTGCGGCATAATCGGCATATTCACCGTGACCCTTCATAATAAGCTTATCTGTAAGCTCTTTGACTGAATGATCTCTTCTGGAAAGAATATCAACAGCGTTATTGTAAGCCCGTCTTTTACGGATTTTATCCTTCATTTCAAGAATACTATCTTCGTCAGCATCCATTCCGTCATATACACCAAGATCGGTAAGATAAGCATAGTCAACGGTCATAAAATATTCACCGTCAATATGAAGATGAGCTTTGTCCCCTTTGCCCTTTTTAACTGAAAGCCTCATTAATCGTCATCATCAACAGCAATGTCAATTCTTGCTCTTACACTTGCGGCGCTTCTTTTAGGTGCAACGGGTGCCGGAGCCATAACAGGCTGCTTTTCTTCCTTGTTATCAGTCTTCGCGCCTGTTTTAAGATTTTCAACAGCAGCGCGTACCTTATCTTCAATTTCCTTAGCAAGAGCTTTTTCCTTTTGGAAGAGAAGCTTAACATTATCTCTGCCCTGACCGAGTCTGGTTTCACCGTAGGAGAACCAAGCACCGCTCTTATTGATAATATCGAACTTAACGCCGAGGTCTACAATTTCGCCTACCTTTGAAATGCCTGTGCCGTACATAATATCGAACTCAGCTTCCTTGAAAGGAGGAGAAACCTTATTCTTTACTATCTTTGCTCTTGTTCTTGCACCGATAAACTCATTACCGGGAGCCTTGAGCTGTTCAATCTTTCTGACATCGATGCGTACAGATGAATAGAACTTAAGAGCACGTCCGCCCGTTGTTACCTCAGGGTTACCGTACATTACGCCAACCTTTTCTCTGAGCTGGTTGATGAAAATAACAAGAGTATTGCTTTTGGCAATTACGCTGGTAAGCTTTCTGAGAGCCTGAGACATAAGACGTGCGTGAAGACCGACGTGGCTGTCACCCATTTCACCCTCAATTTCAGCTCTGGGAACAAGTGCTGCAACTGAGTCAACAACAATTACATCCAAAGCACCTGAACGTGCAAGAGCTTCTGTAATTGAAAGAGCATCCTCACCGTTATCGGGCTGTGAAACCAGAAGTGAGTCAACATCAACACCAAGACCCTTTGCGTATACAGGATCAAGAGCGTGCTCAGCATCAATAAAAGCTGCCTCACCGCCGTTTTTCTGTGCTTCAGCTATACAATGAAGAGCAAGTGTTGTTTTACCTGATGATTCAGGACCGTAAATTTCTACTATTCGACCTCTGGGAAGTCCTCCGATGCCGGTTGCAATATCAAGTCCGAGTGAACCTGTTGAAATTGCTTCCACATTAAGCTCGGTGCTCTGACCGAGTCTCATAATTGCTCCCTTGCCGTACTGCTTTTCAATCTGAGCAAGAGCGGTTTTTAATGCTGTAATTTTATCTGACATATTGTGACCCTCCAAGTCGTACAAATGTTCGTTGATTGCATTATACATTATTTAAAATCAAAAATCAACACTTTTTTAAAAAATCTCAGTCCAAAAAAGCTCCCTTAAACAAAAATAATCACCCAGACACTTGCCTGAGTGATATATTTCTTATTAAATCAGTATGTAACAACCGTTGAAGGAGCTGTTACTGTACCCTCATCCGGTGTTGCTTCAGGTGCTTCAGGGGCACTGTCTGCAAAATAGCCGAGAATAAAGTAAATAATTGAGTGGATAATTCTCTTGATAACAAAAACGATTGTATTTGTCATATCTACACTACCGAGGCTACCCATACCCATATCAAGATCCATATCATCGCCTGTGCTATCGATAATGTCGATTCTGAGGTTTGAAATAAGACCAAAAACTGTGAGAAGCTGATAGTTCGTTGAGTAGCAATGCAAAGTTAATGCACCGCATCCTGCAAATGCATTATACATACATACGAGAAGTGTCTGGGGAACGTAAAGATCAGTAAGAGCTGTGCAGTTTGAAAATGCACCGTTTCCGATCTGCTCGATGCCCTCACTCAGAGTGATTGAAGTGATAAGAGAGCAGTTTTCAAAAGCGTAATCGCCGATGTATTTGACTTCGGCAAAGCCGTCCTCTGTTTCAATAATTGCAGGAATGATGATGTCACCCTCAACAGTTTCGGCACAGTCGGCAAGAGTTGCAAACCCCTGTTCGTCAACCGTATAAGTGAAAGGATCTGTGATTTCTTCTTCAGCAAAAGCTACAACGCTGAAAGCTGAAAAGCAAAGAACTACTGAAAGAATAACTGAAATAAGCTTTTTCATTATAATAATTGCCTCCAAATTTTACTTTAGGTAATTATAAACCCAAATCAAACAAATGTCAACAATGTTAACAAAAGTGATTTTATTATTAGCAACAAAAAATCAACAATAAAGTATTACAGACACTCAATTAAAAATAATCGAATTTTTTTCAAAAAACTATTGATTTTTTCTTTCGTTTCTGTTATTATATCATCTGCTTATGTAGTTATTTAAATTTCTAAGGAGGTGCGACACATGGCAAAATGTGAATATTGCGGTAAAGATGTTGCTTTCGGCATCAAAGTTTCTCACTCACACAGACGTTCAAACAGAACATGGAAACCCAATGTAAAGCGTGTTAAGGCTATCGTAAACGGCTCACCCAAGAGAGTTTATGCTTGCACTCGTTGCTTACGCTCAGGTAAGGTTACTCGTGCCATCTGATTATAACGAAAACGTGATAGAGGCTGTTTTAAACAGCCTCTCTTTTTTGTTCCGGCTGACGATAATATTTTTTTGGCAAAGAAAGCGGTACAGCTTCAAACTGTACCGCTTTCTTTTTATTTATTCTTGTTGATAAAATCGATTATTTCATCCTTAGAGTGAAGACCGACAAGTCTGTCTACCTCTTCACCGTTTTTGAAAAGCACCATACAAGGAATTGACATAATGCCCATCATCATTGCGATGTCACCGCTCTCGTCGCAATTGAGCTTACATACCTTTATTTCACCGTCAAGCTCATCTGCAAGCTCTTCAATAACAGGACCAAGCATCATACAAGGCTGACACCAGGGTGCCCAGAAGTCAACAAATACCGGCATATCATTCTGAGAAGTAACCTCA
Source organism: Acutalibacteraceae bacterium (assembly GCA_045544675.1). Lineage (GTDB taxonomy): Bacteria > Bacillota > Clostridia > Oscillospirales > Acutalibacteraceae > UBA6857. The sequence goes on from JAZPZK010000095.1 coordinate 17,301, forward strand.
GAAGCAAAATTATCGCTGAAAAGTTCAATATATGACATAATAATTCTCCTTAATTAATAAATCCGAACAATGACTTGAAGAACAGAACAATTTTATTGAAAAATGCTGCTATTCTTTCAATGAAGTTTGTTTTCTCATTGCCTGTCTCACCGCTGGAATCAGCTGAAGTTACGGCAGAGAGTGTGTTTGTCTCTTTGTCGTAATTCATATACTGAGGATAGGTCTTGCTGTCCCATACAGTGAACTGCTCTGATGAACCGAGGATCTGATATATCAGCTTATTGATAGCAGTATTGAAATCCTCATGGGTTGAATTTTTAACAAACCAGGTGTTATCGGGAAGAACGCAGGTTGAAGCATCAACAATAAGATCATCTGAAACATATTTCATCGCGCCTGTTCCCTTGAGGCTGTTAAGATAGCTTCTTGAAAGGGTTCTGCCCATATTGGCAGCTGTTGCACCGAAGGAAAGCTTATCAAGCTCAATCGTGCCGTCTGCCTGTTTTTCACTGCTGACAAAAATCGGCGGAAGTGCAGTATTATATTTAGCCACGATACCAATTTTAAGCCCCTCCTCCTGAAGCTGACGGAGGGTTGTATCAAATACGTTCATAACGTTGTAATGATAGTTATCTATTTTTTCGATAAGACCGGCATACTTTGCCTGATTGTCGCCAAAGATAAAATTCTTTGCCTTTTCAAAATTATCGTCATCAACCATACTCCAGTATGCAGGCATTGTCGCATAAGAAGCAAGAAGAAGATCGGGTATAAGCTGATTTGCAATCTGTCTGTAAATTGAATCAATAGCTCCGGTTCCGAGGTTGAGAACGCTGAGTGAATAGGTCATGGAAACAACCGATTTAATAAGACCGGCAATATCACTGTCGTCACCCATGTAATTTTCAACATAATCGTTGATAAGCTCAGAATCAAAGCGGAAGCTTCCGCTGAAGGACTCGCTGCAGACTACGGTACCCATTGTTGAGGGAACATAAAGAATGCACGTATCAATCTTTTCTGCGCCATATCTCGTGAGATAAGCCGCAACATAGTTGCCGCCGAGGCATCTGCCAACAAGCTGAACCTTTTCTTTACCGGTTGCTTCAAGAACAGAATCAATATACTCATCCATACTTTCGGCAACTTCCCAAGGGTCAAGCCTTGAATCATAGTTAAAAATATAATCGCTCAGATAAAAATTAGATGTCTTCTTTTTTGGTGCAGAGCTGGGAATAATATAGCTTCCGTCGCTTGCTTCACCGTTTTCATCAAGAACTGCCTTTTTATAAATTCTTGAAACAAGGTTCACCATCGTGTTGCAGTACTGTGTCCAGTCGTTTGCCAGAACACTAGCCGTGAAAGCAGCCATAATGGTGTCCATCTGATTCATTATCTGATCCTCAGGCTCAATATCAAAGGGCATAATCTTCTGACCGTCCGCAGAATAGATTTCTCGTCCGGCACCCTTTACATATACAATAGGAAGATCGTTCTCTGCAGAGCTTACAGCACCTGCAGCAGGCATCATCACGCTGAAAAGCGCAACCACAGTAAGAACAACAGATAAAAGCTTTCTGAATCCTTTAGTCATAATATACCTCCTTGGAAAGAAGCTAAATTCTATCAACTATTTTCCTTTTTTATATTATCACATAATCCCCTGTCAATCAAGCAGCATAAGGAATTTTAACATATTTTTTAACAATTGGTATTATTTGATTTATTTTCAAAAATATAAGCCATACTCCGAAGAATCGGGTATGGCTCAGATTTATGTTTCATTGTGCTCTGACGGCTTGACTCTTTCAGAAAACAAAAGAGAAATACACCATATTGCACCAAGTGCAACAACAGTATAAATAATACGGGAAATTATACCGCTCTGCCCACCGCAGATCCAGGCAACAAGGTCAAACTGGAATATACCGATAAGTCCCCAGTTCAGCCCGCCGATGATAGCAAGCAGTAAAGCAATTTTATCAAGCATTTAAATCAACTCCTTTTGTGTATATTATGGACTGATTTATCTGCTTTATACAGAACTTATATTTCTTTTCCCATAAGAAAGCTTCCGAAGAAATTCATAAGCTTTTTAAAGCCGTTTTTATAATAAAATTTTATTGCCTTCTTATTTGCTGCACCGCAGGAAAGCATAAGTCCTTCGACATTTTTTGAAGAAAGATGCTCACACAATGCCTTAACCAGCTTTGTGCCTGCTCCTGCGCCCTGGCAAACAGGAAGAATATCAATATGAAGGTGAGCAGGATATTTTTTCGCATAGAGCCTATGAAGAAAAAGCTCACCCTTTGCCATGGCTACATATTTTTTACCGAGTTTAGCCATTTCGGGCATATATTTTTCTTTAAACACCTTTTCGTATACAGCGAAGTTTTCTGCGCAGATAATATAACCGACTGCTTCATCAGCCTCATCGGCAACAACAAAGCAGTTTTCACTTTCCTCTTCTGTATAGTAATCGTTGAACATAAGTCTGAGAAAAGCTCTTTGCTCCTTTGTTTCTATAGGCATAGACGAGGTTTCGTAAAGCACGGTCAGAACATTATCCTTATCCGATGTAGCGTATTTACGTATGGAATAGCTGATTTCTGCCATAACACTTATTCTCCTTCCACGTATCTGCTGATAAGCTGACGAAGCTCATCAACACCTTCGCCTTTGGTTGCTGAAAAAGGTACAACGCTGATATTGCCGTATTTTGTGAGTACACCGCAGATTTCTTCAAGCTGCTTCATTCTTTCACCCTTATTGAGCTTATCTGCTTTTGTAAGTGCAACAACAAAAGGGATTTCTCTTGCTGTCATATATTCAATCATATCTATATCCTGCTCAGAGGGTGCATGCCTCATATCAATAAGCTGAACAACCAGCCTGAGATCTCTGCCTGAGGAAAAATAGTTTTCCATAAGCTCTGCCCAACGAAGCTTTTCATCGTGTGAAACCTTTGCGTAACCGTAACCGGGCAGGTCAACAAATCTGCAGGAACTGAGCTTGAAAAAGTTTATTGTTACGGTTTTTCCGGGCATTGAGCTGACCCTTGCGAGAGATTTACGGTTAAGCACACGGTTCAGCAGAGAGCTTTTGCCTACATTTGATCTGCCGGAAAAGGCAACCTCAGGCAAATCCGAAGCAATAAGCTGTCTGGACACACCGCAGGAGCATTCAAAATTACCGTTATCGAACCTCATCTTTTTCAACCCTTTCTCTGATTATAATATCGTGAGGAGAAAATTTTACAGAGCTTTCACATACGGACTTTTCGCTCTTTCTTTTAAGAGCAACGGAAAAGACCTCGTCAACCTGTTTTACGGAGATAAACTCAACGTTTTCTTTTACAATATCGTCAATTTCCCACAAATCGCTGTAATTTTCCTCGGGAATAATTACCTTTTCAATGCCTGCCTTATACGCTGCCATTGACTTTTCTCTCAGTCCTCCGATCGGAAGAACTCTGCCGGTAAGCGTAACTTCGCCTGTCATAGCAACCTTACGTTCAACCCTTCTGTCTGTAAGAACAGAAAGAAGAACAGTCGAAATTGCTATACCTGCCGAGGGACCGTCCTTGGGAACTGCACCCTGAGGCACGTGGATATGAATATTTTTCTTTGTGAACATATCCTTATCAATTCCGTATATATCAGCACGGCTTCTGAGGTAGCTGTGAGCTGCCTTTGCAGACTCCTTCATAACATCGCCCAAAGAACCGGTAAGCTCAAGTTTGCCGTCACCGTCCATTGTAACAGCTTCAATCTGAAGAATTTCACCGCCGACACTTGTCCATGCAAGGCCGTTGACAACACCTACAGCATCTTCCTTAAGAAGTGCATCGTTTCTGTATTTTTCGGGACCGAGAAGCTCTTTTATAAGCTGATCAGTTACAGTTATCCTCTTCTGTTCTTCTTCGCTGAGCTTCACAACACACTTTCTGCAAAGAGATGCAATTTTCTGTTCAAGTCTTCTTACACCGGCTTCTCTGGTGTAAAACTCAATCAGAAATCTGATTGCAGAATCTGTGAATCGGATACGTCTGCCGTCAAGGCCGTGAGCTTTAACCTGCTTTTTGATAAGATGATTCTTGGCTATCATAAATTTCTCTTCAGGAGAATAGCTTGTAAGCTCAATAACCTCCATTCTGTCGTAAAGAGGTCCGGGAATTGTAGAAGCATCATTAGCTGTTGTGATAAACAGAACCTTGCTCAGATCCAAAGGAAATTCAAGATAATTATCCCTGAAGCTGTTATTCTGTTCAGGATCAAGCACCTCAAGAAGTGCCGATGCAGGGTCACCCTTATAGTCCTTGCCGAGTTTATCAATTTCATCAAGAAGGATTATCGGGTTAAAGGTACCCGCCTGAGTGAGCGCAGATGCAATTCTGCCGCTCATTGCACCAACATAGGTTTTCCTGTGTCCGCGGATTTCCGCCTCATCACTGACACCGCCAAGAGAAAGGCGCACATATTTTCTACCCATAGCTTCGGCAACAGAGCGCACAATTGAAGTCTTACCGATACCCGGAGGTCCTACAAGACAGATTATCTGACCCTTGACATCCTTTGCCATAGCCTTGACTGCAAGCATTTCAACAAAACGCTCCTTGACCTTTTTAAGGCCGTAATGATCTCTGTCAAGTATTTTTCTTGACTGAGCAACATCCAGTCTGTCAACGGTATATTTGCCGAAAGGCAGCATAAGAGCAGCATCAAGATACGCCCTTGCGATTGTTGCATCTGCTGAGTTACCGTGCATTTTCGCAAGCTTATCACACTCACTGTTAAGCTTCTTTCTTACAGCATCGCTCAGCTCAAGTGCTTCAATTCTTCTGCGGTAAGACTGTACATCGCTAAGAATATCCTCACCGTCACCAAGCTCTTCAGAAATCACCTTAAGCTTTTCCTTGAGATAATATTCCTTCTGCCCCTTATCAATCTGAGCTGTTACCTTTGCCTCAATGCTGTTTTCAAGCTCAAGAATTTCATTTTCTTTAACCAGAAGAGCGTAAAGAGCTTCAAGTCTTTTAAAGGTATCAGTCTGCTCAAGAAGCATCTGTCTGTCCTGATATTTAGATAAAGCCGTACCGGAAACAGCATCACATACAATATCATATTCTTCGCTGAAGAACACCTTAGCTGCATCTTCGAAATCAATTGAAGCAAGGTGAAGGAATCGGTCAAACTCATCCTTGATTTTTCTCATCAGAGCCTTAGCCTCATCTTCTTTGGCAGCTTTAATCTTTGCAGACTTCTTCTCTCTTACGTCACAAATAAAATAGGGTGAGTTCTGAAGAAAATCCACAACCTCTGCACGGCATACGCCCTCAACAACAACACGCATAAATTCGCCGTCGGGAGCCTTGATAACCTGCCTGATATTTGCAACAACACCCATAGAATAAAGCTCTTTTTCATCAGGATTTTCTATATTGATATCCTGCTGTGCAACAAGGAAAATCTTCTGATCGTCGCTCATTGCCGCCTTAACAGCCGCAATGGATTTTTTTCTGCCCACATCAAAGTGGAAATTTGTTCCCGGGAAAACAACTATTCCCCTGAGAGCTATCGTCGGTAATGCTTTATATACTAAATTAACTGCCATTATATTCGTTCCTTTTTAATCTATGAAATTCATTTTATTATACATCAAGGCTTTTATTAAATCAACAATTATATATGAATTTTATTAAAGCCGCCATACCGGAAAAAGTACAGCGGCAGAAATATTTATGAAATTGCTTTTTTTACAGCTTCGTAATTTCGCATCATCAGCGTAATATATGTTTCACCGTTCTGAAAATCTTCGGCAGAAATCACATGGCAGGAATAAAGAGTTTCGACAACAGCTCCGGTCTGTTCACTTATTGAACGTGCAACGTTCCCGTTACTCATATCAACCTTGAAAATAACAGGTATACCTTCACTCTTGACCTTATCACACAGAAATGCAATTGTTACCGGGTTTGCTTCAACCTGAGCAGAGCATCCCGGAAAGGCTGCATAATAATCAATACCGTATCTTTCTGTGAAATAAAGCATCGGGAATCTGTCAGCAATAACAATCTGACTGTGTGCGCAACCGTCAACAAGTGCTTTGAAACTGTCATCAAGGGTACGTAGCTTTTCAGTATAGACCTCTGTGTTTTCACGGTAATATGCTGAGTTTTTACTGTCACATACAGAAACTGCTTCACATATAGCCTCAGTTATAAGCACAGCGTTTGCAGGTGAAGTCCATACATGCTCGTCGTACTCTTCGGATTCACCGTGCGAATGTCCTTCGTGGGAATGGTCATGCTCATCGGTCTGCATACCTTCAGAAGCTTCCTCACAGAAGAGTTCAACACAATCCATCATTCTGACACTCTGCATATTTCTCCCTGCACCGTCAAGTACAGACTCAACCCAGGTATCTGATTCACCGCCGCCGTATATGAACACATCACATTGCTGTACGGTGATTATGTCCTCAGGTGAAGGCTCATAGGTATGGCTTTCTTCACCGGGTGAAAGAAGCATTATAACCTGAGCCTTATCCCCTGCAACCGCCCTTGCAAAATCATAGCCGGCAAAGCTTGTTGCAACAAGGGTAACCCTTTCCTTGCTATAGCTCCTGAAATCACCTGCAAACATTACAAAAAGCAAAGCGGCTGATGAAAACAGGCACACAAGCACCGTTAAAGGCTTTCTGAAGGGCGAAAGCTTGCTTTTAGGCTGAATGTTCAAAACTGCTCTGAGCAAACTGAAAGCGGCAAGAACTGCAATATTTACAACTACGACGCTTGCGCCCGTCGGTGCTTCATAACGCACAGAAATAATAAGACCTGCAATAAATGAAAATACCGAAACAAGCACAGAGCAGATAACAACACCCTTATAGCTCTTGCACACTCTCATAGAAATAACTGTCGGGAAAATTATCAGCGACGAAATGAGAAGTGCGCCCATCATACGCATACCTATAACAATAGTAACAGCCGTGAGAGCCGCAATTATCATATTATATACCGATGAACGTGTACCTGTTGCTCTGGCAAAACTTTCATCAAAGGTTACTGCAAAAATCTCGTGGTAAAGAATAACAAAAAGGCTGATAATAACAACTGCAAGAATTGAGCTGATAACAACATCACCCTCACTCATTGTGAGAATACTGCCGAACATATAGTTATAAATATCAACGTTCATTCCGGTTGTCATTGATGTCGCCATAACACCAACAGCAAGAGCTCCTGTAGAAATAAGAGCAATAGCTGCATCGCCCTTGATTTTTCCCTTTTCACTCATACGAAGAAGCAAAAATGCGGCAACAATTACAATAGGTAAAGAAAAATATAACGGTGCAACATTTGCTGCACAAGCAATTGCCATTGCGCCGAAGCCTACATGTGAAAGACCGTCGCCTATCATTGAAAAACGCTTGAGCACAAGACTTACGCCAAGAAGAGCTGCACACAAAGAGATAAGAGTACCTACAACAAGCGCTCTTACAAGGAACTGCTGTGTAAAAATCAAAGATAACACATCATTCATCTGCCGTTCCTCCTCTGGTACATACCGTAAAAATCACTGCATCTGTATTCATCAACGCTACCGAAAAAGCTGTTTTCCTTCTGCAGATGAAGAATGTGAGTTGCATATTCAACTGCCGACAGTATATCGTGGGAAACCATAACAACAGTAACGCCGTAATCCGTGTTAAGTCTGTTGATAATTCTGTAAAATTCGTTTGTGACAATAGGATCGAGACCTGTTACGGGTTCATCAAGCAGCAGCATTTTTTTACCTGCACAAAGAGCTCGTGCAAGAAGAACCCTCTGCTGCTGACCACCTGAAAGCTCACGGTAGCATTTTTTTCTCAGCTCATAAACATCAAGCTTTTTCATATTTTCAACTGCATTCTTTTTTTGCTCCGCAGAGAAGAAAACTCCCTTTTTACCTGCAATGCATCCGGATAACACAACCTCATAAACGCTTGCAGGAAAATCCTTCTGAGCTGTTGTCTGCTGAGGAAGATAACCAATCCCACCGCCGTTCATACCGCCTGTAATATGCAAATGACCCGAGGATGTCTGCTTAAGGCCGAGCATCGCTCTGATAAGTGTACTTTTTCCGCTGCCGTTTTCGCCGACAATGCAGAGATAATCACCTTCGTTAACCTCAAAATTAAGGTCATTTATTACACTGTTATTCTCATAACTGAGGTAAACATTTTTACAACTTATAACTGACATAATTCACCTCACTGACTGCAGTTTTCGCAAAGGCCCAGAATAACTGTTTTAGAATTATCCACCCTGAATTTATGATGCTCAAGAAGATGCTCTCCCACATCAGACATAAATTCACAACCAAGATGATAAAGCTTACCGCAGCCGATGCACTTCAGATGCATATGCGCCTGACAGTTGAGTCTTTTATCTATAAACTGATACGAGGAGCTTTTACTGTTTATATCAGTAAATTTTCGCACTTTACCGTTATTTACCATTTTATCGAGAAAGCGATAAACCGTAGCCTTACCGACAGGAGTGCCGTTTTCTTTCAGCATATCAACAATCTCTTCACAGCTGAACTGCCTTGCGGGGTTATTTTCAAGAAGAGTCTGTATCAGTCTTTTCTGTTTCGTATTATATGTTGAACTTGACATAC
>JAZPZK010000096.1:0-2976 GCA_045544675.1 Acutalibacteraceae bacterium
AATACGTCTCGCTCTGGAAGCATTCAAAGAGGGAGTTACGGCTGAACTTAACAAAGAAGCTTGCAATAGGAAGAACTTTGGTCATTTCTCGATCGAAGAAATCTGTGACATAATGAACCGCATTCACTCTAAGCTCGATGATAAGCAACAATTTGCACCGAAGGAGAATGATCATGGCGACGGTAACAATACAGCTCCCTGCTGATCCAAATGAGGATGCACTCATTGAGAAAGTTCTCAAAGAGATGGGAGTAAACCGAAGCGAACCGCCTCATTGGAAACCCAGCATTCACAAGGTTGTTGACCAGACCACAGGCGAAGTAGTTCGTGAACATCCAAACGGATATCTGTGTTCGTATTGCGGCAAGCATTCGTGGTATAAAACGATTACCTGCAGCGGCTGTAACAAGACAATGGTGGGAGGTGCTGACAATGCCTAAAATTATAAAGGATTGGGAAGGTTTGGTTGGTCTGGAATCCGATCATTACAAGCTTGAAATCGATGTTGACGGCGGAAACGGTTGGATTGTTCCGAAAGTTGAAACAAAAGAAACCGAATCTGATTATTACAAACATCATTATTATTTAAGCACTCACACTTTTTATGGAGGCCATAATCAGAGTTATACAAAAGTTCTGCAGAGTTTTGGCTTTGATGTTGAACTTGATAACTGGGATAAGGAGGGCTGACGATGGCTGAATACATAGAGCGTGAAGGTTTGCTTAAATGGATGAAAGAAGAAAAACCAAAGTTTTATATAGAACACGGATATTTGCACGGAATAACTGTGGGTTTTGATTATGCTCTTAAATTTGTTAAGCAAATACCCTCTGCCGATGTGGTTGAGGTTGTTAGATGTAAGGATTGTGAATACTACGAAATCGGTAAAAACTACACACCTTATTGCAATAATGTACTGAACATGTTTGAAGAAATGAAACCTGATGATTTTTGCAGTTATGGTGAAAGGAGAACTACTGAATGACACGAAAACGATTCATCAAGCTGGCTATGTCTCACGGGATGCCAAGGAATGAAGCTCGGCAATGTGCCGAAGATATCAACCAATCAAATGTGCCGTATCGCTTCGCTTATTGCTTGATATTTTTTGAAGCCCATTTTGCTCCCATTCTCGAAGCCATATCAATGAGTGTAGCAGAAGCTATAAAATATCTCAATGAGACGGATATCGGCTTTAAGGAGTTTATGGAGAAGGTTAAACAGGAGGAATCAGAATGACAGATGAAGCTATACTTATGAGCATGCGTCCGAAGTGGTGTGAGTTGGTAGCGATCTTTAAGAAAAAAGCTGAAATCAGAAAATCGAAGCCGAAGCTTTTAACACCCTTCAAATGTTACATATATCAGACCCACCGAACTTGGGTATATAAGCTCTTTCCTTTCCTTGCAGATCACCAAGGTAAAGTGATAGGTGAATTTGTGTGTGATGAGATAAACGAGGTATATCAATGCCATTCAGGGTGGGTACGGGAAAATGCTTGTCTGTCAAGAGATGAATTTTTCGATTATCTTGGCATTGAAAGAGGTACACACTTTGGGTACCACAAAAAGGCTTATGCTTGGCACATCTCCGATCTTGTAATCTATGATAAGCCGAAGAAATTGAGCGAATTCGGCAAGTACGGTTTCTTTCATCCTGTACCGCTCAAGCGTCCGCCGCAGAGTTGGTGCTATGTGGAGGTGATGAAATGAGATTGATTGACGCCGACCTTATTGAAGCCGAATACATAAAATCCATGAGCGAAGACACGCATCATACAGCTGCAGCTTCATTAATCCACCAGCAGGAGCACAACCACATTCTTCACATTTTGGAGAAGGCTCCGACTATCGACGCCGTCACAGAAGAACGATGCAAAGAAATAGCGATGGAAATGATTCCTTCGTTTATCGTACAGGCAAAGGCTGAAGCATACAAAGAGATTATCGAAAAGTTAAAAAGCAAGCTCTACATTTGTGATGATAATTTCAACCCTGTTGTAACCGAAAAAGAAATCGACGATACTTTTAAAGAAATGGCGGGTGAAACAGAATGAGTCGGGAAATCGACGAATTACTCGTCTTAATTGTCAGTATCTGGGCAGCAATTATCCTCTTTGTAACCTGCCCTATATGGGTGATTCCATATTTCATTTACAACAGAATAACAAACAGATAGGAGTAGTTAAATAAGTATGACTGATATAGAAAGACTTGAGAACAGCAAATCATTTTTAAAAGAAAAGCTTCAGGATGATTTGAAGACTTGTAAATTTGATGAACTCAAACCCCTTCTCCGGGAAACATACCAAAATGAAATCAAGGCTTTTGATTGTGCTATTTCTGCATTGAAACGAGCAAAGCAACAAGAATCTGAAATCAAAAAGTTAAGAGCCGAAAATGCTTCTTTACAAAAGGCTCTGGCAACGAAAACTTTGGAGCTTGACAAGGTCTACACAACACTTGATAAACGCATTGAAGATCTTGAAAGGCATATGGAGTCAATTGTTGCTTCTCTTGGTAAAGTGAGCTGATGTAAACAAAAACATTTAAGGAGTAAACAAATATGTTTAAAGTCAAAAGAAAGAATAACCCAGCAATCACATACACCGTGCTCTGGGTGCTGTATGAGCTCGGCAGAGCAATGTTCCTGATTTACGACACTGAAGGCTTTGTTCTTCGCCCTGCATCAGAGTTCGTTCTCGTTGAGAACCCAGAAGGTTTTATCGATATGGAACCTTTGAAAGATCTCGTTCCTTCTGAGGAGGGTAACAATGCCGATTAAAAACTACACAACAAAGATTGATGTTTTCAAGACCATCGGCGAAATCCAAGGCTGCCTTGTACGGCACGGCGCCAGACAGATTATGCAGCAGTACGACGATAAAGGTCATCCTCAAGCGTTATGCTTCAGCATAGAAACGCCGTTCGGTCTGAGAGGTGTTAAGCTCCCGGCAAATACCGTTGCCGTTCACC
>JAZPZK010000097.1:0-21668 GCA_045544675.1 Acutalibacteraceae bacterium
AAGCAAAAACACGCTTCTGCAACCTGTCCGAAAGCGGTTTCGCTGATATGTTGAATTTCTGCTTTATAAAACATCAACAATGATTTTCCCTTTCAGATATTCTAGCCTTGTGGGCGAAACATTTCTCCTCGTCTGCTTTACAGACAGTCGGGAGTTCCATAACTCAACTTACTTGAAGGTTTAATAAAACAGACCGCTGGGCTGTACCCTCCATTAAGGCTGTTAAACTTGTCTAATGACATCGTCTGCTGTCTCCGCACCGTGTATTCCGACATTCGGAAGCCGCTCAAGTGAGTTTTCAGTAAAAGAATTCCTCCGGCCTTTGTACAGCTCACTCAAAGGCGGAGGAAAACAGAAGGAAACATCAAACTTACTCCTTATAAAGCATTGAAGTAAGGAACTATGTAAAATGGGTTAATTATCAGACAAAATTTTGCGTAATAACTGTAAAAGAGACATAAGACTTTTCAGCGGCCTGCCGAGAAACTTGTTTCCTCGGCCAAAAACCTTACTTAAACATCACACTTACTCCTTGATAAAGCATTCAAGTAAGGAACTGTGTAAAATGGGTTAATCATCAGACAGAATTTTGCGTAATAACTGTAAAGGAGACATAAGACCTTTCAGCGGCCTGCCGAGAAACTTGTTTCCTCGGCCAAGAGCGTTTTGCATACTTTGTCGCTCCGGACAAAGTATGTGCCACAGCGGCATGAGCGTTAGTCGAATGAAAGGCTGATTAAGCATTAAGGTGAAAAAGCAGAGCCTTCTAGTTTTAACCACAGCACGTGTGGAATAAAGAGCAGAGTGCCCCTTCCGTCACGACTACGTCGCGCCACCTCCCCCGAAGGTGGAGGCTAATGCAGTTGCACCTAGGTTGCATCAAACGGACGGCCAATGGCCGCCCCATAATAATTACCGTGGCGGGCAGAGCTTACCCATTTCCACTCACACCGGGCGCGATTGCGCATTGCGAATTGCGAATTGCGCATTGAAATGCCCGAAGGGCATTCCCTTACAGGTGCCTTTTAAGTGATCTGTTGATTCTTTCGAGAAATAATACCATAAACACAATCTGTAATGTGCCTATAATAAGAATCTGCGGTATACGTGTTACAAGCCTTGCAAAAAATGGCATACCGTAATAATAGGAAAGCCAGAAGCTGTTAAGTAAAAGCGAGCATATACTCTGACTGAAAAGAACAGAAAGAATTATCTTCAACACGGATGAAATGTTTCTTAAGAGAGACTTTTCCCCGAGGAAGAAGCCGAAGATAAAGCCGGAAATAACCGCCGTAAGTGTGAATCCCACCTGAAATGCTCCGCCGGTGGGAAAAATCAGCGCACCGAGAAAATCTCCGAGTCCGTACACAGTAACACCGCCAACTATACCGAATCTCTTTGCGGCTATAACCACCGGTATGAAGGAAAGAGAAAACCTCAGCGATGAGCCTATAGGTATAACAAGAAAACGTGCAAAAACTATCTGCATGGCGCACAGTAAGGCGAGGATGCACAGATTGATAAGACTTTCTGTTGACTTGTTTTTCCGTCTCATAAAAAAACACTTCCTTTTCTTCACAGACTCACGCCGAAAGACAAAGGAAGCTGTACCTGTCCTGTTATCAACAGCGGGATGCGGTAAAGGTATCGCAAGCTCTTGCTTTTCGTCCCTGAAGCAACTCCCCGTCTTCAGAGCACTGAACGCACCCTTACCTACTCTGTATCTTTTATGAATATATCACTTTTTTATTTTGCAGTCAATAGTTGAACCTGAAAAGCTTTCTGAATCTCTTCTGCAATGCTACAATGTAATAGGTTATCCAGCCCGTAAGGCCCTTATCGAAAATGAGAAAAATTATATTTCCCACAGCCAGAAGTATCCACGGAGCGTATCTTGCAAATCTGCCGAAGTCAGTGCCGAAATCCATAAGCTCATCATAGGGCATACCGAAAACGTATATCATAAGAAGATATGCACCTACCATCGTCACATTGAAAACCGCAAGCTTTATAAGATATTCAGTCACCTTACGGCACTTACTTTCAACAAAGGCCTTGAGGATGGGGTAATAGCCGAAAAATGCGGCAAAAAGGATAACCCCTTCCTTATTCGGCACAACAATAAGCCCCACAATGCTTGAGGAAACATAAACTGCAAAGGCCCATTTCCTGCCCATTTCAATAGTGGCAAAAACCACAAAGGCGCTTGCAAGCGCAGGCAAGGCATAAACCAACACCTCAAGTGCCGTAGGCATAAGCACAACCACCGAAAGAGCCGTGAGCATTGCACCTAAAGCCACTTTTCCACTATGCTTCATTTTATTCACCTCAGCAGCAGCTTATACAGTCGCCGCCCATACATTCGCAGCAGCAGTCTGCACACATCATACCCGTACAGATATCACAGCTGTCACATCCGCAGCAATCTCCCGAATTGGATGAACGGTGAGTGTTGCCCTGTGTTCTGTAGCCGCCGCTTCTGCGGCTTTGCATATTCTCAAAGGCATGGGTATATTCAGGATTTCCCGGCTCCATATTATGAGCCATACTGAAATAGCTGTATGCCTGATCAGTCCAGCCTCTTTTGTAGTTTGCCTGACCCTTGAGATAATACCATCGGGCAGTTCTCTGACTGTCGGGCATAGCCTCAAGCACTCTTTCAGCACCGTCGATGTCACCTGACTGAAGCTTTGCCTCCGCCTCGGCAAAGCCGTTGCTGTAGGAGGTGTAACCGCTGTTTGTGTAGCCTGATGAACTACCCGAGAAAATAGCATCGTATGCCTCATTTATCTCAGCCATTTTCTTTTCTGCATTTTCACGCAGCAGGCTTGATTCATAGTTATCCGGATGATATTTTTTCGCAAGAGCTCTGTAGGCTGACTTTATCTGCTCTTTGCTTGCCGATCTGGGTACGCCAAGCACCTCATAAGGATCTCTCATTGCAATCTTTTCCTTTCAGTATGTTGTTCATTACCTTTTCTGTGCCCTCATAAATTATGTTTTCAACTATGCTGCTGAGGGACTTATCCTCTATTTCACCGTATGCCTCACAGGCGAGCGCGCAGCTCATATTAAGGCTGCCTTCAATCTCATCCCTGATCCCGGCGGTGATGTCCGTTTCATTTTTTAAGCTGTATTTTATAACGAAGGGGTTGTAGCTTCCCCTTTTCATATCCTTTACCATATCCTCTGCCGCATCGCACAGATAGACCCATTTACCTATTCCGTAGCCGAAGCGGTAGCATTTGTCCGCATCCTTTTCCATTCCCTCTTTAAAAATCATTCCGAGAGCGTGGGCGCTTTCGTGAGCTGCCTTATCGAATGAGTCTGTTCTGCTTTTTTCATTTTCACTCTGCTTCTTCATGGCATCCGCTATTTCCTTTTCAATATGAGGATAAAGCTTACGTGCCTTTCTGTTTTTAAGTGAAGCATAGGGCAGGATCAGATACATCAGAATACGTCTGAAAAAAGAGGAATCCTCAATATTATCCCTCACCTTGCGGTAAAAAAGCATCATTGAAACCGCTGCCGCATATCTGAATTCATCGTCGGCATTAAGACAGTAGTTACAGCTTTTTGCAGGATTAAAGGGGCATCTGCCGCCCTTGAAGCAGGGCTTTATGTTAAGAAGCGAAAGCCTTGCGAGCACAAGAAAGGTTACATCATAGCTTAAGGTGAGTCTTGCAAGCTGACCGAAATACCTGCCGATTGCCTTGCAAAGAGAACAGTATATTCCGCGGTAAGCCTCATACTCCTTAACCTTCAGCTCCGGCTTATTTATTTTTACATAGCCGAACATAATCCTCTGCCCTTTCTTGCATACTGAGCTATAATTATATATTATTTTGCTCAGATTGTAAACCATAATAATTTATTTTCTTAAAAATAAACTTAGTTTCAGTTGATTATTTGCTTTGTTTATATTATAATTGTCGGGTAAAGCATTTTTACGGAGGTTAAAATTATGGCTATTATCAAAAAAGATGCCTATTATCTTTCTTCAACAGGCGTAAATACCATCCATTGCTGCATCTGGCAGGACGACGAGGCTGAAGCAAAGGCCCTTTTCCAGATTGCTCACGGCATTTCAGAGCATATTGAAAGATACGATGAATTTGCACGCTTCCTTGCATCAAAGGGATACATCGTTTTCGGCAACGACCATCTCGGTCACGGCAAGAGCGTTCAGTCAATTGAAGAACTTGGCTTCTTTGCAGAAGAAGACGGCGATTTAAGACTTATTGACGATATGCACATTCTTTATAAAATTATGCACAAGAGATATCCGGAGCTTCCCTATTACCTTTTCGGGCACTCAATGGGCTCCTTCTGTGCAAGAGTTTATGTAACTGCCTTCCACAGCGAAATGGCAGGTATGATCCTTTGCGGAACAGGTGAACTCCCTGCTGCCGCTGTGCTTCTTGAACAGCCCGTAAAGCTTCTTTGCGAAAAGCTCGGTGTAAGAACCGTTGCCCCTGCAAGCCTTCTTGACAAGGTAAGCTGCATCGGCATCAAGGACCCGAGAACAGAAAAGGACTGGCTTTCAAGAAACGAAGACAATGTTGACGCTTATATCAACGATCCTCTTTGCGGTAACGACCTTGCACTCGGTACTGTAAGAGATATCCTTTCCCTTGCAAACTCCTGCTGCACCGATGAATGGGCTTTCCTTATTCCGCCCACACTTCCCATTCTTCTTGTTTCCGGTGCAAAGGACCCCATCGGCTTCAACGGTAAGGGCGTTATAAACGTATGCGATAATCTTGAAGCGGCAGGTCACGAGCCTCAGGTAATCCTCTACCCCGGTGACAGACACGAGATTCTTAACGAGGACAACAGAGAAAACGTATACAGAGATATTCTTTCCTGGCTTGAGAAAAACTGATAAAAGCACATTATGTGGCACTCTCCTTACGGAAGGTGCCACAGTTTTTTTGTCCTTTGTCGGGTGATATTGCTTTGCAGTTTTTAATAAGCTCAAGCCTTTACTCTGTACTTCTCTTTCTACTTGATTTTTCCCCATATTATTGTTATAATATTATGAATATTTCTAAATCTTATATACAGAGGTGCTTATTATGATAAAAATTTCTCCGTCAATTCTCTCCTGCGACTATTCAAAAATGGGTGAGGAATTCGAAAACATGAAGAGATGCGGTGCCGACTGGCTTCACATCGATGTTATGGACGGTCATTTTGTGCCCAACATCACTCTCGGTGCTCCCCTTGTCAAGTGTCTTCGCAAATGCTCAGACCTGGTTTTCGACTGTCACCTTATGATAAGCGACCCTGAAAAATATATCCCTGATTTCATAAAGGCAGGGGCTGATGTAATCTGCTTCCACGTTGAAAGCGACTCCCCCATCGATGAAACAATAGACCTTATCCGTGAAAGCGGTAAGGTTGCCGCCCTTGCAGTAAAGCCCGGCACAGCAATTGAGGAGGTTTATCCATACCTTGAAAAGCTCGGTATGGTTCTTGTTATGACTGTTGAGCCCGGCTTCGGTGGTCAGAGCTTTATGGAGGATATGATGGATAAAATCGTGAAGCTTCGCAAGGAATGTGCCGCAAGAGGTCTTGATATGGATATTCAGGTTGACGGCGGTATAAGCCTTAAAACCGTGGAAACAGCCGCAAAGGCAGGTGCTAATGTGCTTGTTGCAGGCTCTGCAATTTTTGGCTCAGATGATCCTAAGGAAACAATTTCACTTCTCAGAAGCAGTGCCGCCAAGTATTTCTGATGCATTATCGGATATAAGGAGCTTACCGTTTTCCTTAATGCGTGAAAGCGCAATGTGCCCCTGTGCATAAAGGGAGAGATATTCACCGCAAAGTCTTATGGCTTTCTCATCGCCCTCGAGTAAAAGGTAATATCCCTTTCCCATTTCATAAATACTGCTTTTTTTAATCTGCGATTTTTCAACCGCAGCAAAATAATCGATGATAGGGTCGAATTCAGGGCTGCAAAACAGCTTCACCGAAGGCTCATCAGTTTTTTCGGCGGTGTTATTCAGCACAATGATACATCCGCCCTCACCGTCGGGAAGAATATCAATACGGGTGTTTTCGCTTATAACCTCACCCTTGCCCGAAATCTTTGCCGCTTCGCTGATTATGGTAAAAATTGCAGACTTGCTTCTGATTTCATCACGTGAAATATTCTCATATGTAATGCGGCAGCTTTCAAGCTCCGCCTTACTGAATTCTATAATCGTAATTTCTTTATCGGTGTTTGAAATTTTCATGGTATACCTTCCTTTCAGATACATATATCATACTATTTTCATTTCACCCTTTCAACGCTAAAAATTTTCCAATCAAGGGAGGACTTTTTCTTGATTAAAACCGCAAAACCCAGAGTTTTCACAGAAAAGAACAGTATATTTTCCTATAGCCTTGACACAGTGCTTTTGTGTCTGGGTCTTTTTGCCGTCGGCATAAGCCTTAACGGAAAAGCCGCCCTTTATCAGGGACTCGTCTGCCTTGTGAGCGGTATAGTCAGCGAATATATCGGTTTTTCTCTCATACTTAAAAGAAAAAGCTTCTCAGATATGAGCGTTTTTGCTTCATCTATGCTCATCGCCCTTCTTCTGCCCGCTTCGGCACCCCTTTATATCGGCGCGCTTGCCTCTGCATTTTCCGTGCTTGTGGCAAAAATGCCCTTCGGCGGATGTGTGAACGCTCCCTTTGTTCCTGCGGCTGCAGGCTTCTGCTTTGTAAGTATTCTTTTCCCCGAGGCAGTTTTCACTTACCCCGAGGTTTACCCCGACGCACTTTCATTTTTCGGTGACAACGGCTTTATCAGAGGAGAAACTCTTCTTGATATGCTCAGAAGCGGCAACGGTGTGAAGCTAAACCTTTTCTCTGTAACCAAGCTTCTTACAGGAAATATCCCCGGTGCTGTAGGCACAACAAGCCTTCTTGCGCTTGCAGGTGCTTTTGTTTACCGCCTTATCAGAAACAGAAAAGCACTCGCCTCCTCTCTCGGCTTTATTCTCAGTTGCGGCGTGTTTGTTTTTCTTTTCCCGAGACTTAACACGGATGCTATTTCCTGCATTGTGACAGAGCTTTCTGCAGGCAGTCTGCTTTTTACATCGGTTATGCTTATAAACGATCCTGTCACCTGCCCGGCAAAAAGCTTCAGAGCTTTAATTTACGGTATTCTTGCAGGTTTACTCGCCATGGTTCTCAAATATTTTTCCGGTATGTATGACCCCTGTGTTTTTGCTGTTCTTATAATGAACTGCCTGTGGCCTGCATTCACCGGAGAAACAGTTTCGAAAAAGCGTCTTCCCAAAATGAAGAAAAATAAAAAGGTCAAAAAAACTAAGAAGACCAAAAAGCCCGTAAAAGAAAAAAAGACGGACTATACCCCCGTCTATGACCTTTTCGCTGAAGATGAAAACAAGGGAGGTGCTGACGGTGAACAGATTTAAAAGAGCTGTCAGAAAGATAAAGACCTCACTTTTCAAGGGTGCTTTTATCCACAATCCTCTTCTCACTCAGGCTACGGGTATCTTTGCCCTTATCGGCGGTGCCGTAAGCCTTAAGGACAGCCTTGCTCTAACCCTTACTGTGGGAATTACACTGCTTATATGTGAATCGGCAACGGCTCTCATTCTTAAGAAACTTCCCCGTTATATCCGTGTTGCACTTTACGCTCTTATAAGTGCGGCGGTTATTTTCGTTCTCGAGCCCGTCACAATTTTAATGTCATCAGGTTCGCAGAGAATGCTTTCCCTTTATTTATGCCTTGTAGGTGTAAGTGCCCTTATTACTGTAAGATGTGAAAGATTCGCCGTAAAAAATAAGCTTCGCTACTGTGTTGTGGATGCCTTTTCCGCCTTTATCGGCTTCGGTGCGGTGGCAGTTACCGTAGGCATCATACGTGAATTTATAACCTACGGCACAGTTCTTCACCTCAGCGGCAGCTCTGCAGTTATCCCTGCAGGTGTTCTGCCCTTTATTGCCTTCGGAATTCTCGGCTTTCTTGCCGCTTTCCACAGAGCAGTTGTTATCAGATTCTATCCCGATGAGCAGATAAACACCTTCTCCTTAAGAAGCTGCGACGATTCACTCTGCTTCAAGGACCCGGGTCTTTTCTCTTCCGGATCCCGCAAAAAGGCATCTGACTCATCGGAGAATTTCGATATAATCAATCTTCGTTCTTCTAAGGATATTCACGAAGAAAAGGAGGGCGAATAATATGCTTGATGCTTTAATCCGTATGCTCGGCTATGCTCTTTTCATTTCAGCTGTGCAGAACATTATTTTCAGCGGCGCTCTCGGTATAGACGAAAGTATCCGCAGCGCGAAAAAGCCCCGTTATCTCCTTACCTACGGCTTCTGGGTCACCTTCTTTTCGCTGGGACTTTCGGTGATAAGCCATTACGTCCTGCCTGTTACAGAAGAAAAATTCGGACTCAGTATGACGCAGGATTACCTTGTCTGTGTCATTATCCTCACCTTAATCTATCTGATTTCGGCTCTTTTCTGTAAATTTATCCTCAGAGCCGACAGGAAATATATGAATTCCCTTGGTATGTGTGCCTTCAACAGCCTTGTTCTGAGCCTGCCATTTATCGCGAAAAGCTCCCTTGCTTCGGCAGTCGGATACGCTCTGGGTGCAGGTGCGGCATATATTCTTTCCGTGCTTATTATCAGAGCAGGTATGAGGCACATACATGCTAACCCTCACATTCCTTCAATTTTCAAAGGCACTCCCGCCCTGTTTATTTACATCTGCCTTGTGGCTCTTGCTCTGAGCTGCGTTTCATCCGGTGCATCCTTCAACTGAGAGGTCAATTATGAAAAAGAAATTCCGGGCTCTTTTATCTGAAATGAAAAAGGACAAAAGCCTACGCGTCAAAAAAAGCTATTATACCTTCTCAAGGGAATACCCTGCAGGTAATATTCCCATAAAAAGAAGAAAGCATAAAAGATTCCGTTCAACACCGATAAAGGTGTTCCTTACTGCGGTTATGTTCCTTTCGCTTGTCTGCATTTCCTTCTTTGCCGTTTCTGTGGCTCTTGAAATTTCAGGCAAGGAGCCTTCATACTCTGAAAATCAAGGCTCTGAAATAAAGGAAAACATCCTTAAAGCAGAAGGCATACAAGCCCTTTATATGCCCTCGGATAAGCTTGGCGACACAGCATATATCAAAGGCTTTATAAAGGAAATCCGCAGAAAAAACTGCAACAGCGTTGTTATCGACTTCAAAACTGCTGAGGGTAAGCTTAACTACTCATCAATGCTCAGCTATGCCATTAACGGAAAATGCTCGGTTTACGATAACGATACTGTGCGGCGTGCACTTGACCTTTTCACACAGAAGAACATAGAGGTCGTGGCAAGGGTGTATTGCTTCGAGGATCCTGCCGTTGCTTCTTCAAGTCCTGAGCTTTCAATAAAATATATGGACACCGACGTCAGCTGGCTTGACGGCAGCGACGAAAACGGAGGTAAGCCCTGGCTCAACCCTTGCCTCGGCAGAAATCAGAATTATCTTATCGGTGTGCTCAAGGAGCTTTACAGTCTTGACATACGCTCCTTTATCCTTGAAAGCTGCTGCTATCCCGACACGGAAAACACTTCAACCGCAACCTACCCCGGTGTATGGAATCATGAAAGCAAAAACGCAGCCCTTAAAACCTTTGTCAGAAGAGCTAAGGCTTCCCTCGGTGAGGATGCATATATTCTTATGTCCTACACCGCAGAATCCGCCCTTGATGGCAATGCAGAGCAGTTTGACGGCTATTTTGCCGATGCTGCTTACGACAGCTATACCGTTGACCTTTCGGTAAGAGACCCGGCATATACCGTTGACAGAAAGGCAAAGTTTTCTTCAATGCTTTCTCTTTTCACACTTATCGAAAATAAAAACCCCGACAAGAGCTTTATACCCGTTATAGATATTAGTGAATATTCATCTAAATATATTTCCACCATCAAAAAATCCGGCTATACGAATTACATCATCTTTGATGAAACCGGTGAATACTAAGGAAGGTACAAAACAATGAATGAAAATAAAACCGCTTTTATTGCTATAGTAGGTAAGCCCAACGTTGGCAAATCCTCCATTCTTAACCGACTTCTCGGTCAGAAAATAGCTATTGTTTCCGATAAGCCTCAGACCACCCGCACAAGAATTATGGGTGTGCTGACAAAAGGCAGTATTCAGCTTGTTTTCACCGATACCCCCGGCTTTCACAGACCTAAAACAAAGCTTGGCGAAAAGATGATAAAAGCTGTCGGTGACAGCATATCAGGTGTGGATGCATGCCTTTTCGTTGTTGAACCCTCAGGTGAGCTTAAGGAAAGCGAGCTTGAGCTTATTGAAAAATTCAAAAGGGAAAAAATGCCCGTTGTTCTTGCCATAAACAAAATCGACACCGTTGAGGATAAAACTCAGCTTATAGGCAGAATTTCCGAGCTCACCGCACTCTTTGATTTTACAGCCGTTGTTCCCGTTTCGGCAACTAAAAGCGATGGTCTCGATGCTCTCTGTGATGAGCTTACAGCCCTTGCCTTCCCCTCAGAGCATTTCTTCCCTGCAGATACTCTTACCGATCAGCCTGAAAGAGTTATTGCATCTGAAATTGTAAGAGAAAAGATGCTTCGCCTTCTTGATAAGGAAATCCCCCACGGTGTTGCAGTTTCTATTGAAAAAATGCGCGAGCGCACCGACAAGGACCTTATGGACGTTGAGGCAATAATCTATTGCGAAAAGGAAAGCCATAAGGGTATCATCATCGGCAAAAAGGGTGCAACCCTCAAGCGTATTTCCACCTATGCACGTCAGGATATGGAAAAGTTTTTCTCCTGTCAGATCAATCTTCAGTGCTGGGTTAAGGTTAAAGAGGACTGGCGCAACAGAGAAGGCCTGATCCATAATTTCGGACTTGACTGATACTACATTCAATGCGCAATGCACAATTCGCAATGCGCAATCGCGGGAAAAAGTGATAAAATCTTAAGCTTTGCTCCGCCACTCAGGCTTTGTTTTAATAAAAGGGAAGTGAGATTTTGAAGGAAGCCAATCCTATCGTTGATAAGTCAAAGGCTTTTGCCTTGAGAATTATAAAGCTATATAAATATTTAACAGAAACAAAAAAGGAATTTATTCTTTCAAAGCAAATTCTCAGAAGCGGCACAAGTATCGGTGCCAATGCAAGAGAAGCGGTCAGAGGACAGACTGATGCTGACTTTTATTTCAAATTCAATATATGTCTCAAGGAAGCAGAGGAAACACTCTATTGGTTAGAACTTCTGTATGAAAGCGGCTATATTGAAGAAAAGCACTTTAACAGCATATACGAGGATTGCAAGGAAATTACAAAAATCCTTATGTCAATAACTAAAAATCAGAACAACTGATGCTGACTTGACATCGCGGCTGCAGCACAGCACATATCCGGCGGCAGAAAATCATCCGTTTTATGACTGCTGCCCGCGATTGCGTTGTAGTGCTCCGTAGGAGCTACCTCAGTCTTGCCTCTCCTGAAAGGAGAGGTGGCACCCGAAGGGTGACGGAGAGGTTCTGCGCATTGCGAATTGCGCATTAAAATATTTTTTCCCGTTTAGACGGCAAATTTCTGCATAAGATAGGAGTATAACTAGAACAGACTATCTTGGAGGCAGAAAAATGAACAAGCGTGAACTTTGGGACAACTTCATAAAAAGCGGGAAGGTTTCCGACTATCTGAAATATAAAAATGCATCGGGCTACGATAACGAAAGCGCTAACGAGGAATTTGCCGAGGAGCTGTTTTTCGACGACCCGAATCTGGAGGATTTCAACTATGACCCTCAGGACCGACGGTATAGTGATACGTGAACAGACAACAGGCGAAAAGGACAGGCTTATCACAGTTCTCACAAGAGAGCTTGGTGTAGTCAGAGCCTTTGTCAACGGCGGCAGAAGCCCTAAAAATAAAAGCGTTTCTGCAACAGACCTGCTGTGCTATTCTGATTTCACTATGGACACAACCAGAAGCGATACCTATGTTATAAGGGAAGCTTCACCAAAGCAGGTCTTTTTCTCTTTAAGAGAGGATATAACCGATCTCTCCCTCGCTCAGTATTTTGCTGAGCTTGTAAGAGAGCTTGCACCGAAGGAAGAGAAAAGCGACGAGTTTTTATCGCTTATTCTTAACTCGATGCATCTGCTTTGTCAGAAAAAGAAAAGCGATCTGCTCATAAAAGCGGTTACTGAGCTGAGGATGGCTTGCGATGCAGGTTTTATGCCATCTCTTCTCGGATGTGCCGTCTGTTCGGAATACGAAAAAGAAACAATGTATTTTGATATACGTAGCGGCGCCCTTTACTGCGGCGACTGTGAAAGGTCTGCAGGGGCGGTTAAGATTTCTCCGGGAATACTTTCAGCTATGAGACATATAAGCCTCAGCGCTCCCGAAAAGATATACAGCTTCAGCCTTTCAGAGGATAATCTGCTGTCGCTGAGCGAGCTTACGGAAAAGTATGTTAAAAATATAACATTTAAGAATTTCAAAACACTTGACTTTTATAAAACTATGAAAAATCTCTGAAAGGAGATGACAAAATGAACAAGCATCATATTTCTCTTGAGCTTGATAAGGTGCTTTCTATGCTCAGCGAGGAAACCACCTGCGAGGATGCACGCTACGACGCAGAGCATCTGACCCCACAGAGCAATATTGACCTTGCAAGGATGCTTCTTAAGCAGACCGATGACGCCTATCTGCTTATGGCTAAATTCGGCGCACCTGCCTTCGGCGGACTTAAAAATGTAAACAACTCCCTTCACAGAGCTAATGCAGGCGGCGCACTAAATATGCGCGAGCTTCTGGATATTGCAGAGGTTCTTCGTGTCATACGCTCCCTTTCTGAATGGAAAAGCAAAAACAGCGGTGTTGTTACATCCATTGATACATATTTTGAGGCGATGATGCCAAACAAATTCCTCGAGGACAGAATAACCTCAGCTATCATAAGCGAAGAGGAAATGAGCGACAATGCCTCCCCCACCCTTTACGATATAAGACGTAAAATACGTATTGCTTCATCAAAGGTGCGCGACAAGCTTGACCAGTTGACCCGTTCCACCCACTTCCAGAAGTTTCTGCGTGAAAACATCGTCACAATGCGAAACGGAAGATATGTTGTGCCCGTCAAGATAGAGCACAGAGGTGAAATTTCGGGTCTTGTCCACGACACCTCATCAAGCGGCTCAACGGTTTTCATTGAGCCCACGGCAGTTGTTGAGGCAAATAACGAAATCAAGGTGCTTCAGAGCAAGGAAAGAGATGAAATTGACCGTATTCTCTTTGAGCTTTCAATGGAAGCAGGCGGATTTTATGAGGGTATCAAGGCAAGCTATGAATGTGCCGTTGAGCTGAATCTCATCTTTGCAAAGGCTAAGCTTGCCTACAAAATGAAGGCATCCTGCCCCGAAATAAACGATGAAGGCATTATCGACCTTAAAAATGCACGTCATCCCCTCATTGACCCCAAAAAGGTTGTACCTACCAACATTATGCTCGGTAAGGATTTTGATACCCTTATCATCACAGGTCCCAATACCGGCGGTAAAACCGTTTCAATCAAAACCATCGGTCTTATGAGCCTTATGGCTATGTGCGGTCTTATGCTGCCCGTAAGTGAGCAGAGCAAAATCAGCGTATTTGATAAGGTTCTTTCAGATATCGGTGATGAGCAGAGCATCGAGCAGAGCCTTTCCACCTTCTCATCACACATGGTGAACATCATCGACATCATTGATAAGGCTGATGAAAAAAGCCTTGTGCTTATTGACGAATTAGGTGCAGGCACCGACCCCATTGAGGGTGCGGCTCTTGCTATATCCATACTCGAAAAGATTCACGAAAAAGGGGCAAAAATTGCCGCAACAACCCACTATGCAGAGCTTAAGGCTTACGCCCTTCAGACCCCGGGTATTCAGAACGGCTCCTGCGAATTCGACGTAAAATCCCTCAAGCCCACCTACCGACTTCTTATCGGTACACCGGGACGCTCAAACGCTTTTGCAATTTCTCTTCATCTTGGTATGGAGGAGGAAATCATCGAAAGGGCAAAGCAGCTTGTTTCAAAGGAGAGTTCTCAGTTTGAGTCGGTTATTGAATCCCTTGAGGAAAGCCGTCAGGAATTCGAAAAGCAGAAGCAGATTGCCGATTCTCTCAAGGCTGAGGCTGAAAGAGAAAAGGCCGAGGCTCAGAAATACAAGCAAGAAATTGAGGCTCTTCGTGAAAAGGAGCTTGAAAAGGCAAGAAGTCAGGCTTTAAAAATTGTTGAGCAGGCTAAAAGAAGCGCCTACACTCTGCAAAATGAGCTTGAAGAGCTTAAAAAGCAGAGCGAAAAGTCAAAGGACAAATCCGAAATGGCAAGACGTGCAAAGCAGCTTATGAAAAAGGGCCTTGCCGACTTTGACGATATAACAAACCCTGTTGTAAAGGCAGTTATCGAGGATGAAAACTATGAGCTTCCCCGACCGCTTAAGGTTGGCGATGAGGTATTTGTTGTAGATATGGGCAAAACCGCCACGGTTACGGCTCTTGCAGACAGAAAGGGTAATATCGAGGTGCTTGCAGGTGTTATGAAGATGCGCACCCCCGAAAAGAATGTGCGTCTGCAGGATAAGAAAAAGCAGAACACCAACAAGCCACGTAACGTTGCAAACACTAAGGAGCACGTATTTTCTGCCGCTTCAACGGCACAGAACCGCTGCGACCTGAGAGGTATGAATGTTGAGGAGGGCATCATTGAGGTTGACCGCTATATTGATCAGGCCCTTCGCTTAGGTCTTGGTGAAATCACCCTCATTCACGGCAAGGGTACGGGACTTCTTCGCAAGGGTATTCACGAGCATCTGAGAAAGAATAAGTTTGTAAAGAGCTTCCGTCTCGGCGTTTACGGTGAGGGTGAGACAGGCGTTACGGTTGTAACGCTAAAGTAATCCGCGAGAAAATGCTTTATTGACATTAAGAGTTAAATATTATATAATGAACTTAAAATAAACTCAAGCTCTGCCATACAGAGCTGATAAAAGGAGAAAACACTATGAAAAAATCGAAGAGAATCATTTCGGCATTACTCTCTGTGCTTATGCTTTCACTTATGATGATTATGCCCGTAAACGCAGGCGCTGACTTACCCGAAAGCAAGCACGATTACGAAAACAATTCATTTGAGCAGTGGTACTACGAACACCCGGAAAACGTTGAGGGACTTTACATCACCTTCTCGAACGAAACATCCATAGATGACACTGACTTTGTCTGCAACAACCACCCTGACGGATGTCCATGGGGCTATTTCGACGAGGAAACGCTCGATGACGACTACTGTCAGGACGAGGATTATTTCTCCGACCCCTGCGATGAAGAAAGCAAACACGCCGTAGGCGTGGATGCGCTCATTATCTCCTGCGATTATTATTATGAGTTAGGGTTCACCGGTGATGAGCTTAAGGGCAGAACAATCTATATTCCCTATTCATCCTTCGCTATTTATCTGATTACAGGCGCTCAGTGCACTGATTACGGCTTCAAAATCACCCGCATAGCATCAACTCTTCCCAAGGGCGAAACTGCATACCGCTATAACTTCGGTAACGGCGAAGAACTTATCGAGGTAGCTTACGGAGAAACCTACCTTAACGAGGATATTGAAAACTATATCGTTGACGGTGAAGCTATTATAGGCTGGGAGACAAAAGAAGGCGAGGAGTTCTATTTCTTCGATGAAAATGCACTTCCCGACGGAAGCGGTATAATTGACCTTTACCCCATCACAACACCCGTTGCACTTCAGCCCGAGGATGTATACTCCTTCACAAACTCGAGAGATCATATGCTTGTTAACGGTGAGAACAAAATCTATTTCACCGACGAAGATAAGGCACGGCTTCACGAAAGCATTACTAACATTTCCAAGGGCAACTATCTCAGTCTGCTTGGCTCAATTATGAACCTTGTTTTCAAAAACTATGACCAATGGAAGTTCCCGGGCGCCTGCATCGGCTTTGCAAACACCGTATGTCTTCAGAAACACGGCATAATTGACGTAGTTTCAACTCAGGAGGGTGCAGAGTGTGTGCGTGATCTTGTACCCGACGAGGAGCTTATAAGCTATATTAACTATTATAATGCACATTCCGCAACAACACTTCTTCCCAAAAATAAGGGACTCTTCCCCGGCACAAAGGAATATACCAGACAGGTTAAAAATCTCGTTGAAAGCGTACGCGAGGGCAATGTTGTACTGTTTGAATTTTATCCGACAGATGTTGAAAACCCCATAAATGATTATCACGGTATTGTTTTCACCGGCACATATACTCTCCCTGACGGAAGACACGTGCTTCTCTACTATGATGAAAACAGCTATGATTATTCTCTTGGCCTTGCGGGAAGTGTAACCGTTGCTGCAGACTACAGCACAATCGAAGGTCACTATGAGAATTCCATTTTCTTCTGGTCAGACGATTTTGAATACTATAAGTCGGTAGACATCAATGGTGAGTTTGACAATGACGGCACAAATTATTATAAGGATACGCTCGAAGCTCACATTGCCGAAACGGTCAGCTTTTGGCTCGAAGAATACATCAAGCCCTTCCTTGCAAAGTTTTTCGGCAGTATGGAGGAATAAACAACACCGAGCCACGGTACGAAACCGTGGCTCTTAATTTTTCTTCTTCCCTCTTGACAAACAAAAAAATCCGTGCTATAATTCATTTAACAATTAAGTTAATTGTTAAATATTCGTGAAAGGACTGATAAAATGGGAATACAGAACACTCTCAAAGCTCTCAGCGACCCCACACGCCGCGAAATACTCAATATGCTTAAAAAAGGCAGGCTTTCCGCAGGTGAAATAGAGGCGCAGTTTTCCATAAGCTTTGCAGCCATTTCAAGACATCTGTCAATACTGAAAGAAGCTGAGCTTATCCGCGACGAGCGTGAGGGCAAATTCATTTTTTATGAGCTTAACGCTTCTGTTTTGGAAGAAATAATTCTCTGGATAACCGATTTGAAAGGAGACAGCAACGATGATTAAGAAAAACCTTAAAACTATAATTGCAACCGCACTTATCACCCTCTCACCTATTGTTATAGGTCTTATTATGTGGGATAAGCTCCCCGATAAAATCGCAACCCACTTCGGTGTAAGCGGTGAAGCTGACGCCTACAGCAGCAAAGCATTTGCAGTATTCGGTCTGCCTCTTGTACTGCTCGGCATACACCTTCTGTGTATCCTTGCAACAAGGCTTGACCCTAAGCACAGCAATATCACCGACAAAAATTTTAAAATCGTACTTTGGATCACTCCCCTTCTATCCCTTCTTCTTTGTGTGCTTTGCTTCACCTATTCCATCAATAACACCATACCCGTTGTAACGATTCTGATAATTTTTATGGGTGTGCTTTTTGTCATCATCGGCAACCTTATGCCCAAGGTAAAGCAGAATTATTCCCTCGGCATTAAAATCCCGCCCACACTGCACGATAAGGAAAACTGGTACAAAACTCACCGTTTCGCAGGTAAAATATGGGTCATAGGCGGCGTTATAATATGTCTTACAGCGGTATTTGAGAATATATTTGTGTTTATGGCACTTACACTTATACTTGCATTTGCACCTATGGTTTATTCCTATGCAATAGCAAGTCATAAGGACGGAACGAGTAGTAAGTAGTAAGTAGCAAGTAGTAAGTAGTAAGGAAAGGCAGAGGATAAATCCTCTGCCCTGTGTTTTATTCATACATCAAGCTTTCAATTCTTGCGAGGAACGGCATAACAAAATCCTCGTAGCTGTTATAATTTATCAAAGCCTCATAGGTATCGATGTAGAGATATCTTTCACCGACAATTATTTTTTCAATACCTTTTTCTTTAACTGTCTTGTTAACCGAATCTATTATCTGATTCCATACCTTATCATCATTCGGTCCGCCGAAATCATAAACGAAACCGTCTTCAAATTCAATGCAGTACGTAAATAACATAGTTGAAGAAGAACCTGTGCGAGTAAAATGAGAATCTACTTTCAAGCCTACAGTAACCTCTTCAGCATCTTCAATTCTATAAACCTTTGAAGGCTGGCCTAAAAGATTATGTGTTGTTATTGTTTCTGAAGTTATTTCCGTTCTTGAAGGGTACGAAGCCGCAGGAAACAAAATCAAAAAAGCAAAAACGAGAGACATAATCCATATTCCTTTTTTAGTCATCACATTATATCTGTTTCTGTAAAAGAAAACAGCTGCAGCAACAAATATCGGAACAGAGAGAATTACAACATAGAGTTCAATATCGGCATATTCGAAAAGTGTATTTTCTTTGTTTCTGAAAATAATATCCTCAAGAGAAAACGGAATGAAGAATCTGTATATAATAACAACAGCTAAAATTGCAAGCAATATATTTCTAAAGGTTTTAACCTTCATAGCTATCCCCTCCTTATTATTTATTTTATCAAATTTTTTCAATAGTGTAAATACTTTTGTTCAAGCGGTCGAATTTTTTGTCTGAATGAAAAACATAACGGACACGGCAAGCCGTATCCCTACGCTAACACCCCGATGGGGCGGGTAAAGCCTTACCCCTTCATCACCGTCGGACGCAATTTTGCATTTTGCATTCTGCATTCTGCATTTTTCATTTTGCATTCTGCACTTTGCATTTTGCATTAAAAAAGCACTCCTCATCGGAGTGCTTTTTTGTATCAGTCGATTTCAACTGAAATTTTAGTGTCGCTTCTGTTTGCAGTTGCACGCATTACAGTTCTGATAGCCTTTGCAATTCTGCCCTGCTTACCAATAACTCTACCCATATCATCCTGAGCAATATGAAGGTGATATACAACAACACCCTCTTCGTTAATGTCGTCAACGTCAACAGTTACCTTATCGGGTTCATCAACCAAACCGCTGGCAATTGATATAAGTAAATCTTTCAAAGCGCGTACCTCCGAAATTACTTAAGGATGTCGCTCTTTTTAAGAAGTACCTTAACTGTGTCAGTGGGCTGAGCGCCGTTAGCAATCCACTTCTGAGCCTTCTCAGCGTCGATCTTGATGTCTGCGGGGTTTGTCATAGGATTGTAGTAGCCGATTTCTTCGATGAAACGACCGTCACGGGGATATCTTGAATCTGCTACAACTACACGGTAGAAAGGTGCCTTCTTTGCGCCCATACGGCGAAGTCTGATTTTTACTGCCATTTTAATGACCTCCAAATAAATTATTTTTCTTTTTTATTTAAACACGCTGTGTTGTTTACGTGTCTTTTACTTACATACCGAAGCCATTGAAGCCGCCCATTCCGTTCATACCGCCGGGCATATTTTTCATTCGCTTCATCATCTTCTTTGAGGATTTTCCGTTAAACTGCTTGAACATCTTCTGCATCTGTCTGTACTGACTGAGAAGCTTATTGACATCCTCAACCTGCATACCCGCACCTGCTGCGATACGGCGCTTTCTTGAGGGGTTGATAATGTCGGGCTTTGCTCTTTCCTGAGGTGTCATGGAAAGAATAAGAGCCTGAACTCTGTCAAACTGTCTTTCGTCGATATCCACATCATCGATTTTTCTTCCCACACCGGGAAGCATTTTAAGCATATCCTTAATCGAGCCCATCTTACGCACCTGACTGAGCTGGTCATAAAGGTCGTTAAGGTCAAACTTATTCTTTCTGAGCTTCTGCTCTAATTCTCTTGCCTTCTTCTCGTCAAGCTCCATTTCAGCCTTTTCGATAAGAGAAAGCATATCACCCATACCGAGAATTCTCGAAGCCATTCTGTCGGGGTGGAATACGTCAAGGTCGCCGAGCTTTTCGCCGGTACCGACAAACTTGATGGGCTTGCCCGTAACAGCTCTTGCGGAAAGTGCCGCACCACCTCGGGTGTCACCGTCCATCTTTGTAAGAAGAAGACCGTCTATACCCAGTGCCTCATTGAAGGAGGAAGCAACATTAACTGCATCCTGACCTGTCATTGAGTCAACTACAAGCATAATTTCGTGTGGATGCACCGTGCTCTTGATGTTCTTAAGCTCGGTCATAAGCTCCTCATCAACGTGAAGTCGGCCCGCGGTGTCAAGGAACACATAGTCATTACCGTGGTCCTTGGCGTAGGCTACTGCCTGCTTGGCAATTTCAACGGGATCAATCTGTCCCATTTCGAAAACAGGTACGCCTGCCTTTTCACCAACAACCTGAAGCTGCTTGATAGCTGCAGGTCTGTAAACGTCACATCCTACAAGAAGAGGTCTGTGACCCTGATTTTTAAGCATAAGTGCAAGCTTTGCACTGTGTGTGGTTTTACCTGAACCCTGAAGACCGCACATCATAACGATCGTGGGCGGATGGTTTGCAGTGTTAAGTCTTGACTTTGTGCCGCCCATAAGAGCTGTAAGCTCCTCATTGACGATTTTGATAACCATCTGTGAGGGAGTAAGACTTTCCATAACCTTTGAGCCGATTGCTCTTTCGGTTACCGTTGAGGTAAAGTCCTTTGCAACCTTATAGTTAACATCAGCCTCGAGAAGAGCCATTCTTACCTCACGCATTGCCTCCTTAACGTCGGACTCGGTGAGTGAACCCTTACTTCTGAGCTTTTTAAAGGCGGCTTCAAGTCTATCTGAAAGACCTTCAAATGCCACTTGAATCAATCCTTTTTAAATATATTTACTCGCTGAGCATTCTTGTGAGAACATCGATTCTTGCAGTTGAATCGTTAATCTCCCTTGAAAGCACCGTGCGACGGTTAACCTCGTTGATTACCTCGCACAGCTCACGGATTTCTGCCATACCCTCACGGAGCTTCTCAAGCCTTTCCTGCAGACCTAACTGCTCCTCAAAAGCAAAGAGCTGAGCTTCGGCACGCTTTATGGCATCACGTACTCCCTGACGGGTTATGCCTTCATTTTCAGCGATTTCGGCAAGGGAAAGGTCGTCATCGTAATAGTAGCTGATAAAATCCTGCTGCTTTTTGGTAAGCATTTCGCCGTAAATATCAAAAAGCATTGTAACCTCAAGATTTTTCGCCATTTTTACACTTCCCTCCTGCCTATGTAAAGAGTTTTTCCTTTACAGCTTGGCTATTATACTAAATTACGGTGTAAATGTCAATACCTTTACAGAAAGTTTTTTCTGTTTTTATCGGGTGTATAGAGGTAAAGGTGCTACTTTCTCGCTTTAATGCTTAATCGACCTTTTACCGTGGTAACGCTTATGCCACGGGGTTGTGCTTTTTCACCTTAATGCTTAATCAGCCTTTTACACAACTAACGCTCATGCCGCTTGGCACTTCCTTTTGTCGGTTGTGACAAAAGGAAGCAAAAACACGCTTCTGCAACCTGTCCGAATGAGCTTCGCATAGTCTTTAATTTTACGCCTTCTCTACATAGGTTACTCTTTTCACCAAAGTAAATAAAACTTGAACTTGAAGCTCTTAATTTCTCCTCGTCTGCTTTACAGACAGTCGTGAGTTCCATAGCTCAGCTTACTTGAAGGTTTAATAAAACAGACCGCTGGGCTCTACCCTCCATTAAGGCTGTTAAACTTGTCTAATGACATCGTCTGCTGTCTCTGCACCGTGTATTCCGACATTCGGAATCCGCTCAAGTGAGTTTTCAGTAAAAGAATTCCTCCGGCCTTTGTAC
>JAZPZK010000098.1:0-12172 GCA_045544675.1 Acutalibacteraceae bacterium
GTCCTTGAAGTTACTTCGGTAATTTCAAGGATTTTTTTGTTATCATCTGCGCAAGAGTGATAAAATACCTGAAAAAGGAGTTTTAGAAATGGAAAAATTATCAATTGCAGACATCACGTTAAAGCAGGCGGCTAAAAAGAACGATTACACGCTCTCGTTCAGAGAGAAAATTGAAATCGCAAAGCTACTTGACAAGGTTAATGTTTCCGTTATCGAGCTTCCTGCTATTATAAAAGAGAAAACAGACGTTCTTCTGATAAAATCAATTGCATCATGTGTAAAAAACAGCACGGTTGCCGTTATGGTGAATCTTGAGGATAAGGACGTGCAGAGGGTAGCATCGGCGCTTAAGGATGCGAAAAGGGCAAGAATACAGATTGCTGTTCCCACCTCAACGGTGCAGATGGAATATATCTGCAAGAAAAAGCCGCCTATGGTGCTTGAAATGATAAAGGAGCTTGTTTCTGAGGCAAAGACTCTTTGCAACGATGTTGAATTTGTTGCTGACGACGCTACAAGAAGTGAAGTGGAGTTTCTGTATAATGCGATCTCTGTTGCAGTTGAAGCGGGTGCCACATCTGTAACACTTTGCGATACAGCAGAGACAATGCTTGCTGATGAAATTGCGAACTTTGTTGACGATGTATACGCAAACGTACCTTCACTTGAGAATATTCCCGTCGGTATTCAGTGCAGTGACAAAATGAGTATGGCTGCTGCTTGCAGTGTCTCTGCTATTAAAGCCGGTGTCAGAGAAATCAAGGTTACTTCAATTTCCGGAACCGAAGCAGCTTCTCTTGCTCCCGTATGTCAGGCAGTCTGTGCCCATTCAGACGAATTGGGTCTTGAAATCGGCGTTAAGATGACAGAATTTAACAGAATCTCCAAGCAGATTGAGTGGATTGCCAATGCCAAGAGGGCAAAGAACTCAGTTTTCGATTCAGCCTTCGGTTCGATTAGCGATGATTTTGTTCTTAATGAACACGATGATATTACTGAGGTATCAAAGGCAGTTAAAAATCTCGGCTACGAGCTTTCCTCCGATGACCTTACAAAGGTATATGAGGAATTCAAGCGTATCAGCCGCAAAAAGCCCGTCGGTGCAAAGGAGCTTGATGCTATCGTTGCTTCGGCTGCTCTTCAGGTACCTACAACATATTTCCTCGAATCATATGTAATCAACAGCGGTAATATTATTCCTGCCACTGCAAATATTACAATGACAAAGAACGGTGAAAAAATCAGCGGTCTTGCAGGCGGTGACGGTCCTATCGATGCAGCATTCCTTGCTATTGAGCAGATTGTCGGTCATCACTATGAGCTTGATGATTTCCAAATTCAGTCTGTTACAGAGGGTCAGGAGGCTATGGGCTCGGCTCTCGTTAAGCTTCGTAATGACGGTAAGCTTTACTCAGGTAAAGGTATTTCTACCGACATCATCGGTGCAAGTATAAGAGCATACCTTAATGCACTCAACAAAATTGTATATGAGGAGGCATAAAATATGATTAAGCTTTCTTTTTCAATAAATGGATGGAAGGAATATTCCTGGCAGGATTTCACTGAGCTTGCTTCTGAAATCGGCTTCAAGGGAATTGAGCTTCACAATGCTATGGAAAGTAATCTTACACAAAAGGACGGTCCTTTCCATAAGTATAATTCAGCCGCAACAATCCGTAAGCTTTCCGATGACGGCATTTCAATTCCCTGTGTTGATATCAGCAAGGATATCTCGCTTGAGACTACCGAAGAAAATGCAGAATATATAAGAAAATATATCGATTTTGCCGCAAGCATCAAGGTGCCTTACGTAAGAGTTTACGCATCGGGCAAATGCGAAAATGCAAAGCAGAATGTTATCGACTGCCTTTCAGGTGTCGTAAGCTACGCAGAGGAGAAAAAGGTTACGGTGCTTATTGAAACTGTAGGTATGTTTGCAAACACGCTTGAGCTCCGTAATGTTCTTATGGAGTTTGCCTGTGATAATCTTGCTGCTTTATGGGATGTATATCATACATACTGTGAGCAGAAAGAAGATACAGAAACAACAATCACAAACCTCGGTGCATACATCAGACACGTGCATCTGAAGGACTCTGCGGAATTTGACGGTGAAAGAGAATACTGTCTTATCGGTGAAGGTGAAATTCCCGTAGATATTGTTATAAATGCTCTTTCTTCGGTTAATTATGACGGCTTTATATCACTCGAATGGAATCCCGACTGGATGCCTGATTTAACAGAGATTGACGTTATTTTTGCCCACTTTGTTCAGTATATGAATAAGTTTCAGGCTCCCTCAAGAAAAAAGAGCCATCTCTATAAGAATAACAGAGGAACGGGCGAATTTGTCTGGAAGAAGGAGGCACTTATCGAAAAGACCTTCTCTCAGGTGCTCGATAAAATGGTTGAGGAATTTCCTGATCAGTATGCCTTCAAGTATACAACGCTCGATTACACAAGAACCTATTCGGAATTCCGTGACGATGTTGACGAATGCTGCAGAGCCTTCCTTTCACTTGGTGTAAAGCCGGGCAGTCATGTTGCAGTATGGGCAACAAATATTCCCCAGTGGTATATCGCATTCTGGGCTGCAACTAAGATCGGCGCCGTACTTGTAACGGTAAACACTGCCTATAAGATTCACGAAATCGAGTACCTTCTCAAGCAGTCGGATACCCACACGCTTATTCTTATTGAGCAGTACCGTGATTCCCACTATTCAGATATCATAAGCGAGCTTTGTCCTGAGCTTGAAAATACAAAGGCAGGAAGTCCTCTTCATTGCCGCAGACTTCCCTTCCTGAGAAATGTTATTACTGTCGGCTTCAGAAAGAAGGGCTGTCTTACCTGGGAGGAGGCTATCGAAAGAGCAGAAAACGTACCCGTTGAAGAGGTATACCGTATCGCTGCCAATGTTGACCCCAACGATGTGTGTAATATGCAGTATACATCAGGTACAACAGGCTTCCCCAAGGGTGTTATGCTCACACACTACAATGTTGTCAATAACGGTAAGTGTATCGGCGACAGAATGGATCTTTCCACTGCTGACCGTATGATGATTCAGGTTCCGATGTTCCATTGCTTCGGTATGGTGCTTGCTATGACAGCATCAATGACACACGGAGTAACTCTTTATCCTCTTCCGTACTTTACTCCCAAGCCGTCACTTGCCTGTATAAATCAGGAAAAGATTACCGCTTTCCACGGTGTGCCCACAATGTTTATTGCAATGCTTGAGCATCCCGATTTTGAAAAGACAGACTTCTCCCATATGAGAACCGGTATTATGGCAGGCTCACCATGTCCTATTGCAACGATGAAAGACGTTGTAGAAAAGATGAATATGAAGGAGATTACCATCGTTTACGGACAGACCGAGGCTTCTCCCGGCTGTACAATGAGCTCAACCGACGATTCAATCGAGGTTCGTGTAAGTACCGTAGGACGTGCTCTTCCCGAAATCGAATGTAAGATTGTTGATCCCGAAACGGGCGATGAGCTTCCCGTTGGTCAGATCGGTGAATTTGTTGCAAGAGGCTACAATATTATGAAGGGCTACTACAAGATGCCCAAGGCTACGTCCTCTGCAATCGATAAGGACGGATGGCTTCATACCGGTGACCTTGCCTGCAAGACAGAAGACGGAAACTACAAGATTACCGGCAGACTCAAGGATATGATTATCCGTGGCGGTGAAAACATTTATCCGAAGGAAATCGAAGAATTTATCTATACTCATCCCAAGGTAAGCGATGTTCAGGTTATCGGTGTGCCCGATGAGCAGTACGGTGAAGAAATTGCCGCCTGTATCATTCTCAAAGAGGGCGAATCAATGACAGAGGCAGAAATGAAGCAGTTTGTCCGTGATCATATGGCAAAGCATAAGGTTCCGAGATACGTTGATTTTGTCGATTCATTCCCGATGAATGCCGCAGGTAAAATTCTTAAATACAAGATGCGTGAGCAGGCTATTGAAAAATACGGACTTCAGAAGGCAAATTCTGTTGAGACCGCATAAATTAAAACTAAAGTGCTTCGCTTGTCGGAGCACTTTGCTTTGAAAAGAGATGATTATATGAAGTATCCGATTATAGACTGTCACTGTCATGTCTATCCCGATAAAATTGCGCAAAGAGCTGTAGAAAGCATAGGCAATTTCTATGATCTTGCGATGTTTTATGACGGAAAGGCTTCGACTCTTGTTGAGTACGGCTCCAAGGCGGGTGTAAAGCATTTTATAGTGTTTTCGGTTGCAACAACGCCTGCTCAGGTGCAGTCTATAAACAGTTTTATAGCTGAAACCGTTAAAAGCAGCAACAGGCTTATGACGGGTCTCGGTACTCTTCACCCCGATTCTGAAAACATAGAAGGGGATATTGAACAGATAAAAGCACTTGGTCTTAAGGGCGTAAAAATGCATCCTGATTTTCAGAAATTCGAAATCAACAGCGATAAATGCGATAAGATTTACGCTTTATGTGAAGGCGTGCTTCCTGTATACCTTCACACCGGTGACAGCAGATACAGCTTTTCAAATCCGGACAATATGATACCCGTTCTCGAGAAATACCCCGAGCTTACGGTTATCGGTGCTCATTTCGGTGGCTGGTCCTGCTGGAAGGAGGCGGCGAAGAAACTCAGCGGATACAAAAACTTCTACGTTGACTGCTCATCAAGCTTTGATTGGTTTACACCTGACGAAGCTGCGGAGCTTGTAAGGATATACGGTGCAGACAAGGTGCTTTTCGGTACTGATTTCCCTATGTGGAGTCACGAAAAGGAGCTCAAATTCTTCTTTTCTATGAAGCTTACCGACGAAGAGAAGGAAAAAATTCTATATAAAAATGCAATTGAGCTTTTTCAGATAAAAATTTGAAAAAAATATATAAAAGCTATTGACTTTAACTTCTTAAAGTGCTAAAATACTTTCAAATTTAATATTAAAGGCTATGACGAAGACGGAAGAAGTCAAGTTTTCACAGAGAGTCGGCGGTGCTGTAAAGCCGATAAAACAACATTTCAGTTCCTATCACTTCCGAGCCGAAGGTCCGAAAACCTATGGTCAGTAGATACCTTCCGTGATTGCTGCGTTAATGCATAGAGCTTGTCAGAGCTTGAGGTGGCGGAGTTTTCCGCAATTTGAGTGGTACCGCGGGTATTATAAACTTAGTTTATTGCTCGTCTCAAAGGTTTCTTTGAGACGGGTTTATTTTTTACTTTTAAACATAAAGGAGGCAAAAGCAATGGAAATGAACAGAATCGACAGCGAACTCAGAGAGGTGGCTTTCCGAATTAAGGAGATGCGTGAAATTGCAGGCTACAGTGTTGAAGAAATGGCCGTAAAGGTTGACCTTACTGTCGATGAATACATTTCATACGAATCGGGTGCCGATGATTTACCCTTCTCTTTTATCCATAAGTGTGCAAAGGTTTTCGGCATAGGCAAAACCGACCTTCTCGAAGGACGAAGCAGTAATCTTTCATCATATACTGTTACAAGAAAGGGTCAGGGAAAGGTTATATCAAAGGACGAGGATGACGGTATTGAGATTGACCATCTTGCTCTTCTTTTCCGAAACAAGCTTGCTGAGCCCTATCTCGCTAAATATGAGTATAAAGAGGAGCTTCAGAATAAGGAAATTGCAACCACTACACACAGCGGTCAGGAGTTTGACTATGTTATTTCGGGTAAGCTTAAGGTTCGTGTCGGTAAGCACACCGAAATTCTTGAAGCAGGGGACAGCATCTATTACAGAAGCTCCACTCCTCACGGTATGATTGCCGTTGACGGCGAAGACTGTACCTTCATTGCAGTTGTTATTGCAGGTGAAGATACCATTGAACAGCAGGTTGTAAAGGAGCACAAGATTACAAAAACAACTCACAACCTTGTTGTTGAAAAATTTATCGAGACTACTGAGGATGAAAACGGTGTCCTTCAGGATATCAGCTTCAAGAATGAAGATAAATTCAACTTCGCTTTTGACGTTGTTGATGCAATTGCAGATAAATATCCCGATAAGCTTGCTATGCTTCATATCTCCAACGATATGACAGAAAGACGCTTTACCTTTAAGGATATAAAGAAGGAGTCGTCCCGTGCGGCAAACTATTTCAGAAGTCTCGGTATTGAGAAGGGCGACAGAGTTATGCTTGTTCTCAAGCGACACTATCAGTTCTGGATTTGTGCTCTTGCTCTTCATAAGCTCGGCGCAGTGATTATTCCCGCAACAAATCAGCTTGTTGTTCACGATTTTGAATACCGCTTTGAGGCTGCAGGTGTTAAGGCTATTGTCTGCACCAGCGACGGAGAAACTGCAAATCAGGTTGACGAAGCCTGTAAGAAGTATGACGGGCTTACTGTTAAGGTTGTAGTCAACGGAGAAAAAGACGGTTGGCACAGCTTTGACAGGGAATATAAGCTTTTCAGAAGTATCTTTGAAAGGGAAGAGGACAGTGCTTGCGGCGACGATTCAATGCTTATGTTCTTCACTTCAGGAACAACGGGATATCCCAAGATTGCCTGCCATTCCTTCAAATATGCTCTCGGTCACTTTATAACTGCGAAATACTGGCACAGCGTTCAGCCTACAGACCTTCACCTTACTATTTCCGATACCGGATGGGGTAAAGCACTCTGGGGCAAGTTCTACGGCCAGTGGATGAGCGAGGGTGCGGTATTTACCTATGACTTTGACCGCTTTGATGCTTCAAAGATTCTTCCGATGTTTGCTAAATATAATATCACAACCTTCTGTGCACCCCCGACAATGTACAGGATGCTTATCAAGGAAGACCTTTCCAAGTACGATCTTTCATCAATCAGATATGCAACAACTGCAGGCGAAGCTCTTAATCCTGAGGTGTTCTATCAGTTCCAGAAGGCTACAGGTCTTGTAATTATGGAAGGCTTCGGTCAGACAGAAACTACCCTTACAATCGGTAATCTCGTCGGTACAACTCCCAAGCCGGGAGCTATGGGTAAGCCTATCCCCGGATATGATATTGCGATTGTTGATCCGGACGGAAATCCGTGTCCCGTTGGTGAAACCGGTGAAATCGTTGTCAGAACCGATAAGAAGATACCCTGCGGTCTCTTCAAGGGCTATTTCCGTGATGAAGAGAAAACAGCTGAGGTATGGTATGACGGAATGTATCACACGGGTGATACCGCTTGGTGCGATGAGGACGGCTACTATTGGTATGTAAGCCGTATTGATGACGTTATCAAGTCCTCAGGCTACCGTATCGGTCCCTTCGAAATCGAAAATGTTATTATGGAGCTTCCCTACGTTCTTGAATGCGGTGTTTCTGCCGCTCCCGATGAAATGAGAGGTCAGGTTGTTAAGGCAAGTATCGTGCTTACAAAGGGCACAGAGCCTACCGAAGAGCTCAAAAAGGAAATTCAGAATTACGTTAAGAAAAATACTGCTCCTTACAAATACCCGAGAATTGTTGTGTTCAGAGACGAGCTTCCCAAGACAATCAGCGGTAAGATCCAGAGAAATAAGCTGTAAGACTGATTATCGTCAAAATGTACAAAGCACCGCTGCTTCAAAGCTTCAAATTCTGCGAAATTAAAAGCATTTTTTGTTGAAAAAAGGTGCGCGGTGTTTTATAATTAAAGGTACGAAAAAAAAGGAGGTAGGATTATGGCAGAAAAGCGTATAACTCTTTTTGCGGGTCATTACGGCAGCGGTAAAACCAATATTGCGGTAAACTATGCTTTTCATTTAAAAAAAGCAGGTTATCCCACCGTTATTGCCGACCTTGATATAGTCAATCCCTATTTTCGTACAAAGGACAGTGAAGAGGAGCTTAAAGAGCAGGGGATAGATCTTATCTGCTCCGAGTTTGCAAATACCAATCTCGATATTCCCTCACTTCCTCAGACAATGTACCGTGTTGTTCACGATAAAAGCTCCTATGCCGTTATGGATATAGGCGGTGACGATGCGGGAGCGGTTGCTTTGGGCAGATTTTCTGAGGCTATTGCTTCGGAAGATAATTACGAAATGCTCTTTGTTTTAAACTTCTTCAGACCTCTTACGAGAACCGCAGAAGAAGCATATACCGTACTTAAGGAGATTGAGTTTGCTTCAAAGCTTAAATTTACGGGAGTTGTCAACAACTCAAATCTCGGTGAGCTTACCACGGCTGAGGATGTTGCTTCCACCTTCAGTGAAGCAGAGCGATTCTGTGAAATGAGCGGACTTCCGCTTAAGTTTGTCAGCGCCGAGAAAAGTGTGAGTGAAAAGCTTGTCGGCAAATCGGAAAAGCTTTTCCCGCTGGAACTTCAAAAGAAATATTATTAAATTGGAGGTATGTTTATGCCAAAGGTTACGTTTAATACAGATATGTGTAAGGGCTGCGGACTTTGTGTTATCGCTTGCCCCAAGAAAATCCTTGTGATTGCTAAGGATAAAATCAACGCAAAGGGACATTCACCTGCAGAAATGACAGATGCAGAAAAGTGCATCGGCTGTGCTTTCTGTGCAACAATGTGTCCGGACTGCATAATCAAGGTTGAAAAGTGAGGTAATGAAAATGGCAGAAAAAGTACTTATGAAGGGTAATGAGGCTATTGCTGAGGCTGCTATTCTTGCAGGCTGCCGTCATTACTTCGGTTATCCCATCACACCTCAGACTGAAATTGCCGCTTATATGGCAAAGAAGATGCCCAAAATCGGCGGATGCTTCCTTCAGGCTGAAAGTGAAGTTGCCGCAATCAATATGGTTTACGGCGTTGCATCAACAGGTAAGAGAGTTATGACATCATCATCAAGCCCCGGAATCTCACTTAAGGCAGAGGGCCTTTCATACCTTGCAGGTAGTGACCTTCCCGCTCTCGTTGTTAACGTACAGCGCGGCGGCCCCGGCCTTGGCGGTATTCAGCCCTCTCAGGCAGACTATTTCCAGGCTACCAAGGGTTGCGGTCACGGTGACTATAAAACCATCGTTCTTGCTCCCTCCTCAGTTCAGGAAATGGCAAGCCTTACAGTAAAGGGCTTTGACCTTGCTGAAAAATACAGAATGACTTCAATGATTCTTGCTGACGGTACAATGGGTCAGATGATGGAGCCCGTTTCCCTTGAGGAAGCAATGGTTACAGAGTATGACAAGTCATGGGCGGTAACAGGCACAAAGTGCGAAAGAAAGAAGAATATCATCAATTCACTTTCACTTGTTCCCGAGGAGCTTGAAAAATTCAACTTCGAAAGAT
The DNA here is from genome assembly GCA_045544675.1 of Acutalibacteraceae bacterium. Taxonomy (GTDB): domain Bacteria; phylum Bacillota; class Clostridia; order Oscillospirales; family Acutalibacteraceae; genus UBA6857. Next base: position 9,230 of record JAZPZK010000098.1, read on the forward strand.
TCGAGAGATATAAGACTATCGAAGAAAACGAGGTTATGTATGAAGAATATATGATGGATGACGCTGAAATCTGTGTTGCCGCCTTCGGTATTGCCGCAAGAGTTGCCAAAAATGCAATCGTAAAGGCAAGAGAAGAGGGCATAAAGGTCGGTATGATTCGTCCCATCACTCTCTGGCCCTTCCCCAAGAAGGTATTTGAGGAGGCTGCAGATAAGGTTAAGAGCTTTATTTCTGTTGAGCTTTCAATGGGTCAGATGATTGAAGATATCAGACTTTACACAAAGTCAAAGAAGCCGGTAGCTCTTTGCAACAGAGTAGGCGGTATGATTCCTTCACCTGAGCAGGTGCTTGAATCAATCAGAGAAGCAAACAAAGGAGGTAACGAATAATGGTAGTATTTGATAAACCCAAGTCACTTTGTGACGTACCCTTCCATTACTGTCCCGGCTGTACTCACGGTATTATTCACCGCCTTGTTGCTGAGGTAATCGACGAGCTCGGTATCGAGGGCAAGACAATCGGTGTTGCTCCCGTTGGTTGCTCCGTACTTGCATATAACTATTTTGCCTGCGATATGGTTGAGGCTGCTCACGGCCGTGCCCCCGCAGTTGCAACAGGTCTTAAGCGCTCCGATCCCGATAACCACATTGTATTTACATATCAGGGTGACGGTGACCTTGCTTCTATCGGTACTGCTGAAACAGTACACGCAGCCGCAAGAAACGAAAACATCACCATTATCTTCGTAAATAACGCAATTTACGGTATGACAGGCGGTCAGATGGCTCCCACATCACTTCCCGGTCAGGTTACACAGACCTCACCCTACGGAAGAGATACAAGCCATTGCGGCTTCCCCGTTAAGGTTTCAGAAATGCTTTCACAGCTTGATGGTGCAGGCTATATCGAAAGAGTAGCAGTTAACAACGTCAAGAATGTAAGAAACGCAAAGAAGGCTATCAAAAAGGCTTTCCAGAATCAGATTGACAAGAAGGGCTTCTCCCTTGTTGAGGTTATTTCAACCTGTCCCACAAACTGGGGTATGACTCCCGAAAAGGCTCTCGAATGGGTAGATGAGAAGATGATTCCTTACTATCCTCTCGGTGTATATAAGGACAGAGACGCTGAAAAGGAGGCAGAATAATGAGTACTACACAGATTCTTATTGCCGGCTTCGGCGGTCAGGGCGTACTTTTTGCAGGTAAGCTTCTTGCTTACAAGGGTCTTCTTGCTGATAAGCAGGTTTCATGGCTTCCCTCCTACGGTCCCGAAATGCGTGGCGGTACTGCTAACTGCAGTGTTATCATCAGCGATGAGCCCGTCGGCTCACCCATCGTATCAAATCCCGACATTCTTGTTGCTATGAACCTTCCCTCACTTGAGAAGTACGAGAAGGATGTTGTTTCAGGCGGCATCATTATTGTTGATTCAACACTCATCTCCAAGAAGGTTGAAAGAGATGACGTAACAACCTATTACGTACCCGCAACAAAGATGGCAAAGGATGAAGGCTTCGCTACTCTTGCAAATATGATTCTTATGGGTAAGCTTATGAAGGCTTGTAACGCACTTTCCTTTGACGGTATAGAAGCAACCGTACAGAAGGTTGTTCCTCCCAAAAAGGCAAATCTTATCGATATTAACATTAAGGCCATTAAAACAGGCTACGATTTTTAATAAGAGGTGTAATTATGGATATCAAGATTACAAAAACAACTGCCCCCAAGGCTAAGCCTCAGAAGGGCGAAAAGCTCGGCTTCGGTCATATTTTCACAGACCATATGTTTATTATGAACTACACAGAGGGTAAGGGCTGGCACGATGCAAGAATCGAGCCCTATCAGAACCTTTCCCTCGCTCCCAGCGCAATGGTTTTCCATTACGGTCAGGAAATGTTTGAAGGTCTTAAGGCATACAGAGGCGCAGACGATAAGATTTATCTTTTCCGTCCTGATATGAATGCTAAGAGAGCAAACGCTTCAAACGAAAGACTCTGCATTCCCGAAATTCCCGAGGATATGTTTGTTGAAGCTGTTAAGGCAGTTGTAGACATTGACAGAGATTGGGTACCCGCTGACGAAGGTACATCGCTTTACATCCGTCCTTTTGTTATTGCAACTGACGAATTCCTCGGCGTTGCTCCTTCAAAAACATATCTCTTCATCGTTATTCTTTCACCCTCAGGCGCATACTATGAGAGCGGTCTTGCTCCCGTTGGCATCTGGATTGAGGATGACTACGTAAGAGCAGTTAAGGGCGGTATGGGCTTTGCTAAGACCGGCGGTAACTACGCTGCTTCTCTTATTGCTCAGGTTAAGGCTCACGATGCAGGCTATTCACAGGTTCTCTGGCTTGACGGTGTTGAAAGAAAGTACATCGAAGAAGTCGGCGCTATGAACATTATGTTCAAGATTAACGGTAAGGTTGTTACTCCCGCACTCAACGGCAGCATTCTTCCCGGTATCACACGTAACTCCATTATCAACGTTTGTAAGGCTTGGGGTTACGAAGTAGAAGAAAGAAGAATTTCCGTTGACGAGCTTGTTGAGGCCGCAAAGAACGGTACTCTTGAAGAAGTATGGGGTACAGGTACTGCAGCGGTTGTTTCACCCGTTGGCAAGCTTCGTTATATGGACGATGTTATGACAATCGGTGACGGCGGTATCGGTGAGCTTACTCAGAAGCTTTACGATGAGCTTACAGGCATCCAGTGGGGCAAGAGAGAAGATCCCTACGGCTGGAGAGTTGAAGTTAAATAATTGTAAAAACGGCTACTTCTGTAGTCGTTTTTTTATATAGCCGAAGCTTGACACAAAATATGAAACTTGATAGAATGTAAATGGATAAAATTTAATTGTACTATTCAATAGAAGGAGCTAATATGAAAAAAATGACCACGCAAAATAATTTATCCGGTCTTATCATTCCGTTCGTTTTCATTAT